>PLTV01000250.1 GCA_003164635.1 Acidobacteriaceae bacterium
GCGCCTTGATGCAGCGCGGCTGCGCCAAGCCCCGCCAGCAATCCCGTAGCGATGGATTCGGTGTATCCCTCCACTCCCGAGAGTTGGCCGGCGAACATGAGCTGCGGCGCCGCTTTGAGACGCAGGTTCTCGTCGAGCAGCAACGGCGCCTGAATATATGTGTTGCGGTGAATCTGGCCGTAACGCAGGAAGCGGGCATTTTCAAGGCCGGGGATCAGGCGCAAAACACGGGCCTGCTCGCCAAAGCGGAGATGGTTCTGAAATCCGACCAGGTTGTAGCTGTCGGCGCGGAGGTTTTCTTTTCGCAGTTGAACCACGGCCCATGGCGTCTTGCCTGTTCGTGGATCGCGAAGCCCAACCGGCTTCATCGGGCCGAAGCGCAAGGTGTCGCGGCCGCGTCGCGCTAGTACCTCAAGGGGAAGGCAACCCTCGAAGTAGTCCAGCTTCTCCCACTCTTTCGCTTCCGCGGCTTCGGCGGCCAGCAGCGCATCAAGAAAGCAGTCGTAGTCTTCGCGGGTCATCGGGCAGTTGATGTAGTCGGCAGTGCCTTTATCCCAGCGCGCCGCCATGTAGACCCGATTCATGTCGATGGTTTCGGCATCGACAATGGGAGAGATCGAATCGTAAAACGCGAGGTGGCCCGCGCCGGTGATGCGCTCGATTTCGCGGCTGAGCGCCTCAGAAGTGAGTGGACCTGTGGCCAGAATCGTCAGATCGCCAGGGTCAGCCGGTTCAAGGCTCGTGACTTCTTCACGAATCACGCGAATCAACGGCTGCGCTTGTATGGCCGCACTGATCTGCCTCGAGAATTCAACTCGATCGACGGCAAGAGCGTGCCCGGCGGGAACAGCCGTTTCATCGGCAATGCGCAGCAAAGCCGAACCGGCACGGCGCATCTCCTGCTTTAAGAGCCACGGCGCCGTGTTTGGCGACTCGCTTTTGAGCGAATTCGAGCAGACAAGCTCACCGAATTCGGTTGTCTGGTGCGCGGGGGTCAGACGCGGAGTTCCATCGACGATGGCTCGCATCTCATAAAGGTCGACGGAGCAACCGAAGCGGGCCGCGGTGAGCGCAGCTTCAGGACCGGCCAAGCCGCCGCCGATGACGCGGATTTTCAATGAGCTGCCTCCGCGGCCCGGCTCAAGCTTCCTGATTCTTCCTGCGAGCCAGGTGCTTCCGAGCCAGGTGCGCCGTCGTCACCGATCCCGGCGAGACGCCGGAGCGACTCGCCCGAGACGCGCACGTTCCGCCACTCGTCAAGGAATTCGGCACCCATGGCGCTGTAAAACTCGATTGCCGGGGTATTCCAATCCAGAACTTCCCATTGCAGGCGTGGGCAATTTTTTTCGACCGCGATGGCCGCTACCGTTTCGAGCAGCGCTTTACCGATTCCCAGCCCGCGAAACTCCGGCTCGACAAAAAGGTCTTCGAGATACAACCCTGGCTTGCCTTTCCAGGTCGAATAGTTGAAAAAGTAGAAGGCAAAGCCTGCGGGGCGGTTATTGTGATGGGCAATCAGGCAAAAATAGAACGGGTTGGTTCCGAATCCATCGCGCAACAGGTCGGCTTCTGTCGCGGTCACAGCCTGCGGCTCACGCTCGTATGCGGCCAAAGCGCGAATGAACGCGAGAATTTGCGGAACGTCTTCCGGGACCGCCGGACGAATCGTAGTCGCCATGAGGCTATTCTAGGGCCTGCGTCGGAACGGCCTGGTCGAGCGAACTGTGATCTGCGCCACAATCGGGAGCCGCGCTTCACTCTAGGATGGATGCTTGTACGGCGGTCGGCACGCGTGCGACCGCGCGAATCGCTGACTCCTTTAAGTCTGAATTGGCCCTTCCGTTCGTCGAACCTGATATGGATGCGGGGCAGGGTTACAGGTACATGCAGTTGCGCATACTGCCATGAGCCCTTGTGTTGGCTGGTCCAATGGATTTAACTTGAGTCCTGCTGATCGCACAGGCCGCGATTCGGACTCTGCGCGACAATGATAAGATTGGCGACGCAAATTGCAGTTGCCAAACGGCTCAGGTTTAGGCAGGATATGCGGTTCGAGAGTTCGGCAAGAACCGTGGATCCAACCGGGAATTCGCTCTAGCGGATCTCTCGACGCGGTTGCCAAATTTAGATTTCTGAGCTCGCGGATTGCTTTGTTGCCGCGGCTCCCAAGGAGAAGACCCATGAAACGCACCATTTCACTTTGGGCTGGCGTGCTGACACTTGCCCTTTTGCCCGCATTGGCTCAGACGCCCGCCCCCACCGCGCAAACAGCGCCCACCGGACCCACGGGGAAAATCCATGGTTTAGTCACCAATCCAACCGGGGCCCCGCAAAACGGCGGCACCGTCAGCCTGGTTGGCGTGGGCCAGGCCTCAGGACCCGGGTTGAGAGCTGCGACAACCGACAAGGGAACCGTTACAGTCGACGCCAACGGCCAGTACACCGCCGAAGTCGCGCCCGGAATCTACCGGCTCGTTTACAGAACGCCTGGCATGGCCACCGACAAGGAAGCCGACCACGTTGAGAAAGTCACGGTCCTCCAGGGTCAGGATGTGGTGCAGGACATCGACATGTCCCGGAAGGAATACGTGGATGCTCTGCCGGCCGAGCAGAAAAAGCAGCTCGAGGACCTGAAAAAACACAATACGGATGCTCTGAAGGCGAATGAGGTGATCAAGAACCTGAATGCCGACCTGCGCGTCGTGACTCAGGACGTCAAGGATGCCGACAGCGCCCAGGCAACTGCGCAACAGACCCTCGGCGCCAGCGCAGCGAAAGCAGATGTGGACGCCAAGGCAGCAGACATCAAGAAGACCAAGTACACCGAGATCGAGACCCTGATGTTGAAGGACACGGCGGCGAAGCCGGATGCGTCCATCCTCTGGGCTCAGTTAGGACAGGCTCAAGTTGGTCTGAAACAATACGACGACGCCACCACCAGTTTCAAAAAGGTCCTCGACCTCGAGGCCAATTCAAAGAAGCCGACTCCAGCCGTCCAGGGCCTTGCCAATAGCGGTCTGGGAGAAATCTACGCGCGTACCGGCAAGATTCAGGAGGCAAACGACGCCTACGATGCCGCTGGAAAGGCCAACCCGAGTCAGGCCGGCTTTTACCTCAAGAACGAGGCTGTGATCTTCTTCCAAGCAAACCAGGCGGATGCCCAGGTGGCCGCGGCCGATAAAGCCATTGCCGCGGATCCGAACCAGCCGATTCTCTACTACCTGAAGGGCAACGGCCTGGTTCAGAAGACCACCATGGACGACAAGACCCACAAGCTCATTCCGCCTCCCGGCTGCCTTGAGGCTTATGAGAAGTACCTTCAGCTCGCTCCGGACGGCCCTTATGCTGCCGAGGTCAAGGGCATTCTCGCAGGCTTTACCCAGACAGTGCCGCAAACCTACAAGGCAACCAAGAAGAAGTAACCGTGGTCGTGAACGTTCCGAGGGGCGTCCGGGGTGCCGGGCGCCCTTTGTTTTTTGAGGGCACCGACCGCTCATTGAGCAGGCGACCCACGAACTCTACAATCCAATCCATGAGTGATCGACTGCCGGGGTACGAGGAAGCAGCAGGCCTGGTTGCGCAATTCGCAGAAGGGGTGCGCGCGGCGGTGCCGCCGACGGAGCGTGTAGCACTGGCCTCAGCGGCTGGCCGGGTGCTCGCTCAGCCGATCTGCGCCGATCGCGACCAGCCTCCCTTTGCACGATCGACGCGCGATGGATTCGCCTGCCGCGCCGGGGAGGTGTCGACTCACGCATGGCTCCCTGTCGCGGGCGCTATCCGCGCAGGCGAGGCTCCTGCTGGACCGCTGCCACCCGAAGCGGTCTGGGAGATTATGACGGGCGCTCCCGTTCCTGCCGGCGCCGACGCTGTCGCCATGATCGAGCATGTCAAGCTGATAGGGGGCAAGATCAGGTTTCTGCCTCCGCGAAAGCTTTCCGAAAGGGAGAACGTTGTCGCGCAGGGAGCTCAGGCGCGCAAGGGCGATCTGCTGATTTCCATCGGGGCGCGGCTGGGATCGGCTCAAATTGCAGTAGCGGCGGAGTGCGGGTACGCCGTGCTCGACGTTTTTGTCCGGCCGCGGGTTGCCATTCTGACCACCGGCGATGAGCTGGTTGCAGTGGATGCGACGCCCGGCCCTGGGCAGATTCGGAATTCCAATGCTCCCATGCTGGCGGCGCTGGTGGCCGCGGAAGGCGGCGAGCCGTGGATTCTGCCCACGGCGGCGGATTCCGCCACTTCGCTCGACGACGCGCTAGCCGATGCGGCGAAAGCCGACTTGATTTTGCTTTCCGGAGGAGTTTCAGCGGGAAAGTTCGACCTGGTAGAACCCGCGCTCGAACGCCTTGGGGCGCGATTCCACTTCACAGGTGTGCGGATTCAGCCCGGCAAGCCAATGGTCTTTGGGGAACTGCCTGCCGACCAAAGTCGCGCAAAAGCAGGCGTACGCGCGAGGTGTTTTTTGGGGCTTCCGGGCAATCCGGTCTCCTCATACGTGACGTTCCTGCTGTTTGGCGCCCCGGTTCTGTTAGCGCTTACCGGCAGCCTTGAGCCGCGGCCGCGTTTTGGCGTAGCGCGCGTTGTTGATCAAACGCAGGTACATGGCAAATCGGGACTCACGCGATTTCTGCCGGCCTTCTGGAAGCCTGGCGCAGCAGATGGACAGATTGCCGAGGTTGCGCTAGTGCCGTGGCAAGGTTCGGGAGACTTGGCGGCGCTGGCCCGATCAAACTGCTTTCTCGTGATTCCAGAGGATGCTGAAAGCCTGAAACCGGGCACGATTGCTCGAATCTTGCTTCAGTAGTCGACCCGAACAGGAGAAAATGGCTCCCATGACCGAACCAGCACAGAGTGAGCTTTCGCATTTCGACGCTTCAGGGAACGCGTCGATGGTGGACGTGAGCGCCAAGGTACCCACGCGGCGTTCGGCAACCGCGTCGGCCTTTGTTGCGCTGTCTGACGCTGTCTTGGCGGCACTGCCACACAATCCCAAGGGCAATCCGCTGGAGGTGGCACGGTTCGCGGGACTGCAGGCGGCCAAGCGGACATCCGAACTGATCCCGATGTGCCATCCACTCACACTCACGCATATCGATGTGAAGGCTGATGTCGTGCCGGGGGGCGTGCAGATTACGGCCACGGCGGCAACCGTGGGACCAACGGGCGTAGAGATGGAGGCGCTGACGGCGGCAGCCGTGGCCGCGCTGACGGTGTACGACATGACCAAGGCCCTCGACAAGTCCATCGTGATCAGGCACATCCGGCTGGAAGCCAAATCGGGAGGGAAAAGTGGGGATTTCCTCCGGGAATGAACGTCGCAACTTCAACATTCCCAAGGTTCAGAAACGTTCACTGAAATGGATACACAACTTCATCACACCTTCTCGGGTTCAAACCGATAGGAGTTAAGAGGTGGGTGCACCATGAAAGGCTTCCCCAGTCCCGAATTCCCCGTCAGCAGCAACGATTGCGCCGACATTGAGGCGATCTACATCGAGTTGATGCGCGCACAGGACGCCGCCGCGCGCGGCGAGGATACTTTGATTCCGCCCGGCCCCGCAGAAGACCTGCGCGCCGAGTGGGGACTGCAGTAGGGAAGGCGCCTTGTGGCCAGACCGTTCGACGACCTTATGCGGCTGCCAAACAGCCTGCCGAAAAACGGGGTACTCTGATCGGCGATGCGGGCAGAATCATCCCTCAGGCCCTAAAGGGCGCGCACCTTTTAGTGGGAAGGGCCCGGATACATTCGAAGTCCCGTCCATTTCGCAAGCATTAACTGGCGCTGCAAAAGTCATTCCCTTCAAAACTGCCTGGCCGGTAAATTGGCAAATGCATAGGTGTGCTCTAG
>PLTV01000149.1 GCA_003164635.1 Acidobacteriaceae bacterium
GGCGCATCGCCGCCACCCCGCTACATACTCTTCCGCGTCTTTCGGATCTAGACCCCCTCCTGATGTGCACACCCTTGGCGTCTTGAGCCGTTTCACGGCTTCGAGACTCAATCACTCTCACACGTTCAACATCAAGGAGAACTCTATGAAACGCACAATCGCTCTTCTCTCGCTGACACTCGCCCTTTCTGTCATGGCCTTTGGCCAAACCGCCCGCCTCAGCACCGCCAAGGCCTGCTGCAAGTCCTGCTGCCCCGACGGTTGCGGGTCCTGCTGCACTGGCGGCGACTGCGGAAGCTGCTGTCAGGGTAAGTAATCCCACAGGGGTCCGGATCGCCTGCCGATCCGGACCCAACTCTTTCCCGCCACTACAGGCTTCGCAAAAGCTCCTCTGACGTTGCAGTTTCGAGAGTACTGCCTTCACACGCTGCTGAAAGCTTATTGAAAAGTCGCTGTTTTGAAGGGTACGGGCTTCAGCCCGTACATTAAGCCCTTCTAGTGAGACGCTGGGCTTTAGCCCCCGAGGGACGATTTCCTGGCCTCGCATCAACTGGCCATTCATCGCGGACAATTTATCATCGCTGCTCCACATCCCATCCCATCACCCCCTCCCCGACCCCCATTTGCCAAGTCGTTTATCCTTGAAGTATGGCGACCCCCCTCCATTCGAGACATGGCAAGAGTCTTTCCCTACATCCGCTTCAAAAGATCCTCGAAGACCGCATCGCCATCATCGACGGCGCCATGGGCACCACCATCCGCACCTACAGCATGAAAGAATCCGACATCCGCGGCCAGCGCTTCAAGAACGCCACCAAAGATCTGCTCAACAATGGCGACCTTTTCTCGCTCACGCAGCCGCAGATGATCTGCGACATCCATCGCCGCTTTCTTGAAGCCGGAGCGGACATTATCGAGACCAACACCTTCGGCGCCACTGCCATCGCGCAATCCGAGTTCTTCGTCGACGACCCGCGCGACCACGGCGGCCGTAAAGATCCTGCCTTCTACCAGAAAATCGTCGAAGACAAATTCCTCGGCGACCTCGCCTGGGAGATCAACGAGCAGTCCGCGCGTCAATGCCGCGAATGGGCCGACCGCGTCGCCAACCAGACCGGCCGCCCGCGCTTCGTTGCCGGCGCCATCGGCCCGCTCACCGTCTCGCTCTCCAACTCCCCCGACGCCGACGATGCGGGCTTCCGCTCCATCACCTTCGACCAGGTCAGAACCGCCTACGCGCAGCAAGTCCGCGCACTCATCGCCGGCGGAGCCGATCTGCTCCTCGTCGAAACCATCTTCGACTCGCTCAACGCCAAAGCCGCACTTGTCGCCATTCGCGATGTCTACGACGAAGACGGACTCGCCGCGCAGGGAAGGGAACTGCCCATCATGATCTCGGCCGCCGTTGGCCGTGGCGGCGAAACCATGATCTCCGCCCAGACTACTGAAGCGTTCTGGAACGCAGTCAGCCACGTCAAGCCGCTCTCCATCGGGCTCAACTGCTCGCTCGGCCCCGACCTCATGTATCCCTTCCTCGAAGAGCTTTCCGAGAAAGCCGACGTCGCCATCTCCTGCTATCCCAACGCCGGCCTGCCCAACCCGCTCTCCGAGACTGGATTCGATCTCGGCCCCTCCGACATGGCTCGCTCGCTCAGTGAATTTGCGAACGCAGGCCTGATCAATATCGCCGGCGGCTGCTGCGGAAACACGCCCGAGCACATCGCTGCTATCGCCAAGGTGCTCGCCGGCAAGCCTCCGCGCATTCTCCGAGCCATAGAGGCGGCTGCGTGACAGAAAGCGTGGAACGCCGCCGCCCGCTGCGCCTGTCGGGATCGCAGCCCTTCACACAACAACCCGGCGTCTTCATCATGATCGGCGAGCGCACCAACGTCGCCGGTTCGCCTAAATTCGCGCGCCTCGTCAAAGACGGCAAATTCGAAGAGGCCGTAAGCGTTGCGCGCCAGCAGGTCGACAACGGCGCCAACATCCTCGACATCTGCATGGACGAAGGCATGATCGACGGGGTCGCCGCCATGACCCGCTTCCTCCAACTCCTCGCCTCTGAGCCCGAGGTCGCGCGCGTCCCCTTTATGGTCGATTCCTCCAAGTGGGAAGTCATCGAAGCCGGACTCAAATGCATTCAGGGGAAGGGAATCGTCAACTCCATCTCGCTCAAGGAAGGCGAAGACAAATTCCGTCAGCACGCTCACGCCGTCCTCAAGTATGGCGCGGCTGCCGTCGTGATGGCCTTCGATGAACAAGGCCAGGCCGCCAGCTACGAAGATAAGATTCGCGTCTGTGAGCGCGCCTACCGCATCCTCGTCGGTGAAGTCGGCTTCCCGCCTGAAGACATCGTATTCGATCCCAACATCCTCACCGTCGGCACCGGCCTTGAAGAACACAATAACTACGCCGTCGACTTCATCAACGCCACGCGCTGGATCAAGGCCAACCTTCCCCACGCCAAAGTTTCCGGCGGCGTCTCCAATATCTCCTTCAGCTTTCGCGGCAACAACAAAGTGCGCGAGGCCATGCACTCCGCGTTTCTTTATCACGCCATCGCCGCCGGCCTCGACATGGGCATCGTCAACGCCGGCATGCTCGAGGTCTACGAAGAGATCGATCCCGAACTGAAGGTTCTCGTCGAAGACGTTCTTCTCAATCGTCGCCCCGATGCCACCGAACGCCTTGTGGACTTCGGGGAGACTCTCAAGCACGTCGGCGCCGCGGTCACCGAAAAGAAAGCTGAAGAATGGCGTCACGCCTCTGTCGAAGAGCGTCTTTCCCACGCTCTCGTCAAAGGCATCGACAGCTACATCGAGGCAGATGCGGAAGAAGCCCGCGTAAAACTTGGCCGCCCGCTTGCCGTGATTGAAGGCCCGCTCATGGCCGGCATGTCCGTCGTCGGCGATCTCTTCGGCGCCGGCAAAATGTTCCTTCCGCAGGTCGTCAAATCCGCCCGCGTCATGAAGAAAGCAGTTGCTCACCTCACGCCCTTTATGGAAGCCGAAAAAGCCGCCATGGTCGCTGCCGGCGAAGTCGTCAAGGCCCAGGGAAAAATCCTCCTCGCCACCGTGAAAGGCGACGTTCACGACATTGGCAAGAACATCGTCGGCGTCGTACTCGCCTGCAACAACTACGACGTCATCGACCTCGGCGTCATGGTTCCCTGCGAGCGCATCCTCGAGCGCGCCAAGGCCGAGAAAGCCGATCTCATCGGCCTCAGCGGCCTCATCACGCCCTCGCTCGATGAAATGGTTCACGTCGCTCGCGAGATGGAACGCCAGGGCTTCAAACTGCCCCTGCTCATTGGCGGAGCTACCACCAGCCGCGCGCATACTGCCATCAAAATCGCTCCGCACTACAGCGAACCCGTAGTCCACGTGCTCGACGCCAGTCGCGCTGTGCCCGTCACCACCAGCCTTCTCAGCGATGACGGGCGAGAGGACTTCATCGCGAAACATCGCGCTGGCTACGAGAAACTCCGCAAGGCCCACGCTTCGCCGCGACCCAAGCTGGTCTCGCTCGATGAAGCCCGCCAACGCCGCACGCCGATTACGTGGAACGCCGCCGATATTCCCACACCCGATTTCACCGGCGTGCGCGTCCTCAACAATTTTTCCCTCGCTACCCTCCGCGACTACATCGACTGGACGCCCTTCTTCCATACCTGGGAACTCAAGGGCGTTTATCCCCGCATCCTCGACGATGAGCGCCAGGGCCAACAGGCCCGCCAACTCTTCACTGAAGCCAATGCTCTCCTCGACAAAATCATCGGTGAGCATCTGCTAACCGCCCGTGGCGTCTACGGCCTCTTCCCTGCCAATGCAGCCGGCGACGACGTCGAGCTATTCGCCGACGACTCGCGCAGCATTGCCGCAACCACGCTCCACTTCCTTCGTCAGCAGGTCCCTGTCGAAAGCCATCAGCCTTGCCGCTCTCTCGCTGATTTCATCGCGCCCAAAGAATCGCACCTTCCTGATCACATCGGCGCCTTCGCGGTCACCACTGGGCACGGCCTCAAAAAACTCTGCGATGGTTTCCGCGCCCACCACGATGACTACAACGCCATCATGGCCGAAGCCCTCGCTGATCGCCTCGCCGAAGCCTTCGCCGAATGCCTCCACAAACGCGTTCGTGACGAGTGGGGTTATGGTCGTGCCGAAAACCTCGCCATCGACGACCTCATTCACGAGAAATACCGTGGCATTCGTCCCGCGCCTGGCTACCCCGCCTGTCCCGACCACACGGAGAAGGGAACTATCTGGCGTCTTCTCGACGTCGAAGCCAACACCGGCATTCAAATCACCGAATCCTATGCCATGTGGCCCGGCTCCAGCGTCAGCGGTCTTTACTTCGCCCATCCCGAGTCGAAATACTTTTCTCTCGCCAAAATCGAGCGCGATCAGGTCGCCGACTACGCCGAACGCAAAGGTATGTCCATCGCCGAAGTGGAGCGCTGGCTGGGTCCCAACCTCAATTACGACTCCGCCGGATAACGACGATTCGCAGAGGTCGATCCCACTCGAGTGCAACTCAACGGAAGAATTGAAGGTTACGGGCTTTAGCCCGTACATTGGCTTCTGTAGCAATGCGGGCTTCAGCCCCCGAGGGAATGCGATTTCCGAGCTGTCACATCCATCGAGATCCAAGCGGCCGAAGGGCACCACCTCCTCGCATAACTTCGACGCGGAACTTGCCGAACTCGAGTTCTTCTCCGCATCCCTGCGCGAAGGCAAAGCAATTGGCGAGGATGAAATTCAGCACATACGCCGCGTTCTCGCTCACCGCAACAACTTTCTCGTCTCCAAAGCCGCTAGACTCGCAGCCGAATGCGAACTCACGCAGCTCCTGCCCGATATCCTCACCGCCTACGATCGCTTCTTCCACGATGCCGCCAAATCCGATCCAAAGTGTTGGGCAAAGGAGGCGCTCGCCAAGGCGCTCGTCAAGCTCGGCCATCGCACCAAACATGAGTATCTGCGCGGCATGCGCCACCATCAGATGGAACCAAGCTTCGGTCCGGATATAGACACAGCGGGAACGCTGCGCGCCACCTGTGCTCACGCGCTCGTCGACTGCCCCGGACTCTCTGACGCCGATTTACTCACCGCTCTTCTTGAGCCGCTCACCGACCACGACAAAGCTGTCCGCATCGATGCTGCGCGTGCCATCGCCAATGTCGGCGGCATCACCGCCGCCTTGGTCCTCCGTCTCCGCGTGCTCCTTGGTCCCGTGTCCAAATTGAAAGACGAGCCCGAAGCTCTCGGTGCTGCCTCCGCCGCGCTTCTATCGCTCGATCCCTCCGCCGTTCCTCTCATTGCCAAGGCGCTCGAAGCCGAAGATGACTTCGCCGCTGAAGCCGCCTTCGCGCTTGCCGAACTCCGCACACCCGACGCCCTTGCCCCCCTCCTCGCGCATCTTCGCACCGGCGTCGATCCCTCCTTCGCGCCCACGCTCGTCACCGCCATCACACTCACTCGAAGCGACGAAGCCTTCGCCTTTCTCCTTGACCTCATCGCGCGCAACGCACGGGAAGCTCCCGACGCCCTCGAAGCATTGGCCCGCATCGCGCCGTCTACTGAGCTCCACGCCCGAATCACCGAAGCTGTCGACCAGGCCGACAGTCTGCGCGTCAAACAAGCGTTTGCGCGTTTCTTTCCCAAATAGAAACCACAACCCAA
>PLTV01000257.1:0-2679 GCA_003164635.1 Acidobacteriaceae bacterium
GTGACGAATTCGACGGCGCAAAAGAGCGGGCCCTGCGGCGTGGGATTGCAGAGGATGTCGTCGAGGTGGGCT
The DNA here is from genome assembly GCA_003164635.1 of Acidobacteriaceae bacterium. Taxonomy (GTDB): domain Bacteria; phylum Acidobacteriota; class Terriglobia; order Terriglobales; family Acidobacteriaceae; genus Telmatobacter. Next base: position 73 of record PLTV01000257.1, read on the forward strand.
TTGAAGTGCACGTTGAAGCGCTTGAAGGGGCCCTTGATCGTTGCGCTCGGCTGGTTGTTGGCGTAGACAGCGGGCTCTTCGCCGGGGCTGCTTTGACGTAATGAAACATTGAAGAGAATTTGGGTGGATTCGGGACCACCGAAGGCCATGGCGGTGCGCATCGCGTTGTAGGGAGCGGGCTGGCCGGGGGTTGGCGCAGATGCGGCATCGGCTGCGCTCTTTTTCGGTGCGTGGGCATCTGGATCCGTCGCGTAGTAGCCGCGTCGGTAGGTGAGAGTGATGCCTCTGCGAGCGACGTCAACCTGAATGTTGCGGTATTTGTCGTTCAGCTTTGCGTTGGTCGATGTGTAGGCAATGGTGTAGTAGTTCGATCCGGCCTGGACGGCGCGGGCGGCGGCTTGATTCAGTGCGTTGGTGTTGGCGAAGGCCATACCACCGGTGGCGTCCGCGATGTTGCGCATGGTGTTGAGCATACTCGGGACCGAAAATTCACTTTGGGACGGGACGAGTGGATTGCCGCCCGAAGTCATTCTTGAAGGACTTATGTCCTCGCGGATATTTACGGTGACAAGGCCGCGAGCATCGATGGGGAAGATGGAGACCTGGCTGTGGGCAAACTGATTGACAGTCTCCCTGAATTCATCGACGTATCCGGGCCGGGTATCGACGTCGCCGTTGGGAAGAATCGAGACTGGGAATGAGGCGGAAAACCAGATCAGGTTCTTGCGGCCGGGGATCTGTGACAGATAGCGGCCCAACTGGTTAAAGGAGTCGAGAGTGAGCTGGATGCGCGTTTCGCGCTTGACTTGCGCGGTGATGTTGGTGCCGCGGGCGGCGCCAGCGCCGGGATCCGGTTGGGCCAGGTTCGTTCCTTGGAGGCTTGGATCGGAACGATCCAAGTAAGCGGGAAATCTTGGAGCTGCTTGCTTGCTGGAAAGCGCAGCGAGAAGCAGATCGCGGTCCGACGTGAAACCTTGCACGAGTGAGAGGTGCGTTGAGTTGAGGACAAGTATTGCGAAGCGGTAGCCGCGGGGCGCTTCGCGCACATACTGCTTCACCTGGTCGAGGACCTGCTTCTGGACATATTCGGGGGAGTTGAGCTGGTCGATCAGGATGAGGTTGAGCGCGCCGGAGGCGGATTGCGTGAATTCGTTGCTGAAAACGCCGGGATCGAGATGAGGGGAGGGCTCCGCTGCGTTCGCGGCCTGGTCGGCGGTGTGTTCTTCGAAGACCTTGATCGATTGCGGATGACCGTCTTCTTTCACGGTGAAGTCGGCTTGCGTGAGGCCGTGGATCTGATTCTGGTGGGAGTCGGTCACCATCACGTCGACGAGCACGAGGGAGCTTTCGACGCGCAAAGAGACGGATGGCTCTGGAGGGGGAGTTTGCGCGACTGCGAGGAGCGGAGCGCTGGTCAGGGCGGCAAGGAGCCGCCACGTGCGAGCTGGAGGCATAGGCAATCCTCGAAATTCTGGCTCAAGATAGCATGCAATTCAAGGGATTCGATCAGGATTTTGCGATGCCGCGACGTAGGCGCACGCCCGTGCGAGAGGAACCGCGTGGATGGAATTTCGTGGTTACCCCGGTCTCCGGCGCGAGACCGGAGTAACCCGAGGGCTTCGTTGTCACTCTGTCATGGATTCGTAGTCGGAGCAGATGTCTTTGTCGGAGCATTCGACGCAGTCTTCGGGAACGTCGCAGATGCGCTCTTCGGGGGCGAGTTCGTCTCCGGATTCTGATTGCGTGACGGTTTCGACGGTGTGGTCGGGAATGGGCACGTAGGTGCGGTGCATGGCGCGGGAGGCGATTTGGATGCCGAAAAGGAAGAGGCCGGCACGGCGAGGGTCAAGACGCGCGCTGGAGAGAGCATCGAGAACCTGGGTGATGGCAAATTGGATAGCGGTGTGATCTTCAAGGACAGGGAGGCGGAGGGGTTCTTCGGGTTGAATGGGCGGCTTCGAAGTGAGCCGATGGACGTGGGTGTGAAAGTAGCAATAGGGCTTGCCTGTAAGAGCAGGCGCCCTGCATTTAGAGCCATTGGGCATAATGTGCCGGCATTCGTAATACATGAGCTAATTCCTCTCCAGAAAAAAAATAAAAAAATGGGTATTTCTGTACGGAAACTGCCTCTTTTCAATGGGATAGGCGGGGCCTACCGTTGCAAATTCTTGATTCGAAAAGACTTCTTTGCAGATTCTAGACAACAAAGGGGTTACGGCCGGCATTTCGGCGCATCTCACCCATTTGCCGGTGCATTCCCTTCCTCCCCGCAGTGGTTATGAGTCAATGGTGCTCCTACAGGGGGAAATTAACTGCAAATCCACGCGCGAAAAAAACGGCCATCCTTGCGGATGGCCGTTGTGGTTGATACAGGTTGGAGAAGGCTGGGTTAGCGCTCGCTTTTCCAGTTGATGAGATCGCCAAGCGTGGTGGTGCCGCTGGAGGCGGGAGCCTTGTGGCTGCCGCCGCGGTCGCCGCGTTCGCCGCGATCACCGCGAGCTTCGGCCTTGTAGTCCTGGACCTCAGCGCGGCTGGCTTCGTGTCCAGAGACGGCGCGGAGGCTAAGGCCGACTTTCTTTTCTTCCACGTTGATCTTGATGATCTTGA
>PLTV01000257.1:2793-3203 GCA_003164635.1 Acidobacteriaceae bacterium
AAGTCGGTGAGGTTGCGGACGCGGCCCTCGACAACGGTACCCGCGGGATAGCGCTCGGTGAGGTTCTCCCAGGGGTTTTCGAGAAGCTGCTTCATGCCGAGCGAGATGCGGCGGTCAGCGGGATTGACGCTGAGGACGACGGTCTCGACTTCGTCGCCGGGCTTGACCAGCTTGGAAGGATGCTNNTGGACCAGGTCATCTCAGAGAGGTGGACCAGGCCTTCAATGCCCTGCTCCAGCTCAACGAACGCGCCGTAGTCGGTGACCGAGAGGACGCGGCCCTTGACGCGCGCACCGACCGGATAGCGCTCGGTGGCGTCGAGCCAGGGGTCGGGGGTGAGCTGCTTAAAGCCAAGCGAGACGCGCTGCTTGTCTTTATCGAACTTGAGCACCTTGACCTGGATCTCATCG
>PLTV01000105.1 GCA_003164635.1 Acidobacteriaceae bacterium
GAAATTGATTCATGCATGGGCGCCCGGTAGTGCTGGGTGTTATCCAGCTTTCTTGGCTCCTGCCGAGGCTGTAATCGTGAAGGAGTTGAAGAAGCGGCTCACGTCCTTTGGACGGCGGGCGCTGGCCGAGGGAAAAGCCGCCGTAAGCATGTAAAGGCGCGAGCCCGCATACACCAGGCGGGAGTTCATGATGCCCCCGCCGGAATTGCGGGCTTCAAAAGTCCGGCCGGGAAAACCCTGGGTGTTGGTCGCTGCATCGTTGACGAGGGTGGTCTGGGTGCGTGCGACGGCGCCATCGCGGGCGTCCTCCAGAATGTGGTCGGGCTTTCGGCCGCCAGACCCGACGGGCGGATTATCCTGCCAGACCACAGAGAACGTCGTGTCCGAACTGGGGTTGGAGAANNCTGCGATCCACCTTCTGCCATGAGATTGTGGCGGGATGCGCGACAGGGCCCGTGGAGGGCAGGTCGCGGCTATCGTCGTCGCCAATTGCATGCTGATGGGTTAGCCCCAACTCCTCGCGGTGCATCCACACGTAGCCGACGCAAACGGAGACGATCCCGCCTAAAATAAGGTAATGCCACCACTTCACACTTAAGAGATTGCCGATTCTCCCCGAGCTTTGCAACCCGAATACGTCTATATCGTTGAGAAACGACCCATATAGGTAATGCGGCGCACGCCGAAATGGGCTGCCGGAAATGTGCGCGAGATTTAAAAAAGAGCGCAACGCAACCTTTCGTCAGGTTTTGCATCTACCTGTATAACGAGCAGAGGCTTCCCCGAAATTCAACCCTTCCTAGAAGGTTTCTTCTTTCGAGGCCCTACAGGACCTCTTCCAACACCCCCCCTGGACCCCCTCCAATTACGCCTCTCGAGCGGGCCTGCCGGAAGGCAGGCCCATCGCTTTTTCACCACCCTTACAATTCCCTCCAACCCCGGCAATTAAAATTGCCTCATGCGGCGATCCCTTCCAGCAAAGCCATCCGACGCCGTGCGCATCCCGAAACAAACTGGGCAGGCTGCCGCAATTCGGGATATAGACGCCCTGTTTGAGACAGCTGGGCTCGTTCGCAATCAACGCGGGAAGGCAGCGGTTACCCGGCGTAGGCCCTTCGAGCGTGCGGATCGTTCCGACTTATCACCCCATGTCGTTTCCCCGAATAAGGCGCCCAATGGTGTCTGGTATTTCGCGGTTCCCGCGTGGGCCAAGTTCGGGCGGAACAAGACGGGCTGGTTATGGCACGGGTTCAGCACTCGTTTGGGCGGTCTGACCTCGGCCTATCGCGCCCAGGACGCGCCCGGCGATTTGAATCTCGGGTTTACGCCCGCCGATGACCGAAGCACCGTCCTGCGCAATCGGCAGCTGCTCGTTGAGGCCGTGACAGGCAGCAACTCAACGCCTCTCATCACGCTCCGCCAGATTCATTCCAGCGTGCTGATGATCGCTGGGGACCCGTCGACAGCAAAGGGTCAATCTGCCTCGCCGTGCAAAGGCGATGGGCTGATGACCGCCGAGCCGGGCCTGCTGCTGGGCATTCAAACCGCCGACTGTATTCCTGTTCTTGTCGCAGATCGCAAGCGGCGCGTTGTGGCTGCCTTCCATGCAGGATGGCGCGGGACCGTAAAGCGGATCGTGGAGAACGGCATTGGCAGAATGAGACTCGAGTTTGGCTGCCGGCCCCAGGATCTGGTAGCGGCCATCGGCCCTGGGATTGGCCCCTGCTGCTATTCCGTCGGCGACGAAGTGCTGGGGGAATTTGAGTCGCAGTTTGTCTACGCGCGGGACCTTTTCTGCGAAGTGGACGATGCGGAGGCGGTGCGTAGAAAGTATCCGATGCTGTTTCTCACGCAGCGGGCCCCAGGACATTCGCCCATGGGGCCAAGTTTGCACCTCCACCTGGTGGAAGCAAACCGCCGGCAACTGCTTGACGCCGGGCTTGAAGCGTCGGCAATTCAAGTCGTAGGCGGATGCACAAGCTGCAATCCGGATTTGTTCTTTTCACATCGCGCGGCGCACGGGCATACGGGCAGGATGATGAGCGTGATTGGGATTCGTCCGTGATCGACGCGGGCGCCTTGTGCATCATCGTGACCTGCGCGCGAAGATTGCGGGACGGATAAACCCGTGCCCTCAAACCGGATTTCGGAATGCTCTCTGCTCAGGCGGTTTTAGCAGCCTCATCGGGGTTGACGAGATCGCGAAGCTCTTTCGACGGCTTGAAATAGGGAACGCGCTTGGCGGGGACTTCCACGCGATCCCCCGTTTTCGGGTTGCGCCCAATGCGCGAATTGCGCTGGCGAATCCGGAAAGAGCCAAACCCGCGAATCTCAATCTTGTCGCCGCCCTGCAGGGCTCCAATGACCGAACCAAAGATGGTCTCGACGATGACTTCACCGTCGCGGCGCGTCAAATCTCCGAGGGCAGTCACCTTTTCCACCAGATCTGCTTTCGTCATAGCCTTAAGGCCTCCGCTCACAGCATAACCGGATTTTGTGCGGGAAGTGATGAAAAAGAATGAATTGGGCCTTTTCACATCAGCAAGTTGGCGGAAGTCGGCCGCCAAAACAGGCTAGCGGAGACACTCGCCCGGTTGCGGTATGATGACTTGAGTTTGTGCCTGCGAGCCGGGTCGCTGTTCAACAGGATTCGACTGAAGGCGGTGCTTCCAAACGGCGGATGGGGCGTGACCCAGTTTCCCAAATACAGCATCGTGATCCCGGCCTACAACGAGTGCGGCCGGATTCCGGCAACTCTGGAGCGGGTGATTGCCTGCATCCGCGAGCATGGCTGGAATTCGGAACTCATCGTGGTCAACGACGGTTCGACAGATGGAACCGCGGATGTGGTGCGCAGCTTCTTCGCTAAAGCTCCCGAACTGCGCATGATTGAGAACCCCGGAAACCGCGGCAAAGGCTTTAGCGTGCGCGCGGGAATGCTGCAGGCTCTTGGGGAAGTGGTGATGTTTACCGACGCCGACCTGTCTTCCCCCATCGAAGAGGCGGAACGGCTGTTTGCGGCGATTTCCGACGGCGCAGATATCGCCATTGGTTCGCGATGGTTGGATACGAATCGCCAGACGCATCGCCAACCCGTGTATCGCCAGTTTTTCGGGCGCTGTTTCAATGCTGTCACCCGGGCCGTGATGGGCTTGCCCTTTGCCGATACGCAATGCGGCTTCAAGGCGTTTACCCGCCATGCGGCGCAAACCGTCTTTCAACTGGAAACAATTGAGCGCTGGGGCTTCGATCCGGAGATTCTGTTCATTGCGCTGAAGCGCGGTCTGCGCGTGGACGAAGTTCCGGTGAGCTGGGGGCACGATTCGCGCTCGCGCATGAGCTACATCAAAGACGGAGCGCGGATGCTGCAGGATATTGCCATTATTCGCTGGAATGCGATTCGTGGATACTACGGCAAGCAGGTGGAGCATATCCATCGCGCGCGGCTCGAGAAAAGGTAAGAGTGCAATTGGTTCATCATCCGGAACTGGCACGCTCGGCAGCGGGAGCAGCGTTCTGCCTGGTGATTGCCGCACTGCTGTGGCGGCGCTGGCGCCGGCGCGGTTGAAGTGCGTTCGAAGAATCTGAAGACTCATGGCTGAAAACCGCTTCATTTTATGGCGGATGTAAAAATCAAAATCCTGAGGATGTGTCCGCCACGCGGCGAGGACGAATCTTCACCAGCCCGCCAAACGTCCATTCTGGCGAGGGACTCACCGAAGCCATCAGGAGGGTCGAGTTGAACGCTCCCGCTACTGGATCTTCTTTGCATCGATGCCGGCTTTTTCTGTTGCTGGTCGCGAGCCTGATTGCGGCCGGGGCCATCTCGCCCGCTTGGGCGCAGACCTTCGATGCGTCACGCCTTTTCAAGCCGGTGGAACTCAACTCCGGCTGGCTTATGCATCCGGGGGACAATCCCGCGTGGGCCCACGCTGATTTCGACGACTCCGGTTGGACTCCGTACGACATTTCCGGCCAGTTGGGCGCGGTGCTGCATGAGCCCCGACCCCAGATCGTCTGGTACCGGCTGCGCCTCAAGGTGAGCCCGGACGAAGCGGGCCTGGCGCTGTGCCAGAGCACTATAGCCAAAGCCGCCGAAGTCTACGTCAACGGCGAGCTTCTCACATCCGAAGGCCAGGTCTCGCCGTTCGTTTCCTACACATGGGATGCGCGGATTGTGCGCCGAATTCCCGACCGCATGCTTGCCGGCGGTTTCCTCATCATTGCCGTCCGAGCCCACATCAGCAAGCCGGAATGGGTAAGCCAGAATCCAGGCCTTTCGCCCGGCAATCTTTCTCTCGGGCAGGAAAGTACCCTCAAAAGCCAGCGATGGCTCATCATTCTTGGCCAGAGTCTGCTTACCTGGATCGACCATTTACTCTGCATCGGCGTAGGCCTTGTGGCGTTGGTGCT
>PLTV01000076.1 GCA_003164635.1 Acidobacteriaceae bacterium
AGCGAGGCGTTCTTGAGGATGAGGAGCAACACGTCGCGCCGCTTTGCTCCGAGCGCCATGCGGATGCCTACCTCGCGGGTGCGGCGGTTCACGGAGAAGCGCATCAATCCCGACAAGCCGACGAGCGCCATGATGAGTGCGATGGCGGCAAAGACGGTGAGCAGCGTGGTCTGAAAGCGCCGGCGCGCGGTGGCAATCGACATGAGATCGCCCATGGTATACACATCGGTCGCCGCCAGATTTGGGTCCATCGCTTTGAGGGTGGCTTTGACTCCATTGATGACAGTTGCAGGCGGAAGCGTGGAGCGAACGGCAACAGATTCATCGCCGAAATCGTAACTTGTGGAGTACATCTGCGGTTGCGGATCCTCTTCGAGGCTCACGTGCCGGACGTTTGCGACGACACCGACAACAGTCGACCATTGGGCGTGCCTGTCATCGGTGCTGACGCGCCCACCGATCGGATTTCGATTGGGGAAGAAGGTGGAGGCAAAGGCCTGATTGACGATGACGGGGCGATTCCCGGTCGTATCCGCATCGGTGAAAGAGCGGCCGGCAATCAGCGGGATTTGCATGGCCTGGAAGTAATGTGGGGTGATGCCGCGGCCTTCCGATTGTTGAAATTGCCGGTTCGCGAAACCGTCGACCCACAAAAAGCCAATGCTTTCAGAGTTGGACAACGGAAGATTACTGACGCCTCCGGCGGCCTGCGCTCCCGGCAATGCCTCAAGCTTTGCCATCAGCTCCTTGTAAAACGCGACGCGCTGTTCGGGCTTGCTGTATCGCTGATCAAGGCTGACGTGGAACGTAACGGCAGAGGGAGTGAAGCCGGTGTCGACAGACTCGACATTGATATAGCTGCGGATGAGAAGCCCTGCACCCGCGAGCAGGAGGACCACCATTGCGGTTTGCGCGACGATGAGGGAACTTTGCAGACGGGAGTGGCCGGACGAGCTGCCGCGCGAGGCGTGGGATTTAAGAAACTCAGTTAGCTCTAACCGCGACGCGCCGATGGCGGGCATCAGGCCGGCGAGAAGGCTGGTCAAAAGGGAAGCAGCGATAGCAATGAAAAGAACTCGCAAATCGAGGGATGCTTCGTTGAGGCGCGGGATGTTTCCGGGGTCGAGCCTGGGCAGGAGGCGAAGGAAGAGGGTAGCGAGCGCGATGCCGACCATGCATCCGCCTAAGCCGACGAGCACCGATTCGGCCAACAACTGCCGGACCATGCGGCCGCGGCCCGCGCCAAGCGCGGCGCGAACTCCGAGTTCGCGGCCGCGTTCCGAAGCACGCGCAAGAAGGAGGTTGGCCACATTGCCGCAGGCGATCAGCAACACCAGGCCGACGGCGGCCAGCAACAAGCGCATGAGGGGACGCACGGGACCGATGGAAAGGGAAGTGAAATCATCGACGAGCGCACCCCATGCGCGTGGGAGTCCGGCATCGCGGGAATCGGGTGGATATTGCTTGTCGAGCCGCGCCATGATTCCGGACATCTCTGCCTGCGCCTGATGGATCGAGACGCCGGGGCGAAGGCGCGCGATCGAAACGTTGTTTCCAATGCCGCGAGAACTCTTGTCCTGCGCGCTGAGGGCGCGGGGCACCCAGACCTGCGTGGATTTGATGTGGTCGTCGCCGTAGGGTAGGTCGGTCTTGAAGGGGTATTCAAATTGCGGCGGCATGACTCCGACGATTTGGTAGTTTGCTCCGTCAAGCTGGATGGAGCGATGGAGGACGTCGGGGCTTGCGCCAAACATGGAGAGCCAGAGGGAGTGACTCACGATGGCAACGTGAGCGTGCGCGGGCGCGTGGTCTTCAACTGCAAAGGCGCGGCCAAGCTCGGGCGCGGATTGGAGTGTGGCGAAGAAGTCTTCGTCAACGCGCGCGCCGCCGATGCGCTGGGTGGTGCTTTGCTGCGCCATGTTGAATTGAGCCTGCTCGAAGTTGCTCATGTCCGCGTAGGAACTGGACTGGCGCTTGAGATCGTAGAAGTCGCCGTAGCTGGGACAAATGACTTCATCGGGAATTTTGAGACTGGGGTTGGGGGAAAACAGATAGACGAGGCGCGCGGGATCCCCGTATGGGAGTGATCGGATCAGGACGGCGTTGACCAGGCTGAAGATGGCAGTGCAGGCGCCGATGCCGAGGCCGAGGGTGAGCATGGCAGTGAGGGCGAAGGCGGGAAACTTGCGCATGGTGCGCAATCCAAAGCGGAGGTCCTGAAGGGTTTGCTCGATCCACAGGATGGAACGTTCATCGCGATGGGCCTGCCTGGCCTGTTCAACGCCTCCATAAGCGCGACGCGCGGCGAGGTTTGCCGCTTCGGGCGACATGCCGCGGCGCTCGAAGTCGTCGGTGAGGAGGGCGAGATGTGAGGCGACTTCGCGGTCGAGGTCTTTTTCGGCGCGCGCGTTGGAAAGGAGATTGCGGAATTTGGCGATGAGCCGATTCCAGGGCAGCATGGTTACTGTTCCTCTGCGAGCAATTTCTCGACAACATTCGACATTTGACGCCAGCGCTCGGTTTCCGCGTGGAGGGCTTTCAAGCCGGCCTTGGTAATGGCGTAAAACTTCGCTTCGCGATTGTTTTCTGTCTTGCCCCAGGAGCCGCGGGTCCAGCCGTGCTGCTCGATGCGGACAAGGGCGGGATAGATGGTGCCCTGGTTTAGATTCAAGGCTTCGCCGGAGACCTGCTGGAGCCTGTTGGCAATGCCATAGGCGTGCTGCGGACCCATGGTGGCAAGGGTGCGCAGGATCATAAGGTCGAGGGTGCCTTGCAGGATCGGGATGGTCATTTTCTCCACTTTGCATCCAAGTGGACAGGATTTTCAGTTGGATGTCAAGTGGAGCGATTTTAGTGAAGGGTTGCCGCGTGCGAGTCCTGCGATGCCGCGCGCGGTAAGATTGTGTGCATTATGACGATGACTCGCCGCGATGTTTGCACTACGATTTCGGCCTTAGCGGCTTTGGCCGCGGTGCGGCCGGTTGAAGGTCAGACAACTCCTGTTGCATCGGGCACGCCTGCCAAGGCGGGAGCGCAAGCGGGGGCTGTGCTTTCTGACGCGAAGGCTTATCCGTTTGAGAGCTTAACGGTGACGCACAGCGCGAATGGGGAGATGCGGTCGATCGTGCACGGCGTGCTGCCGACAGGCGAGGCTGTCGAGCTGCATGAGACGACGCTTCTGCCAGGGCATATGCCGCATCCCCCACATAAGCACCGGCACTCGGAGTTCATGCTGATCCGCGAAGGCACGGTCGAATTTGATAACGACGGGAAACTGGAGCGGCTGGGGCCGGGCGGAGTGGTCTTTGCCGCGTCAAATGTGATGCATGGGCTGAAGAACGTGGGCGATGCGCCTGCCAACTATTTTGTGATTGCGATCGGCCGGGATTAGAGGGCGTCCTCGGCGAATACAAACAGAATGAGCGGAGAAGCGGCTTTTGCGGCCCACTCATCGCGGTAAGGCTGCCATGAATGCGGCACAGGGTTCGAGAGGCGGGGGCTGGCAAACGCAAGGTAACCAGTGGCGCGCACCGGTGCGTCAGGGGGTGTACCTCGGAATGGCGATTTGAATTTTTCGCGGACGCGGGTAGATTCCAACTTGAAGGCGAATCACTCGCCATTCCTTGGAGGTAATACCCATGAACACGATTCTCTTGAAGATGTACATCAAGTTCCAGGAACTGGCGAACCGCGAGGACGGTCAGGACTTGGTTGAGTATGCCCTGGTTGTTGCTCTGATTGCGTTCGGCGCGACGGCCGGCATGAAAGCTCTGGCCGGCGGCCTGAACACCGCATTCGGTCAGATCAGCACCACGCTGGGCAGCTACGTCTCGTAATCTCGATCAACCTGCGGGACAACTGAAGAGCCGTCGAGCGCTTGGATCGAACTTGATCGCCGGATGCTTTGAGCTTATCGCGGGAACCCGCTTGCCTTCACCCAATTGCCACGAGGCCCCCGAAAGGGGGCCTCGTGCTTTTTGCGCGTGCCAGGGGTAGCCTGCGGCGAAGACGCAGAACTTTCACTTCGTTCAGGATGACATCGCGATGGGAAGGGGGATTGGGGGGAAGGGGGTCAGCAGCCTTTTTTGCAGC
>PLTV01000340.1 GCA_003164635.1 Acidobacteriaceae bacterium
CCCTACACCCGCGCCAGCTACATGATCGAGGGCGGTGGCTCCAAACACTACATCCACACCAAGCAGATGATGTACCGCGACTCCCTCGCCTGGAACATCCTCCTCGACAAGCTCGTCACGGTTCTCGAAGCCTACTGCCGGTTGCAGGTACAGGCAGGCGCCGACGTCATCCAGATCTTTGATAGCTGGGTGGGCGCGCTCTCGCTCACCGATTACCGCACCTATGCGTTCGCCGCCTCAAAACGCCTGGTGCGCGCCGTGCAGGCCATGGGCGTGCCCGTCATCTACTTTGGCGTGGAAACTGGCGGCTTGCTCACCGAAATGGCCTCCACTGGCGCCGACGTGATCGGCCTCGATTGGCGTCAGCCTCTCGACGAAGGCTGGCGCGCCGTCGGTTCGAGTCATGCCGTGCAGGGCAACCTCGATCCCATCACGCTTTTTGCCCCGCTCGACGTCCTGGAGTCGCGTGTCAACGAGATTTTGCGCGCTGCCAATGGACGCCCCGGCCATATCTTCAATCTCGGCCACGGCATTGTGCCCGGCACTCCGGTCGAGAACGTGCAGGCGGTGGTCAAAATGGTGCGCAACTTCCGCCTCGAAAAAACTGCGGAGGGCGTCCATGCCTAAACAAGCGGTCCTGCTGCTGGCCCACGGAACCCCCGACACCGTCGATCAGGTTCCCGAATATTTGCGCAACGTGGTCAGCGGGCGTCCGCTCCCCCAGACCGTAATCGACGAGATTCAGCACCGTTACTCGCTCATTGGCCACAGCCCACTCACCGAAATCACCCTCGAACAAGGCCGGCTGGCCGAAGAGGAACTCGCCGCCCAGGGCAAGCCGGTTAAAGTCTACGTCGGCATGCGCAACTGGCGTCCTTACATTCCCGACGTGGTGCGGCAGATGCGGGCCGACGGAGTTGAAGAAGCTGCGGTCCTGTGCCTGGCGCCACATAACTCTCGAACCAGCGTGGGCCTCTACCGCCGCGCGGTGGAAGCCGAAGCAGGCGGCGTGCGAATCGACTTCACTTCAGGATGGGCGCGCCATCCGCTTCTGATCGAAGCCTTCGCGGAACGCCTCCGTCCCGCGCTGAAGTCCCTCAGTGCCGAGGTTGGTCATCCCGTCCCAGTGCTCTTCACCGCCCACAGCGTCCCTTGCCGCACCGTGCAAACTCCCGCCGCAAGCGAAGGCCAGCCCAGGCTCTGGCCGGGCGAGGGCGCCGATCCCTATGCGGAGGAGGCCAAGGCCACGGCAACGTTGGTCGCTGCCCAACTCCCCGAAATTCGGCAATGGTGGTTTGCCTTCCAAAGCCAGGGCGCCAGCGGAGGCCCATGGATCGGCCCAAGCGTCGAGTCGACTCTCGATACCGTCGCGGCCGCGGGAGTCAAAGCACTCATCCTCCAGCCCATCGGCTTCCTGTGCGATCACGTCGAAATCCTCTTTGACGTCGATCGCCTCTTCAAGGACTATGCCGCCAACCTCGGTGTTCGCCTTGAGCGCCCTGAATCCTTGAACTCGTCAAATCTGCTGGCTTCTGCAGTGGCCGGCCTGGCCCTTGAGGGGTTGGCCCGCTTCTAACCGCTCACGGCAACTTTCCGCCAGCATTTGTAATTCCAAAGACGAAGAAATCCGCGTTCCTCGGCATGGTTTCGTCCCCGCTGATATTTGAATAGGGCAGGCGAGTAAGCATTCACCAACTCCCCAGTCCGCAAAGAATCTCTGCGCTTCTACGACCGGAAGAAATTTCTGGCCAGGAACAGGACGTTGGCGGGCCGCTCCGCAAGGCGGCGCATGAAGTACGGATACCACTCCCGCCCGAACGGAACGTAAACGCGCACGTTGAAACCCTCGCGAACCAGGCTGCGCTGCAAATCGCGTCGTACCCCATACAACATCTGAAACTCGAAGCGGCTCGCGTCGATCTTGTGCGCGGCCGCAAACGATTTGGCTGCTGCCACCATCGCTTCGTCGTGCGTCGCGAGCCCATGGTAAATCGGGCTCTCCAGAAGCATTTTGGTCAGGCTGACGTAATTCTTATCCACGTCGGCCTTGGCCGGAAAAGCCACTTCCGTAGGCTCTTTGTAGGCGCCCTTGCAAAGCCGCACGCGAATCCCATCCGCAAGCAGTTGTTCGATATCCGCCTCGGACCGATAAAGGTAGGCCTGGATCACGATCCCGATGGACCCGCGCAACTCAGCCTTGGCGTGCAGGCGGTAGACGATGTCGAGCGTAACCTGCGTCAATGTCGAATCTTCCATGTCGATGCGCACAAAATTTCCCAGCGCGGCGGCGTGTTCTGAGAGGCTTTCGGCAATCTCCTCGGCCAGCGCCGGCGAAAGCTCAAGCCCCATCTGGGTCAGCTTGACGCTGATATTCGCATCCAGTTTTTCGTTCGCAATCAGATCCAGCAACTGGTGGTAGATCTCCGCCGCGCGGTGCGCTTCCACATCGGAGCTCACGCTCTCGCCAAGCGAGTCGAGTGTGACATGCATGCCTTGCTGATTCAGAGCCTGGGTCACGCGGAGCGCGTCGCCAATCTCCATGCCCGCCACAAAGCGGGAGCTCATCTTCCGGCCAAACCGGGTGTTTTCACAAAGGCTGCGAAGGGGGCGGTTCTTTGAAAGTGCAATAAAAGCGGAACGTAAAACAGGCATGAGGCGATCCTAAATTTGAGAGCGCTGCGGCGGTTATCCAGAGCTTGCTCGGGCAACCCGACCGCACTCATCAGTTTCGCACAAAGAGCCCGACGGCGGGCCGGGAACACGTTTTCCAGAAGCCACGGAGGAGCCGTCGTTTTACTGAACCTCGATCACCGTGCTTCCATGCGCGGGCAGCGTCACGGCGACGTCCTTTGAAGATTTGCCGTTCTCCATCGTGAAGGCATCCTGGGCTGCGTGTTTGTTGTTGTCCAGGCCCAGTTCCTTCCACGTTGCCTTCAGCGTTACCGGCTTGCTGTCCAGGTTGAAAAACGCAAAGTACTCCGCATAACCGCGAGCGCCCGGCGTGTTAATGGTCGCGCGCCACACACGCGCGTTCTCAAAGCCGGCAGGAAGGCCTGCAGAGTCGACGGGCCTGCTCAGCGACGATGCCTGGTCAATGAAGAGCAACGTCTGGTTGGTGATCAGCGTCCGCGTATAGCTGTCCAGCTTCGTCAGGTTCGCTCCCAGAATCAGCGGGCAACGAGCCACAGCCCAAAGCGTGAACTCCGTTCGCTCCTCGTCCGGCGTCTCCCGTGATTCCCGCGCGTCGCCCCACCCCGGATGCGGCCCCAGGTAGCCGATGGGAAGCATGTCTTCATCGGGCCAGCTCCCCGGGCCAACATAGGGAACCCACTTGGCCAGCCGATCGAACGCCTCGCGCGTGCCAAAAGGGAATTCGCCGGCACCGGGCTTGTGCTCGTCCAGCCAGAAATCCCAATGGTCATCGGAGATGCGCCACATCTGCGCGTGCTCGGCAATCTCCGCCGCATGATCCAATGCCGTAGGTCCCGGCGAAAGGCTCAACACGATCGGACGGCCGGTCTTTTTGATCGCCAGTGCGATCTGCGCAATCTCCGTGGGAACGTAGGGATGATCGCTGATGCAATCCATCTTGATGAAGTCCAGCCCCCACGCC
>PLTV01000395.1:0-10617 GCA_003164635.1 Acidobacteriaceae bacterium
GTATCGAAGAGCAAGCCCAAGCCGGCGGCGAAAGCGGCAGCGAAGAACGGCAAGAAGCGCTAGAACGCTACGAACGAGCGCGCTCCATCGCTCAACGAAAGCCCGGATCGCAGGACAATGGCCGCACCGCCATCCCGTCCTGCGGTCCGTTCGTTTTGAACGCCATGGGCTGTGATATCTTCAGGCAATCCCTGGAGGAAACCCTGATGGCTTGCCGGTCCATTCGGACGTCAATCGCTCTCTTTCCCGCGTTCGTTCTGAGTTTTGCATGCTTCGCCGGAGCTGCGGTTCCCGGCGGTCGCGTCGATGCGGGCGCCGGATACAGCCTGGCGCGCGGTGGCTGGACTTTTGTACACCTTGAAGGGTCGCCCAGGGAGATCGGTCGGCAACATGGCCAATTGCTGGCTGCGCAGATTGAAGACACGCTGAATGTCATTCGCCTCGAAAACACTCACGACACGCAGCGCGACTGGAAATTCTTCCGCGAGGCCGCCCAGAAGATGCTTTGGCCGCATATCGATGCCGAATATCAGCAGGAGTTGCAGGGCATCGCAGAGGGCGCGCGCTCCAAGGGCGCAAAGCTCGATGTCTGGGATATTGTCGCGCTGAATGGCGGTATCGAGTTGCCCGAGTATTACGTGCCGTGGCTGAATGCGCGCGAAAAAAGCCAGAAGGCTTCGCTTGTTTTTCCGCACATCGCGCCCACAGGGCGGTGTTCGGCATTCATAGCCACCGGGAGTTATACCAAGGGCGGCAAGATCGTGATCGCGCACAACAACTGGTCGTCGTATGCCGATGGCGAACGGTGGACTGTGATGTTCGATATTCAGCCTGAGCACGGGCACCGCATTTTGATGGACGGCATGCCGGGCGTGATCACCAGCCAGGACGACTTCGGCGTGAACGATGCCGGCATGATGATTACCGAGACAACGATTACGCAGTTCATCGGGTGGAATCCGGACGGGAAGCCCGAGTTCATGCGCTCGCGTAAGGCGATGCAGTATGCAAGTTCAATTGACGAATATGTCTCCATCATCAAGGAAGGCAACAACGGCGGCTATGCCAACGACTGGCTCATTGGCGACCGCAAGACCGGGGAAGTCGGCTACCTGGAGCTGGGCCTGAAAAATACACCGCTGTGGCGATCGAAGGATGGATACTTCATCAGCTCGAACTTCGCGCGCGATCCCGCGCTGATTCGCGACGAGACAGAGAACTTCGACCCCAACAATCTTGGCAGCTCAATGAATGCGCGGCGCGTGACGGCGGCGAAGATGATCGAGGGCACCAAGGGCCAGATCGACGTGGAGTTGGCCGAAAAGTTTCTGTCCGACCACGAGGACAGCTACACACACAAGGTCGATCCGGATGAACGTTCGCTGTGCGGTCATTTGGACCGCAGTCCGCGTGGTGCGCCGGAGTGGGACGAAGGTCCGTATGCGCCGCACGGCGCAGTCACGGGCAAAGTCACCGACTCCGACATGGCGGGGAAGATGGAGCTGATCGGCCGCGCCGGACACCCCTGCGGCGAGGATTTTCTGGCCGCGCCATTTTTTGCGGCNNCCTGGTTCGTTCCCACGTGCGTATCTTCCTCGATCGTCTGCATGCCTGAGTTCGTGCTTTCCCACCCTTTCCGCGATGAGACTGCGGAAAGGATGGGGCACCCGTTGCGGAACGAATGGGGTACCCGGCAGGGGGGCGCTTAAGGCTTCCCGAATCGAAGAGACAAGAGCTCGCCGACTAGATCGGAAAGACGCTGAAGATCCGTCGACAAGGCTTGCCCCAGTTCCTTCGGATCGCCCTGCCCTTCAGAGAGCATGAAGGCAAGGTTGGTAACGCTTTGCAATGGATTGTTGATCTGATGGGCGAGCCGATTCGCCATTTGCGCGGCAGCCTTTGCTCTTTCGTGGGCAATGAGCCGCGCTTGCTGGTTCTGTTGCCTGTAGCCCATGGCGGCAAAGTCAGCCAGCATCGTCATGAGACTTGCATCATTTTCATCGAAAGCTTCGGTTCGGCCGTGGGCCATTACGAAAATGGTCCCCTTCGTATCCTCGGTCTTCCAGGGGAGAAGGATGCCATCCGTAACGAGGGGGGCTGTCACGCCAAGAATATCGAAAAACTTTTGAGAAACTGTGAAGTGTTGCGCGTGTCCTCGCTTCAAACATAGACCGCACGCGCTTGGCTCACGCGGCAAAATTGCGTTCAGAAACCCTGAGTACGCGCCAGAAGTGGCAATCCATTTATAGAACTCCTGGTCGCTGCCGCCCTCATTCTCTACACTGATCCCCGCGCTGTCCGCTCCGCAGAGATCAACGGCAGCGTTCACAAGCTCTTGCAAAATGGTCTCGGGGCTCTCGAGCAAGACGTGCGCAAGCCGCCGCAAGGCCGCCATCTGCATACCGATGTCGCGCACGTGAAGCTTACGCACGGCAAAGGCATTGTCATTTCGCAGATCGAGAACGTTTAGACCGGATTCTTCGAGGGTAATCTGTGTGGCCATAGGTCGGGGATTGCCTGTATCCTCCAGAATAATCGTTGGACACAACGAATTGGACGAAAATCACGGTGACCCGTCCTGATCCTATGACGCAAAATTTCGCTGTATTGATTCTCGGGGGTACCGGGCAAGTCGGTGGCGCGGCCGTCGCGGAGCTGCTGGCCATTGCGGAATGCCGCCAAGTGGTGATGGTGACGCGCAAGCCCATGGTGCCGCCATCGCGTGTGCGCAACGTGGTTCTCGATACCGGCGCTGAAGACTTTGCCGAGCGCATTGCCGGCCTTGCTCGCGAAGGCTTAAGCCAGGGGCCGGTGAGCGCCGTGAGCTGCGTGGGCGTGGGCGCTGGATCGGCGCGCTGGAGCGAAGAAGAATTGAAGAGGCTTGAAGTCGGTGTCGTCGGAGCTTTTGCGCGCGGCTGCCATGATGCAGGAATCGCCCAGTTTTGCCTGCTTTCCGCAGTGGGAAGCTCAGCCCAGAGCCGGATTCGCTACGCGCGCGTGATGGGCATGAAAGAAGACACCGTGCGTGTCGTCGGATTCAAGCGTCTGGCCATCTTTCGTCCCGGCATTATTGTGGGCAACGCGCATACCCCATCGTGGGTCGGCTGGCTGGGAGCCCTGGTGCCTGGAAAGTACGGCAATATCGATCAGCACATCCTCGGCCGCTCCATCGCCGCAGAGATTGCTCTGCATAGCGGAGAAGCCGGCGAAGTTTCGCTCGAAAATGCCGCGATGAAAGAGTTGGCTGCGCAGCTTGACAGCATGAGTTGATGCAGATCGATCACTTAGCGCCGGTTGAGGTTGGAAGCAGCGGTCTCTCGTGCTCATCACCAACTTGGAGTGAACAGGCGGCGAGAGTTTCTTCCAGGTTGTTGTCCGCCGGACCGATTATCATCCAGCCAACCACGTGATCGCGAATCTTGGTGGCGACGACAACAATGTTGAGGGCTTCGTCGATGCTGGTGTGCGCAACGCCTGTGGCGGAAGCTTCAGCGAAAGTTCTTCCGTGGAGTTGCAATGTCTGCACTTGCGAGGTTTGCACATGATGCCAGTGATTCACCACGCTCTTTATTGCGTTGGATGCGACCGACTCAAGCATGTTGTGATCAATCGTGCCGAAGATGCAGACAGGTTCCAAGTCAACGATGGATAGAACCTGCGGCGTATTCTCAC
This sequence comes from Acidobacteriaceae bacterium, assembly GCA_003164635.1. Classification (GTDB taxonomy): domain Bacteria; phylum Acidobacteriota; class Terriglobia; order Terriglobales; family Acidobacteriaceae; genus Telmatobacter. The sequence continues at coordinate 3,673 of PLTV01000395.1, forward strand.
CGGGACGAAGTCTTTGCGCGCGGAAGAGCAACGTGTTGCAGGCAGTATGCGGATCAAGTCCATACGCGCTGGGTTTGTCGCTTGTGTGGCGCTGGTCTGCCTCAAGCTGACCGCGAGGGATCAACTGGAAGTCACCAGGATAGCGAAAGGAGAAGGACGGGCTGTCGCTGTGGAAGGTCCCTTGCTGCATTTGCTGCGTGGGATCACCGTCACGCAAAGTACTGCTCCCACTTCCTGCCGAGCCGCTGTCACCGCCGGTAGCTCCCGCAGTTGAGCCAGTTTGGAACCAGATCGATTGGTAGATGCGGTTGGGAACCGGTACACCATTCACTGTATACGGAGTAAACGTGAATCTCTTTGCGGCTTCAAGCGCAGCTTCGCCCATGGCCTGCGTTGGCGCGCGTTCAAGGCTGGCGTCGCGCAACTTGTTGTCGGCGCCGAGGTAGAACTGCAAGACAACTGGCTTGTTGCCGGCGCCTTCAGGTGTTCCAGCGGGCAATGGTGGACTGTAGCGATACTCTACCGTGCCATGTTCCACTTCTTCCTGATTTGCAGCAGAGGTAGCGCTGCCGGTCCGCTTCATNNGATGTCGAGGTCGAGAACGGGGATTCCGCTTGCCGTCACATGGACTTTGGTGAACACCTGCTTGCCCTGGAAGGGAATGTAGTTTGCGTAGGTGATGTGCAGATCGAGTGGATAGTCTTCAGAGGCAAGCAGGCCGCTGGAGGAATCGAAGCACCAGCGATGATGGCGATCAAAACCGTCGGCGCGGGGGGCCGCTGTGGCCGAATAGCAGGTGACCGGAGCACCCTGGTCGCTGACCGCAGCAGACTCCGAAACCGCGTAGTTTGACACACTCTTTGAGCCCGGCAAATGGATGACTACGAAGCGCAGCAACTGCGTGACCCGTATGGGCGAGAGCTCGACGGACCATTCGAACCAGGAGTGACCGGAATCGTTGCGCATCTCGGATTCTTGAAAGTCGGGAAAGCGCACGTTGCGCTGCCAGTGTTGCGCGTCGACCCATTGGTTTTCGTAGGTTCCCTGGCCTACGCCGTGCAGTGCGAGGCTTGAGACGGCGGTGGCGTGGATGGCCAGGGGTGCGCTTCCGGCGGCAAATAGATTCGCGAGGGCGTGCGCCTTGGCCACTGCGCTTGCAAAATCTTCCTGAGCGCCGGCGTGGTTGTCGCTGGTTTGGGCATTCATGCAAGCGCAAGCAAAGATTAGGAAGGAGACGACAGAACGGAGTTGCGTCGAGCGTTTCAATGGGACTCCTGCACACGCAGAGTACCCCTGCGAATCGAGGTGCGCCTTTGATGGCCTGGAATATTCAGCGAGAGAACTCTGGGCAATTGTACGAGACCGCCGGAAGATTCAGAGTGAGTGTGCTCACAGGCGGCCCTTGGAAGTTAACAGGATAGTTGCGGCGAGAATGCAGCAGCCGGGCGACGCTTCAATCTGCACGGATGGATGCAGCAATGGATGCTTGCATTGAGAAGAGGACGAGAAGTTGCGCGATCTCTGCGTCTACTCAGCGCGAAGCGCATCGATGGGGTTGACTGAAGCAGCGCGGCGCGCGGGCAAAAGGCTTGCCGCCAAAGCGGACACGCTGAGAGCGACAACCACGGCTGCCAGCCAGCGCGCCCGGGAGATCGGCGTGCGCATGGCCATGGGCGCGCAGCGCAGCACCGTCTCACGCATGATTCTGCGTGAGGCTGCATGGCTCACGGTCATCGGAGTACTCCTCGGGCTCGCAGGCGCACTGGGCGCCGCTCGCCTTATGGGCAGCTTGCTGTTCAATGTGCAGACAATCTACTCCCATGGGTGTAGGTTGTCTACAGCCTATTCTGGGAGGCAGTCGGCGCATACACGTAAGAGCGGTTGAGTGACATAAGTCGCTGCGCACCCAAGCGCACCGCACCTATTCACGCTTTGCAGAGCAATTCACTCGGAGAAGGAAGCGAGCAGACGTTCGTTGGTCAGGCGACGGAAGGGGACAGAGAGGCTACGATCTGCGGGGCTGGCGCAGTTTCGCCTGTGGCGAGACGCACCAGCGTGAGAACGGTGATGTCGTCGTCCTGACCGAACTCGCGCGCGGTCTGCGCTACCTTCTCGGCGGAGAGATGGGCGATTGCCGCCGTGCGCTCGAAGCCGAACAATTCACCCGATGCGGCGCGCGCCTCAACCACGCCATCGGTCATCAGCGCGATGCGGTCGTTCTCTTTCTGATGAAAGATCGCTTCGGGATATTCTGCCCCTGCCGCAATCCCCAGCGGGATGCCGCTTTCGATCGTCAGCTCTTTTCCGTTCAGGTAGGGCGGAATGTGTCCTGCGTTTGCCACAGTCACGGTTCCATCGGGGGCGGCAACCAGCACCAGGCATGTCGTGAAGCCGCCTCGCGACCGGCCCAGCATGCGCTGATTCATGGCGGCAAGAATCTCCGCCGGGCTCTCGCTGTAGTGCGCGAGCGTGCGCAACGTGCCCACCAGCAGCGATACGGTCATGGCCGCGGGCATGCCTTTGCCGCTGACATCGCCGATGCAGACGAGGACTCCACCATCTTTTGCAGGCAGAATCTGGAAGAAATCGCCGCCCACCTGGCCCGCGGGTTGATAGACCGACTGGATGGCGTAACCGGGAATCGCCGGTATGGCTTCAGGGATGAGCACCTGCTGCACTTCATGCGCCTGCTTCAGCTCCTGTGCCAGGACGCGCTGCGCGTGCGCAGACAGGATCCACCGACGCACCAGCAGCCCGCACATGGCCATCGCCATTAGAAAGCCAGTGATCTGCGCAAAACTGAGAAAGATGCCGAACGGATAAAAGACGCGGGGCACATGGAGGAACGTGAGCCCGCGTGCCAGCCAGCTCACCCAATCGGAGAGAAGGGCAAGAACCAGCAGCCAGCTCTCGACTCCGTGGCCGAGGACGTAGCGGATGGTGAGCCAGAGCATGAGCAAGCCGTAGGCGAGTTGCGCGCATTGCTCAAGTACGTAGAAGGTGGAAATGAAGGACGCGGGAACCAGGGGGTAGAGCAGCGCGAATTGCCCGGCATAGCCCGCCGCCATCGCCAGTGCCAGCGCGCCCACAGCCCAGGGCAGCCAGCGCGGCCGTTCCACGCGAAACCAGTCGCGGAGCAGCATGAACCAGAGAAAGCGGATAGCCGGCACCACGAGCACGAAGCAAATCCACTGTTCCGTGGTGGCCGTGATGGCCTGTGTCCACGAAGAAAATGCGGTTTCCGCGCCGCCCATAGCCTGCGCGAAAAACGAGGCAGCCATCCACAGGTAGACGCGGTCACCGCGGTTGAAGAAAAAGAGGGCGAAAGCGATGGCTGCCAGCGCGGAATACACGACCGCGGTCAGCGCCCATACCGCGTTTTCCTTCGCAAGATGGACCCAGCCTAGCTCGTATGCTGCTCCAACGGCTTCGGCTGTTCCCAGCAATGGAGGGGTGTGAAATCCGCCCGGATCCGGAATGTTCAGCAGCGTGGCGGGAGCCATCCAGAAGCGGAAGGCAATCACCTCTTCCGTATCGGATACCGCGTTTTGCTGAGAGCCGGCATGCTCAGTCTGCGTTAGTGAAAACGCGGCCGGCTCAGAGTAAAAGAACTTCGGCTGCTTGCCGTTGAATTGCCCAAACTCGCCCAGGAAGCGGCCATTCAGAAAAACCTGGTAGGCATCGTCGAAGTTCGCTGGACCTGCCAGCGCGAGATCGGTTCCCGCCGCGGAATGGACCGCAACGCGAATGCGATACCAGGCATAGCCGCTGTAGCCCTGGTGGCCTCGATTTCCCCATCCGCTCACAACACCGCGGCTCGCTTCATCGGCAGGCGTCAGGTCTACCGATTCCCATCGAGAATCATCGAAGGCAGGCTCTGCCCATAGCGGTTTGCCGGTTGCGGGATCCGCAGGCGAATCGCCCACCTGGAACTTCCATGGCCCATAGAGCGGGACCAGCGACTGCCCCAGAGAAATCCCAGTGGGTTGGATTGCGGTCAGACGGTGCTCCAATGGCGGTGAAGTTGCAGCGGGACCCACGGACTGGCTGGAGGCCCAGAGCGCGCAGGCCAGCAGGAAGAAGATCGGACTAGCGAGATGGACGCGTCGTACCATGTTCGACCCCGGTGGATTCTGCCACTATACTTGCGGTCCCCGGATCCCCACTACATCTTTCCGATCCGCGCCGCCGCCGCAGGTTGTGTGAGCTTTGCTCAATGAAGGCCGGGGAAGCGGTGTTCATGACGCCTAATTAGTCGCGGCGGGGAATGGCGGCGTGGACACCCGTCAGGTCGTCGGGGACCTCGCCGGCGAGGAATGCGGCGCGATGACCAGGGTCGCCAAGATCCATTTTGAAGTGATGCCAGAGATCGTCTTTGTAGACGCCCATATTCCATGGGCCCGATACATCGTCGGAGAACTGCCAGAGGATGTGGTAGCCCTCTTCGTTGGTAAACCCTTCTCCGTCGGCTTGCAGAATGGCGTCGCCGCGCTCCCAAAGGTGCGAGCGCAGGGCGTGCAGAGCGTTGCCGCCGTCGACTGTTTCCGCGCCTTGCAGATGCTGGAAGGTGTAAACGGTCTTCACTTCAGACAGGAAGCCGTCAAGCCATTGAACGCTGGACTCGGGCTTGCAGTCCTGCATGTCTTCGAGGAGATCGGCGATCTCATCCTGGCCGGTAGAACCGTCGTCGACGGGGTTCCGCTCGAGAACGGCGATTTCAACTTCATCGGTGGTAGCGAGCAGCAATGACTCCCAGTCCTGGGCATCGCCGGACTCGAGGGTCAGCTTGCAATCGGGATGTCCGTCGCGCACAAATGCGGCGAGGTCCTCAAAGGAAGGGAAGTCCTCTTCTTGGGAAAGAACGCGCGTGGAATAGGGCATGGAGTTTTTCCGTCAGCGCGAAAGTCGCGTTCGAGACAGAATCGATGTTACTCCTTTTTCAGCCGATCGCCGATGGGAGCGCCTTGCACCCGCCGTCTCACCTGAGTGATTCGGCAACTCCATGGTGTGCGAGGCTCGCAAGCGGGGGCAACGTGCCGCTCTTCAGCCTCGTCGTGCGCGAGCCGTTCGCAGAAACCTCGTTTCGCAGCCGGAATTCTGCCAGCCGGCTCTGCAGGCGCTCCGATAAGCGGCTGAGCTCGGTACTGGCCGCTGAAGACTCGTGGGCCGCTATCGCTGACGCACCGACGACCCGCACAATGTCTTCCACGTTGCGGTTCAACTCTTCCGTTGTGGCTGCCTGTTGTTGAGCTGCGGCCGCAATCTGCATCATGAGGGCATCGACGCTGGAGACGGCTTGCTGAATATGCGCGAAGGAGACGCGGCTGGTTTCAGTCAGCGAGACGCCGCCGGCAATGCGATCCAACTCAGCCCGGGTTTTCTCCAGCGCACCTTTGGCCTGGTGCTGAACTCCGGCAATCATGGCTTCGATTTCGGAGGTTGCCGAACCGGCCTGTTCGGCCAGGCGGCGCACCTCGGTTGCGACGACCTGGAATCCTTTGCCATGCTCGCCGGCGCGTGCCGCCTCAATGGCCGCATTCAGCGCGAGAAGGTTCGTCTGCCCGGTGATTCCACGAATCAGGCTAGCTGCCCGGCCGATTTCCGCGCATTGGCGCGCGAGCTCCTCGTTCGTCCTTGCGGCGACGGCGGAATGTTCCAGAATCTCGTCCATTTTTGCCGCGAGGTCGGTGACCGCACGGTTGCCCCGCTGGACAGACTCGGACGCGTACCTGGCGGTTTCCGAGGCCGCCGAAGTGTGCTTTGCCACTTCTGCAACCGAAGTCGACATTTCGGTAAGCGCGGCCGAAACCTGCTCTGTCCGAGCCCGCTGGTCTTCGGCGCCGCGGGCCGAACTGTGCGCCGAACCAGCTAGATGTGCGGCGGCCTCCGAAACCTGGGTACCCACCTGACTCATCTCTCCGATGACCTTTGCGAGAGCGTTCTTCACCTGGTTGACAGAAACGAGTGCCTGGCCCAGCGCATCGTGGGTTTGCACTTCAATATCTTTTCCTGAGAGATCCTGCAGTGCGATTGCGCTCAAACATAGCTGTGCGGCCCACACTCTGTGGCTGACGATGCGGATTGCGACGAAGCCGCACAGAATGGCAAGTACCACGTCAAGCGCGACCAGCGTACTCGAAAGCCGAAGCGCCTGGTCCGAAACTCTTTTCTGTTCCAGCTGACTCTGGTTGGCGAGGTCCGCCACATGCTTTCCATACTGTGTCAGGGCCGTCTGAATCTGCTTGCTGATGGCTACGGACGCGGGCAACTCGGCCAGCATGGCCTCTCTGTTTCCCGCGCGGCCAAACGCAAACATCTTCTGCATCTCCGCTTCTCCGGACTTCCAGCTTTCAAGTACGCGCAGCAGTTCGCTTCGCTGTTGGGGATCGATGGTCCTGGATTCGAGTTGCGCATAGAGGTTGGCAAAGTCACGCGCCGCTTCGCCGCAGCGCGCGTCGCCATGCTCCGCGGGTTGCAGAAAATACGCGCGCGATGTGGCCTGTTCCCGCTGCTGATAAAACGCAAGCTGCTGGGCCATCTGAGCGCTCTGCGAGGAGGCCGTAGCTAGCGCGCCATACTTCTGCACGCGCAGATGCCCCGATACCGACACTCCGCCTGCGATCACTGCCGCAAGCGAGACCAGGCCAAAGCTTGAGGCCAGCAGTCCTTCGAGACCAAGGCGATTCCAAATCATTTTCCGCACGCTCCCGCGTAGCATTCACGGCAACTCATACTTCGGGGTCAGAACAGGGCGAGTTTGCCGAGCGCTGCATATTCCATCGGCAGTTCGTCATGAACGTTGAGCCATCCTTGGTTTTTCATTCGAACTGCAGTTCTCTACGATCGCGCCGATAACCCTCGTGTCGTTACCCATGCGATACGAGGTTCTGCGATGCGAATACTGCCAAGAAGTATCTGCGCACTTATGCTGATTTGCCCGTCGTT
>PLTV01000395.1:10638-20309 GCA_003164635.1 Acidobacteriaceae bacterium
TTCGCATCGGGATGCAATACGCGCCCGTCACGTGGCTCACGTTTTCTGGAATGGGGCAGGATGCGCGCGCCCCCTTCTACGGCATGCCGGCGCCGAACACCATGCGCGATCCAATGGATTTGCAGGAGAGCTGGCTCACGCTTGGGCGCGACAGGGGGCCGCTCAGCTTCTCTACAGGCCGCCGCATGCTCAATTACGGTGAAACTCGCGTCATCGCCGCTTCGCAGTGGAGCAACACCTCGCGCACTTTCGATTTTGGGCGCATGCGGTATAACTCCGGACACATGACGCTCGATGGGCTGATGGCGTCTCCCGTGATCGTGCTGCCGAATTCATTCAACACACCCGAACTTGGCAATCGCATGTGGGGAACGTACGATGTGTTCTCCAATGTCTGGCGAGGAGCATCCGTCGATACCTACGCGCTGCGCCACTCGCAAAATGTCATCGGCGGATGGACAAGCAAGGGCACGCTTGGAACCAATACGTTCGGGACGCGGTTCTACGGGCCGCTTCCAGAGCGTTTCGCTTACAGCCTGGAGGCAATTGGCCAAAACGGTCACCTGGGCGTCCCCGATCAGCGGGCGTGGGCATGGTTCTCCAGCATCTCGCGCCCCGTTGACATTGCAGAGCACACTCTGACTCTTTCGGGCGACTACAAGGGCGCATCCGGTTCGCGATTCGGATCGGATCACAGCGCAACGTACGATCAGTTGTCGTCGGCAAACCACGATAAATTCGGACACGAAGATCTCTTCGGCTGGCGCAATCTGAAGACCTTTAAATCGCAGGCGACGCTGAATCTGACGCGCTCCTGCGCCTGGAATGCAATCTACAGCGATGAGAATTTATACAGCGCCACGGACGCGCTGTATAACAGCTCCGGCTCCAAAATCTCCATCTCGACCAGCGGGAAGGCAGGCACGCACGTCGGCCAGGAACTCGACTCTTTTATGACATACAAAGCTGGACCGCATACGTTTTATGCGGGCTTCGGGCACTTCTTCAAAGGCGGATTTGTGGAAGCCACCACGCCCGGAATCAACCCGCGGTATTTCTATGTGGCACAGGAATATGTCATCAGATAAACGAAGGTGGGAAGAGGGTTGTGGTGCCCCACCCATTTCACGAGAAGACTGTGAAATGGATGGGGCACCCAAAGTTTGTGCCTGGGGATATGATCGCTAGATGAAAGTTCCGCGTGGGAAGTTCGCCCGTAAGTCGATTGAAAGCCTTTTGCTGAGCGCGAGCATGTTATCGTTGCTTCCGCTTTCTTCCTGCCGCAACTTAACGGCGCCCGCTCCGCCGCAGCCCGCGGCAGCCAGCCGGCCTGACAGTTCCAGGGACGGCTCGAGGGATGCCTACGCGGAGGCTCGCCCTGGCCGGCGTCGTTCGCGTCGCGGAAACGCCGACAAGGACGCGGCTCCCGGCGCTTTCGACTACTACCTNNCTTGTCGTGCATGGTCTTTGGCCTCAGGACTTGAGCGGTGATTACCCTGAAGATTGCAGCGATGCTCCGGGGCCGGCAAATCCGCAGGCCTACACCGATCTTCTTCCGACCGCATCGTTGGTCGAGCATGAATGGCAGACGCACGGTACCTGTTCAGGTCTTGCGGCCGACGCGTACTTCGCTGAGATTCGCAAGGCTTTCTCTGCTGTGAAGGTGCCTGCGGATCTGGGTGCAGGCGCGGATGCCGACGGCGTGAGCCCCGATCAAATTCTCGATCGCTTCAGCCGCGCGAATCCGGCCTTTCCGCCGGCGAGCTTCGCGCTGAGCTGCGGAAATAACCGGCTCACCGCGATTGAGATTTGCCTGACGAAAGACTTGCAGCCCGAGGCCTGCCAGGGCGTGCGGTCGTGCCGGGCTACCGTGATTCGAGTTACGCCGCGATAACGTCATGCATGCGCTGCACTACTCCGCGCGCAGAGCCTCAACCGCGTTGATGCGTGCGGCACGCGCAGCTGGAACCGCCGACGCAATTACCGCCGCGCACAGTATGACGATTGCCGAGGCGGCAATGGAGAGCGCGCCCGGTTGCTGCACCTCGCCTACGTACCTGCCCAGTGCACGCGCAAAGGCGAAGCCCACCACCACGCCGGCTCCTACGCCAATACCGGCGATGACCAGCCCTTCGAGCAGAACGCCGGTGAGAATGTTGCGCGGCTGCGCTCCCAGGGCCATGCGAATGCCGAACTCGCGTGTGCGACCGCTCACCGAGAAGGCAAGCACGCCGGCTACGCCGACAACCGAGATCAAGAGCGCTACGGCCGCGAACCCGCCGAAGACTACAGCGTTCAGACGATCCGGCGTCAGCACCTCGGCGCGAATGTCCTCGAGTGTGCTGGCGCGCTCGACGGGTTGGTCTGCCGACATGTTATGAATTGTTTGCGCAATCTGCGGGACGATGGAATAGGGATCCTGTTTGGAGCGAACGAAGAGACGGCCTTGCCATCCCTCCTGATCCGCGGGCTGATACACGGTCATTGCCGGCGAGGGAATAATGTTCTCATCGTCGATGTCGGGCACAACCCCCACAATGCGCCGCGGTTCGTAGCTGATGCCGATGAATTTCATCACGCCGTCGGTCCACATCAGTTCGCGATTGAGCGGGTCCTGCCCTGGGAACAACGATTTTGCTACGCTCTCGCTTACGATTACCACGCGCTCGGCGCCATCGCGATCGCTGTCCCTAAAGTCGCGGCCTTCGAGCAAAGGCATGCCCAGCGTTCCGAAGAAGCCTGGAGAAACCGACCGGAAGTGCGCGCGCCAATCACCCAATCCGTTTTCGCGCTTTGCCCCCTGAATTGAAAACGCAAAGCTGATATTCAGGCCCTGCTCGTCGCGCCAGGGAACGCTGAACCCGGTGGATACGCTTTCGACGCCGGGAATGGTGCTCACGCGGCGCTTCGCTTCGCGATAAAAGTCCTGCACCTGCTCGGGCGACTTGCCATAACTCATGACCGGCAGGTTCACCGCCAGCACGTGCGTTGTGTCGAATGGCGGCCGGGTCTTCTCAAGTTCGTAAAGTGTGCGCATCAGCACGGCGGAGCCTGCCAGCAACAGGAACGACGCGGTGATTTGCATGACGGCGAAGACGCGCAGCTTGCGGCTGCTGCCGCCCGTCACACGCGTGCCGCCCGTGGCCAAACCGCCGCTGCGCAAGGTGTCCATGGAAGGGAGGCGCGGAATAAATGCCAGGAAGACCGCTGCGATCAGGGCAAGGCCCACGCCGAACCAGACCAGGCTAAAGTCGAGCGACATGCCAGTTGCGCGCACGGAAAAGCGCGCGGCATAGCGGCCCAGAATTTCGACCATCGGTATGGCAAGCAGAACTGCCGCGATCGCCCCGCTTCCGCAAAGGATAAGACTCTCTGCCAAAAGCGATCGCCGCAGCGCGGCCCGGCTGGCGCCAAGAGCTGATCGTACGGCCAGTTCCGACTCGCGGCGCACCGTGCGGGCGAGCACAAGATTGGCTACGTTCGAACTCGCAATCACAAACAGCAGTCCGGACGCCGCAAACAGCACCCACAGGATTGTGTTGGCGCGGGCGTTGATCTGGTCGTGCATCCGCGTCACTTCAATGGTGTAGCGATCTTCAGGCTTGTAGGTTTCAGGATGAGCCGCAATCATGGCAGAGTAGGCCGTGCGCAGTTCGGCGCGTGCCGCGTCCAGTGTCGCGCCTGGCGCAAGGCGGGCGAAGACTTCGGTCATGCGATGTTCGCGCCCCGTGACCATGGTGGCGGAAAGATGATGCGGACTGGTCACTACGTTGGAGATGATTTCCGTCGCAACGGGGTAGGGAACTGAAGGTTCGAGCACGCCCACAATGACGGCGGAACGCGCACCCATGGCGCTTTCAAGCCGGACCGTCTTGCCCAGCACCTGCGGATCGGAGTGCATGGAGTCGCGCCAGAACTTGTACGTGAGCACGGCCGCGCCGGTTGCGTTTTGCCCGTCATCGGCAGGCCCTAACAATCGCCCCAGCACCGGCCTAAGGCCCATCACCTGGAAATAATTGCCGTCGACCACACCGGCGGGGATTTCGCGCGGCGTGCCCAGGCCCACAATCGTGAAATCGATCTCAGAAAATGTGCCCAGCTCCTGAATGGTTTTCAGGCCCGTGCCCAGGTCTTTAATCTCGGGCACAGAGAATGTCGTGTTCACCTGCTTCAAGCCTGGCGCGCTCTGACGGACGTAGAGCAGCCGGTCTTCATCGCGATTGGCGAGCGGGCGCAGCAACACGGCGCGCACCACGCTGAAGATGGCGGCATTGGCGCCAATTCCCAAAGCCAGCGTGAGGGCAACGGTGATCCAAAGCGCTTGAACGCGCGATAGGGAGCGCAGGGCAATACGCAAATCGCGAAGGAAAGACATGGGGGCCTCCATACAGGTTGTCGCCTCGATCCGGGGCGGGAAACGGCGACGGGGGAAGACTTGCTTGACGTTTATGTTGATATCAACTATTGTGGGGGTGTGTCAAGCCAAAAAACGTTGCCGTACGAAACAACGATTCTGGTGCGGGATTGCTGCCTCTGCCTGCATGTGCAGCGTGCGGCGCGCGCGCTAGGCCGGCGCTTCGATGAGGCCTTGCGGCCCTTCGACCTGACGAACGGTCAGTTTTCGCTGCTCATGGCCCTCAATCGCCCTGAGCCGCCGCCCATGGGTCCGGTGGCCAACCTGCTCGCCATGGATCGCACCACGCTGACGGCCGCATTGAAACCGCTTGAACGCCGCGGGTTGGTCAAAATCGCACAAGACCCCATGGACCGCCGCAGCCGTGTCGTGTCGCTTACTGCGAAAGGGCACAGCCTGATGCTGAACGCGCTGCCGGTTTGGGAGCGCATGCACGATGAGGTGGAGCAGCTTGTTCCCGGCGGCGATCCAGGCACGCTGCGCAAAGGTCTGCGCGCTCTTTCCGTTTGATTCTCGATCGATCAAGGCGGCTTGCCTGCGAGATGCTTCTGTATCGACTGATCCCAAGCTCTCAGCCTGCCCGCTCCTGTTAAAGTGACCTTCATGGAGAGTACGCTCGACTTTCAGAAACGAATTCAGTCGCGAGACGTGCGCATTGGCATAGTCGGTATGGGATACGTGGGGTTGCCCCTGGCCCTGCTTTTCAGCGGCGAAGGATTCGCGATTACGGGCTTCGACATCGATCAGAAAAAAGTCGACATCCTGAACCGCGCCGAGTCGTACATTTTGCGCATTTCGCGGGAAGAGATTCAAGCTGCGCGCGAACACGGATTCACGGCGACAGCCGACTACGCCACGATTGCCGGGATGGACGTGGTCATCATCTGCGTTCCCACACCTCTCAGCGAATATCATGAGCCCGACCTCAGCTTCGTCACCGGAACTGTGAAAAGCATTGCAGCGCACATTCACGAGGGCCAGTTGATTGTTCTCGAGAGCACAACCTACCCGGGTACGACAGAAGAGATCGTGGTCCCATTGCTGGAGCAGGGAAATCCCGCTGGGCTGCGGGTGGCGAGGGAACCGCAAGCTACTGGCGTGTATGTTGCGTTCTCGCCCGAGCGCGAAGATCCGGGCAACGATGCTGTTCCGCGGCGCGACATTCCTAAAGTTGTGGGTGGCTGCGGCCCCGTCGCCCTGGAGCGCGCCTGCGCTGTCTACGCAAGCATCTTCAATCGAACCATTCCGGTTTCTTCACCCGCGGCGGCCGAGATGACCAAGCTGCTTGAAAACATTTACCGCTGCGTGAACATTGCGCTGGTGAACGAGCTCAAGCAGCTTTCAATGCGCATGGGGATTGACATCTTTGAAGTGATTGACGCCGCGAAGACCAAGCCCTTCGGCTTTCAGGCCTTTTATCCCGGCCCCGGGCTCGGCGGCCACTGCATTCCGATCGATCCATTTTATCTTTCCTGGAAGGCGAAACAATTCGACTTTCATACGCGCTTTATCGAGCTTGCCGGAGAGGTGAACCTGGGCATGCCCTACTTCGTGGTCGAGAACATCATTGAAGCCATGAGCCAGCGCGGCAAACCGCTGCATGGCTCCCGCGTGCTGGTTCTCGGCCTCGCCTACAAGCGCGATATCGACGATTTGCGCGAGTCGCCCTCGCTCACGATTATCGAACTATTGCAAAAGCGCGGCGCGCACGTTGAATACAACGACCCGTTCTTCGCCACGGTGGGCCGCGGCCGGAAGTACGCGCTCAACATGACATGCACATCGCTCGATAAAATTTGCGAGTTCGATTGCGTTGTGATTGTCACCGACCACACGCAGTACGACTACCGCGCGATTGTCGAGAAGGCGCAATTGGTGATCGATACACGTAATGCCACGAAGGGAATTGAGGCAGACAACCTGGTCCGTTGTTAATCGTAGTGGGGAAGAGATCGTGCTCTCCCAGGTCTCAGAAGCGAGACCTCCACCCCACGGACCAAGACCTATCCGTGGGGACCCCGGACCTGGGCACCCAAATCTTTCTCTCAAAATCAGGACACTGTCACCCAGGTCCGCTACTCGTCGTCGCCGTTGGGTTCGCCCGGCCCTCCGCGCATCACCGCCTGCACCGCGGCGCCCGATATCATCTCATACTCGTTGGGCGGAATGCCTCCGGCGAGGTAGCGCACGAAATAATCCCAGCGCCGCCGCGTCATGTACTGGGTGGCCGGCCCGTAGCCATGCGCAACATTCGGAATCAACAGCAGATCGAAGTCCTTGTTGGCTTTGATCAACGCATCCACTACCAGCATGGTGTTATTGGGCGGAACATTGTCGTCCATGGTCCCGTGTGCCAGCAGCAGGTGGCCCTTGAGGCTCTTCGCGTAGTTCTGGTTGGCCTGCGAGTCGTAGTTGCTGGTGCCATCGGCATTCTTGACTTCAACGCCCGCCCATTTTTCTGCCCAATCGTCTTCATAGTCGCGCTCGTCGTGGTTGCCGCTCTCAGCGATGCCCACCTTGAAGAAGTCGGGATAGTGGAACATGGCCGCAGCTGTCGCATTGCCGCCGCCTGAATGCCCATACATGCCCGCGCGATCAAGATCGATGAATGGATACTGTGCGGCGAGGTCCTTCATGCCGCTCACCTGGTCGGGAATTGTATTGTCGCCCAGGTTCCCGTAATAGGCTTCGTGAAAGGTCTTTGAGCGCCACGGCGTTCCCATGCCGTCGATGCACACCACGATGAATCCCAGCTCCGCCAGCGATTGCATATCGCGGTGTGACGCCATGAACTCGCGGCTGCCGCACGAGCCCGTCTGCGGTCCGGGATAAACCTGGTTCACCACCGGATACTTCCTCGTGGCGTCGAAGTGCGAGGGCTTGAACATGAAGCCATACAGCTCAGTCTGGTTGTCGCGCGCCTTCACCTTGATTGGCACGGGTGGAATCCATCCATCTGCCAACAGCTTTGAAATGTCCTGCCGGGCCACGTCCATCACGGTTTTACCACTGCTGTCGCGGATCACTGTAATGTGCGGGTCGGTTGGCGTCGAGTACGAATCCACGAAGTATCGTCCGTCGGATGAGACTTTAATGTTGTGGTCGGCATTCTCGGGCGTCAGAAGCTTCAGGCCTGTGCCATCGAAGTGCACGCTGTAAAAATGCTCGAAGTACGGATCGCGGTCGGCTTCCTTGCCCACGCCAACAAAGAGAATTGTGCGCTTCTTTTCGTCCACGTAGAGAACCTGGGCCACGTTGCCGGGACCTTGCGTGATCTGATTCTTCAATTTTCCCGATGCCAGGTCGTAGAGGTAAAGGTTGCCCCAGTCGTCGCGCTCGCTGAACCACAGAATCTCATTCGACGCGGGCAGATAGTGCCAGTTGATTTTGCCGTTACCGCTTTCGTAAAACTTCGGCGTTGTCTCCGTCATCACCTCGCGCACTTCGCCCGTTGCTGCGTCGGCCACGCGGAACCACTCCTGCTTGTGATCGCGCGACGTGGAAACGAACGCCAGGTGCGCGTCGTCCGGACTCCACTCGACGTCATCCCAGGTGGTGCCGCGGCAGGCAACGTTGTCGCACAACGTCGACCGGTGTTGATCCGGAGGCATCTTCAGCCGTACAACCGTGTGTGTGGGCACGTCGATCACCACGCGCTCGATCATNNTACATCTCGCCGGTCTTGCGCTGGTCTTGCTGAAATGTGGCAATCTTCTTCGAGTCGGGCGACCAAAGCAGGATTGCGGCGTCGGAATGAACCCACCCTGCATTGTCCGTCGCGTAGCCAAAGTCCTTCACTCCATCGGTTGTCAGCTGCGTCTCAGCTCCAGATGCCGTGTCCCGGACCCACAGATTCCAGTCGCGAATGAAGGCGCCCAGCTTTTTGTCGGGCGAAAGCGTAAGCGGCGGCTGCTTTTCTCCGTGGCTTCGCCCGGCCCCTCCCTCACTGTCTGCATTCAGGCGTTTGCAGCTTGTGGCACTTTCTGCAACCTCGCAGCGATACGATCCGCCTTCGTCGGAAAACGTGATTACGCTGTCGCGATCAGAGAGCACAAGGTCTGAGAGCATCAAATGGCGCGCGTCGTCCTTGATTGTGCCGCCCGATGCATCGTGCAAAGCGGCGGCCAGCTTGCCTGCGTCAAACATGGCGCCGCGAGTGCCCTTGGCCGGCTCGGCCACAACAAACGACCAGCCGGTCTCATCCGCATCCCTGTACCAGAATCGATCGTCGTCGAGCCAGTTCGCCTTCACCACTCCCTTATAGGCGAGTGGATTCACGTTGTAGGCCATGAACTTCTCGGCGGCTGCATAATCCTCGCTGGTGTATTGCTTTGGCGCCTGCGCCCCGCCGGGGAGACAGACAATCGCGAACGTGCAGAGAAGCAGGCTGGACGCTCCAATTGCAGAAGGCATTCTTTTCAACATTCGATTCGATCCTTGTTCTGGGATTTTGGCAGACATGGAGGATGGGAAGGTCTGGCTCTGTTCGATATCCGACAAAAGCGATTCTATACCGGCGTCCGGGCGGCAGATTTGCTTGTTCGTCAGGCGCAACAAAAGCGGCGCAAGCTTACAGTTTGCGCCGCCGGTGTACTTTCGGGTTCCGGTATTGCCGCCCATTTCGAGCCGCAATTTCAGTGCATCTGCTCGTGGTCTAGAACAAGTTCCAGAGCGACTGGTTGTAGACCTCGTGGTGGTATTGCACCTCGGAAGGCTTCACAAAAGTCCCCAGTTCGCGCGGAGAGCGATTGGCCGCCGCCTGCTTAAGGTCGGCAAATCGTCCCTGCACATCGGAGCCGAGAATCTTGCCGATCCACGCGGAACTCTTGAAGTCGTCGATTGCCGACTGGATGTTGTCGGGCAAGTAACGCTGCGCCTGCCGCAGGTTATCGATCTTGGACTTGGTTCCGTCGATGCCTGTTTTGAAGATGGAGTACAGCGTGAGGTAGGGGTTGGCGTCGGGAGCTACGGAGCGCACTTCAACGCGCATGGAGCGCGAGTTGCCGATGGGCACGCGCACCATCGATCCGCGATCTGTCGCTGAAGCCTTGATCTGGTTGGGCGCTTCAAAATGCGGATCGAGCCGCCGGTAGGCATTCACGCTCGGGTTCAAAATGAGGCAGATATCCAGCGCGTGCGTGAGAATTTTGTCAATGAATTCCCAGCCGAATCCTGAGAGCTTTTCCTGCCCCTTCGGATCCCAGAAAAGGTTCGTCTTGCCCTCGGAGATGGAGACGTTGGTGTGCATGCCGCTGCC
>PLTV01000395.1:20368-20515 GCA_003164635.1 Acidobacteriaceae bacterium
GCTGCACTTCGGCCGCCGTGTCGATAAACGCGCGCAGCGGATCGAGGGGAAGAACGTGGTAGTAGCCACCCGTGTTGATGAATTCGAATTTGCCCGTCTCGTGGAAGCGCCGCTCGGCGTCGCGGCCGGCGAAGAGAAAACCCTCAA
>PLTV01000068.1:0-291 GCA_003164635.1 Acidobacteriaceae bacterium
CGATGCGCTCATTCTGCGCAAGCCGTTTGCGCATTGCTTCAAGGCGTTGCGGGCTTATCTCGCACGCAACGATCGAAGCCTGTGGATTGCGCTCGGCAAGAATGAGGGTTTTTCCGCCCGGCGCCGCACACGCGTCGAGCATGCTCCCGTTTCTGTTGGCAAGCAGCGACGACGCAATTTCGGCGACGAGCTGCGACCCTTCGTCCTGGATGCGTACGCGGCCTTCGCGGAAAGCAGCAGTCGCTGCAATATCGCCGGAGACAACTGTTCGGCCAGCATTGAGCAGATGGC
>PLTV01000068.1:388-6810 GCA_003164635.1 Acidobacteriaceae bacterium
TCATTTCAACGCTCTCGTCGATGGCAGCGCGTGCGGGGATACGGTCCATGTGCAGAATCTGCAATGCGCCCAGGCGGAGGGCGATGCGCACTTCGGTGTCAAGCCTGGTGCCGGGGCGCGCAAGAAACACCTGCAACTGTGCGTCCAGCTGGATCTGCCATCGCAACACGCCAAGAACCAACGCCGTTGCAAGATGGACGTCGGCCGATGAGAGCGCTTTGACAGCTTTGCCGCGAAGCAGGTCATCGCTATGAGACTTGCCCTCTTCAAGCCGCAGGAGCACACGAAACGCCGAAGCACGCGCAGGGGAAATCTCGCTTTTGCGGGCCTGCGGCCTGGCAGTGGCGCCGCGCTTCGGAATGGTCATGGGGTCGGCGACCCGAGCTGCGTGCCTTCAGAGATTGGCATCCCACGCAGCAGTTCGCGCGCACTGAGACGCTTTTTTCCCTCCAACTGGAGTTCGAGAAACTCGATCCATGTATTGCCCGCGCATGCTGCAAAAAAGCGATCGACTCCAATGAAAATCTCGCCTGGCTTGAAAGATCTCGATAAGACCGCGCCAGAGGCTGCAAGGTTCGGCGCGGGCACGACCTGCATTCGATGAATGGCCAGCTTCTTCCCTTCAATGGTGGTGAAAGCGCCTGGCCACGGCTGGAATCCGCGCCAGCGGTTAAAGAGCTCGTGCGCCGTTCGTGCGGCGAAATCCATCCGTCCGTCTTCGCGGTCAAGAAGCGGCGCATAGGTGGCGCCGGAATGATTTTGCGCCTGAGGATGAATGGTGCCCGCACACAGGCCGGCGAGCGTCTCGACGACCAGCGGCGCACCCTGCCGAGCCATCCGATCGAAGAGAATCACAGAGGTCTCATCCGGGCCGATCTCGATTGTCTGCTGGAGGAGGATGGGGCCTGTATCGAGCCCTTCTTCGAGCAGCATGGTCGTATTGCCGGTGACCGCATCGCCCATAGCCACCGCCCATTGGATTGGCGCAGCGCCGCGATACCTGGGCAGCAATGAGCCGTGCAGATTGATGCATCCGAGGCGAGGAAGGGCGAGCAACCAAGGGGGAATAATTCTGCCGTAGGCAACCACGACAATCGCCTCGGGAGCGAGCGCCTCAAGCTGCGAACGAAGTTCAGCATTGGAGCGGATTTTTTCGGGCTGCGTTACGGGCAAGCCTGCGGCCAGCGCGGCTTGCTTCACAGGCGGCGCTGTGAGTTGCTGGGTGCGTCCAACGGGCCGGTCGGGCTGGGAGAGGACCAGATCGACCTGGTGGCCGGCGGCGATAAGCGCATGGAGCGTGGGCACGGCAAAGCTCGGCGTACCGCAGAAGACGAGCTTCATTTGGCTCCTTGCCCTTCTACCACGTGCCGTCGCGCTGCAACTTGCGAATCTTGCGCTGTACCAGATCGCGCTTGAGCGCGCTCATGCGAAAGATGAAGAGCATGCCGTCGAGGTGATCGATTTCGTGCTGCATGCAGCGTGACATTAATTCCCCGCCATCCATCTCGAACCACTTCCCATGCAGGTCCTGGGCGCGAATGCGGACCTTGGCGGCTCGCACGACCTTCTCGCGAATTTCAGGAAAACTGAGGCAGCCTTCTTCTTCGTAGAGCTTGCCTTCGCTGAAGATGACTTCAGGATTGATGAGCACCAGCTTGTCTTTGGGGTTTTTGCCCATGCTCAAATCAATCACGGTGATCCGTTTGGAAACGCCCACTTGCGGCGCTGCCAGGCCGATGCCCTGCGATGCATAGGTCGTCTCGAAAAGGTCGTCGACAAACTTGCGCAACTCAGCATTGAATTCTGTAACCGGTTCGCCGGGCTGAGACAGAACCGGCTCGGGATATTTAACAACTTTCAAAATCATCTTGAATTTCTAACGACTCCATTTCCGCCTGTTCACGAAATTTCTGAGGGCCCAATTTCCATTCTAATAGTGCTTAATCTGTTCGATGTAGCCACTGAAATTCCGATGCATTTCAAGCACCGAGTCGCCGCCGAACTTCTGTTGCGCGAGGTTGGCGAGGGTGAGTGCCACCATGCTCTCGGCCGCCACGCCCGCGGCCGGCACCACGCAAATATCGCTGCGTTCGTAACTTGCGCTGGTGGTCTCCCGGGTATCGAAACGGACCGACTCCAACGGACGGCGCAGGGTAGATATCGGCTTCAAGTAGCCGCGGACCACAATGTCTTCGCCATTCGAGACGCCGCCTTCGATGCCTCCCGCGTTGTTTTGAGGGCGCGTAAAACGGGTGGGCTTGCCATTATCTTCAGCCGCATACTGAATTGGATCGTGAACCTTCGATCCGAAGGAACTTGCCGCAGTCACGCCGCGGCCGATTTCGACGGCCTTCACTGCCTGCAAGCTCATCACGGACCAGGCCAATAAACCATCGAGTCTCTCATCCCAATTGGCATAGGTTCCCAGGCCGGCTGGAACTCCGTGCGCCACGACTTCAAAAACGCCGCCCACCGTGTCGCCGGTGCGCGAAACTTCTTCGACTTCTTCTTTCATGCGCACTTCGGTAGGGTCGTCGACGCAGCTCAGCATGACTTCGTTTTTGGCTGCCACCGCGACAATTTCAGCCCAGGCGGCAGGGCGGGCGAGTTCCACGCTGCCGACCCGGATGACATGGCTCAACACCTCAATGCCAAGTTCGCGCAGGAACAGCTTAGCCAGCGCGCCCGCGGCGACGCGGCCGGTGGACTCGCGCGCGGAGGCCCGCTCCAGCACGTAACGAGCGTCAGGGAAGTTGTACTTTAGTGCTCCTGCCAGATCGGCGTGGCCTGGCCGCGGAGAAGCAACAGCCTGGTGCTTGGCTGGGTCGCCTGCTTCCACGGGCAGCTTTTCTTCCCAATTCTTCCAGTCGCGATTGACGATCTCGATGGCGATGGGCGAGCCGATTGTTTTGCCGTGACGCACGCCGGAAAGTATGTGCGCTTTGTCGCTCTCAATTTTCATCCGGCCGCCGCGTCCATAGCCCTGCTGCCGCCGCCACAATTCCCGGTTGATGAACTCAAGATCGACGGACACGCCCGCGGGAAGCCCGGAAATGAGGGCAATCAGAGCCTCCCCATGGGACTCACCGGCCGTGGAAAAACGGATCATATAGCTATGATTGTAACGGAGAAACGCGCCGGTGATCACGCAGCGTACGGCGGTTGCGCTGCCTGCGTATTGCGGCGAACTTATGCAGGGGCCAATCGCGCCAACTGCGATTCGGCCTCATCGACACCGGCCTTCACGCCAACCGAAATGTAGAGTTGCCTCGCTTCCTGCCAGAGTTCGATAGCCGCAGCGGTCTCGCCCGAATCGGCTTTCAGAAGCGCATAGCCACGAATGGCGTTGGCCAGATCGAGCGGCGGAGTTTCAGTGTGCTGCCGATAGATGGCGAGTGCTTCCTCGTAGTGCGGAGCCGCGAGGGCCAATTCACGCTGATTGCGAAGAATGTCGCCGACATGGCGCACCGTGTGCGCTAGAACCAGCGGCCGGTCCCCGATGCGGAAGAGGCCGGCGGCCTCAGAAGAATGTTCGAGAGCTGGGTGCAGGCGCCCCAGGTCGCGCTCGATCTGACCCAGGCCCGTAAGAGCACGGGCCAGCAAGATGCGATCATCGCCACCACGGCACAACCGAACTGCCTCGAGAAACTGCTGTCCCGCCTCGGCAAGTCGATTCTCGCGCCGGGCCTGATATCCCTGCTCGATCAGCGTGCTCGGGGTAGGAGCCATGGTCACGACAGACTAGCAGGACGAGTCGAATGGCATTTCAGCCGAGAAACCAGTCCCACTGCTCCTGGGTCAGCGGAACGACGCTGAGACGGCCGATGAGGACGAGCGGAGATTTGGCAAATAGCGGTTCGGACTTGATGTCACCCAGGGTCTTCGGATGTTTAAGGCGCTTCGCTGCCTTCACCCGCACCACCGGCACTTTCGGGTCGGCAGGGTCGACACTCACAACGGCACCCGTTCCAACTGCGGTGCGCTCGTCGCCTGTGTGATAGAAGATCCATTTGGTTCCGGCCTTCATTTCGCGCAGATGCTTCACCGCCGTGGGATTGGTCACTCCATCCCAGATGGTTTCTTTGTGGCGGAGAAAATCATCGAAAGAGTAGACGTCGGGCTCTGTCTTGAAAAGGAAGTAAGTCATGCGGAATTCATGGTAAGCGAAAAGCGGCGAATTGGAAACCTCCAAGCCGCCGCGCTTCCCTTTTGTCGCATCAGATTTACTCGTGGTGGTCGCCGGAGCAGCATGAACCGCTCACCTTGGCCGGTTCTATATATCCCTGCTTCGGATCGACGAAGTAGTCCTGCTCATACTTGTCGTGATGCCGCACCCACGCCATCGTATGCGCGAGCCCTTCTTCGTCGCGGCCCTTCGGCGTGGTATCGAGAAAGTTGTAAGTGCCCACCAGGATGTCGAGTCCGCGCGCATAGCTCGAATAGGTGTGAAATACCTGGCCAGCTTCATCTTTGAAAAAGACGCTGAGTCCCGGCGCTTCTTCGCTCGGGAAGGTCATTTGCTCGTAGTTATACTCGACCTTCCCCTTGGCCTGTTGCTCTGGGGTAAATGACACGTGGTAGTCGTAATTGAAGTCGCTCCCGAACGAAGAGGCCCAGCGGAACCGCCAGCCCATCCGCTTCTTGAATGTCTCAATCTCTGCTATGGGTGCGTGGGAGATGGCTGTGAATGTGACATCGCGGTGGGCAAGGTGAATCGCCATGCCATCAAAATGGTCGGCGAGATACGAGCAGCTTTTGCAGCCTTCGCTCCACCCCGGGCCAAACATGAAGTGGTACACAACCAACTGACTGCGTCCCGCAAACAGATCGGCCAGGGTTTGTTTGCCGTTCGGGCCTTCGAAGGTGTAGTTCTCTTCGACCTTTTCCCATGGGAGTTCGCGGCGTTTTCTGCTTAGCTCGTCACGCAGGCGCGTGAACTCTTTTTCTTTGGCGAGAAAGTCTTTGCGGGCGGCGAGCCATTCCTGATGGGAAACGACTTTTGTCTGTTCAGCTGCTGCGATGCTAGACATGGTGATCCTCCTTCGATGGGGAAATGTTGGGGTTCTCGGTTCTGCCGGGCCTTGCTTTTTTGAGGACGAATGCGGTCATTCCGCCAGTTGAAACGGCGGCAACAGCAACCCATGCGGCAGTCGCTAAACAAAGTGGGCACATGGAGACCTCCGATTGATGTGCCAAGATTGCGCCTAAACTTCAGCGTTTCTCGGCGGCTTTGCGCGTGCGTTCCAATATCCAGGCCCATCCCTTGCCGACTCCGCCGCGATGGTCGTCCTGAATGAATCCGAGCGCGGTATGGCGGAAGGAAATGAGCGTCGCTCCCTCTGTTTCCTTCAAGCGGTATTGCAGATTGGAAACGAAGGGATACGAGGCAAACAAGGGCCCGGTGATTTCCAGCAAAGTCGGCCGCTTGATGGCTTGAACATGGCCCCAGAAGTGACCATTGTTGTCGCCCAGGTCGCGGTACCATCGGCCGCCGGGCCAAGGTTCTATTTTCATGGGCAACGGGGTGCCGTCATGGGTTTCGTTCCCGGGGCCCATCTGCTCAAGGAGCGCTTCAAAGGTAACTTCGAGCGACGCGTTCACGCGGATCTCCTGGTTGATGGTCAGGGTCAGGTCTTCGATGCTGTTGGCGGTCTGGGTCATACCTTCTCCTTCGGAATTTTGGGGCTGGGAAGCACTTCTGCCGCATTCAATTGGCTCATGCGCTCTTCGGCTAAGCGCTTCACAGATTGAAGCTGACGCTGCCAATAACGCTCGAATGTCGCAGCCCACTCGTGCAAGGGCCGGATGGCCTCGGCGTTGGTTCGGTAGAATTTGTGGCGGCCTTGGCAGCGCATGCGCACCAATCCCACGTTGCGCAGGACGCGAAGATGTTTTGACACCGATGGCTGGTCGAATCCAAGCTCTTCGACAATGTCGCCTACCGGCCGTTCACGGAGCGCCAGGTAGCTGAGAATCTGGCGCCGGCGCGGCTCGGCTATAGCGTTGAAGGCGTCGGAGGTGGTTGCGGCGCGTGCCATGAACGAAACAATACATACCTATATGGGAATATGTCAAGAAGGTTTTTATCCGGGTTGCGAATTTTCACGATTGATGACTTCGATTGGAATTTATCCGCAAGCAGAAAGGCCGCCCTTGCGGACGGCCTTTCCTTGGGTTTCGTAACGAGGCTAGAGCTGGTTCATGTTGGCCAGGAATTCGGCGTTGTTGCGCACCTTTTCGAGGCGGCTCACAAGCAGTTCCATGGCTTCGACGGGCGACAGCGGGTTGAGCACCTTGCGGAGGATCCAGATGCGCTGCAGGTCTTCCTTGGGAATAAGCAGTTCTTCCTTACGCGTGCCGGAGCGCTGGATGTCGAGGGCCGGGAACACGCGCTTGTCCACAAGCTTGCGGTACAGGATGAT
>PLTV01000145.1:0-13791 GCA_003164635.1 Acidobacteriaceae bacterium
TTCTTGATGAACTGCATGGTGTCGTAAATTGCCAGTCCTGCCGTAATCGAGCCTCCCGGCGAGTTGATATAGAGCTGAACATCCTTTTCTGGATCTTCACCGGATAAAAACAGCATCTGCGCCACGATCAAATTAGCGACCTGGTCATCGATCGGTGTTCCAAGAAAAATAATGTTATCGCGAAGCAGACGGGAGTAAATGTCGTAGGCGCGTTCGCCTCGACTCGTCTGCTCAACCACCATGGGAACCAATGCCATTGAATCTTCTTCCCGATCTTGCAGTTAGGGGACTTTCTATCCCCGTCTTGTTTTTGATGGCGGCAGGGTCCGGATCGATTCCAGGCCTTGCAGCTACGTATTCCCTGAACCGGCTCTTTCCGGTCAGCCTGGCAAACGCTCGTAAAGAAGACTCGCGGTTTTTTCACGTCGTAGCTGTTCACGGATTCTAGCCAGCCCGCCGTCTTGCGTCAATCGCACTTTCAGGGCATCCAAAGGCTCGCGCGATTGCAATGCAGCGAGTTGCAGCTCGTGGTCAAACTCTTCGTCGCTCACCGTAACCTGTTCTTCTTCAGCGATCCGGTCGAGCAGAATGAAGGCCTTTACTTCGGCCATGGCGCTATCGCGTTGTGCAGCACGCAGACGGCCAAAGTCGAGCTTGCGCATCTGATCGGTATCCATGCCCTGTGCGGCCAGAGCACGAAGACCCCGCTCCAAACGGGCATCCACCTGCTCCTGCACCAGTGATTCCGGCACCGGAAACGGAAAACGCTCGGTCAAGGCCGCGAAAAGACGGTCCTTGGTCTCGCCTTCCACCGAGCGGCGCTTGCGGCTCGCCAGGTGCTCCCGAACACGCTCTTCCAAATCGGTGAAGCTTTGATACGCGCCCAGCTCCTTTGCGAAATCGTCGTTCAGCTCGGGGAGGGTGCGCTTCTTGATCCCCTTCACCTCAACCTCATAGGCCACCGTCTTGCCGGCGAGGCCGGCTTCGGCATAGTCCGCAGGGTAGATTACCTCGGCCTTCAATTCCTGACCGGGCTTGGCCCCAAGTAGCGAGCTC
This sequence comes from Acidobacteriaceae bacterium, assembly GCA_003164635.1. Lineage (GTDB taxonomy): Bacteria > Acidobacteriota > Terriglobia > Terriglobales > Acidobacteriaceae > Telmatobacter. Next base: position 1,057 of record PLTV01000145.1, read on the forward strand.
GAAAAAGCTTCAACCGTATCCTTGCCGCCAATTTCAACCAGCGAATCCTCGCCCACGATCGGGGCTGCCGACTCCTCGCCTTCCACCTGACCCTTATAGCTGATCTGCGCCCAGTCGCCGTTCTTCAGCTCCCGGTCTTCCTCCACCGGCTCAACCGTGGCGCGGGATTCGCGCAACTGCGCAAGTTCAGCCTGAACTTCTTCCTCTGTGATGGTTACCGAAGGCTTCTCGACTGTTACGTCCTTGTATCCCTCAATGGAGAATGCCGGCACAAATTCAAAAACCGCCTTCACGTGCAGGGGTGATCCATCCTCCACGGTGAGTTCCGTTACCTGCGGCTGGCCGACCGGGCGTACACCCAGGTCCATAACTGCTTTGTTGAACCGCTCCGGCAGCAACCCTTCGATTACGTCCTTGCGAATCTCTTTCGCGTAGCGGCGCTTGATCACCGATTCCGGCACCTTGCCGGCGCGGAATCCTGGAATTTTTGCGTATTTGCGGTAGTTGCCGGTCACGTCGCGGTAAACCTTGCTTACTTCATCGACAGGAATGTCAAGAATCAGCTCGCGCGTGCAGTCGGGATTCAGAACCGCGGTTGGGGCGTGGTCGTGGTTGTGGCCCTCATGATCGTGCTCATCGTGAGAGTGCCCTTCGTGAGCATGGTCGTGCCCGGTCTCCGGCGCACCGTCGGCGGCCTCGGGATGAGGATTGTTTTCGAGAGTATCGGTAGAGCTCAACGTGTTCCTTCCGGCGCAAAATCCACGCCCAATGACCTGCCAGGCTTCGCGTAGCGCGCTGAGGGCCGTCTACGTGCTGCAAACCCGCCTTCTGGGTGGACAGCTCGCCGGCATTCGGTCGCAAACTATGCGAGGTTCCTGTTGCCGCTGTAGCCAGCCGCACGCAGAGGGGAGATAACCTCATCTCATGGTAAGAGGGTTTGCGGCAAGGGTCAAACCGGGAGACCCCGATGCGGCGGAAAAACGGACCGTAATTGCCACGTAACTGCCGTGGCACCTGAAAAAATCGGTTTAGCGGCAGCTAGACCGCCGCCTGCCTTGGCCGATGGGGAGTATTTACCGCTCCGCAGTCTGCGGCTGACGAACGAAGGTAACGTAGCGCGGATGCGATGCCCCACAGAGGGCAAAATGCTCCCTTGCCTCGCTCAGGCTGAGCTGGCCATTCACCGTCAGGCGGACTTCGGCTGCATCTTCGTCCTCTTGGCCGTCGTCCTCCCACCAGCAAANNCAAACCGGGCAGAGCTCGTTGGCCCCGGCCGTCTCAAGAGTCCTGTATCCGCAACACGGGCAGCGATAACGCGTCAGCATCCCATTCCCTCTGCGACTTTTGACGATTCCCGGCGAACCAGAGTTTACGCCGCGCGCCAAATCCCCCTCAATTGCGCCTCGCCCGAAACCGCGTTCGGGTCAGGATTGATGTTCCGGTCTGCCACGCTGGTGGGCGTAGAATTCAAGCCCAGGAGAATCCAGCGCCCATGCCGAGCTTTCTGCGCCTTCCGCACCTTCGCGTCCCGCATCTGTTGATGACCGCTCTTCTCGCGCTTCCTCTATCGGGCCTGTCTCAGCCCGCACAGCAGCCGCTGCGCGTGGTGATCGTCGGCCTGGAACACGGCCACGTGGAAGGATTTCTCGCCGCACTCAAGCACCACCCCGACGTTGAGCTGGTCGGCATAGCCGATGCCGACGCGGAGCTGTTTGCCAAATACCAGAAGCGGTTTTCACTAGCCGACACGCTGGCCTACAAGTCCGAAGCCAACATGATCGAGCGCACCCATCCGCAGGCCGTGCTCGTCTACACATCCATCGGCGAGCATCGTCACGCCATCGAGATCGCTGCGCAGTACGGCGTTTCAGTCATGGTCGAGAAACCGCTCACCATCTCGCTTGACGATGCGTTGGCGATTCGCCGCACGGCGCAGAAGTACAAAATTCAAGTGTTAGTGAACTACGAAACCACCTGGTATTCCAGCAACAAGGCCGCGTACGACGAAGTGCAGAAAGGCAGTCTTGGCGACATTCGCCGCGTCGTGGTGCACGATGGCCACGAGGGACCCAAAGAGATCGGCGTGGGCCCCGAATTTCTGCAGTGGCTCACCGACCCAGCCCTGAACGGCGCCGGCGCCATGTACGACTTCGGCTGCTATGGCGTCGACCTGATGACCTTCCTGATGCACGGCGAGACTCCGCTCACCGTTACCGCGGTCGTCACCCACGACAAACCTGAAATCTATCCCAAAGTGGAAGACGACTCAACCATCACACTCACCTATCCGCACGCACAGGCCGTAATCATGGGTTCGTGGAACTGGCCGTTTGCGCGCAAGGATATGGAAATCTACGGCGCCAAGGGCTACGCCATCACCGTTGGTCCGGACAAACTGCGCCTGCGCCTGCCGCACGAAGGCGAAGAACAAGCCATCACCGCATCGCCGCTCGAGGGCGCCCAACAGAACTCTCTCAGCTATCTCGCCGCGGTTCTCAATGGAAAGCTACAACCGAAGGGCGACCTGACTGCCCTTGACACAAACGTCATCGTGATGCAGATTCTCGATGCCGCCCGCGAGTCAGCCCGCACCGGCAAAACCGTGCACCTGAACAAGCTCGCAGACTAGGGGATCCGTATGGAAAGACTGATGAATTCGCTGATCCAGCCTTTGCCCATCATGCTCTTTGGTGTGGTGATGTTTTTTGTCTTCCTCGCCATGAGCAAGACGGGGAAAAGGCCTTAGTTTTTGAGCTTGAGGTCCCGCTTGCCGATCCTGTGGTCACGCCGCTAGACTCCTCGTTTGAAAACCATCGCTCGATCGCTCATTCTCCTGCTTGGGACAGGCTGCCTTCTCGGTTGTCGCGAGGCAAACAGCCCTGGCACGGCCCCGAACCCCATCGTCGGAACCTGGTTTGTTGAAGACGCAGGCGCGCCCTTCCATCAGCACATGTACGTCTTCAACGCCGATGGCACCATGCAGCAAGCGAATCCCGATGCCGGCGATCCGAGCACCAGCGACAGCGATGGCAAAGGTATCTGGGTCGCGGACGGCAACCGCATCCGCGGGAAATGGATGGAAATTACCGCTGACCGCGCGACCCACAAATTCGTGAGCCGCGGCGAACTGCCGTTTGAAATTCAAGTTACCGGCAATGCCTTCATGGGCACCCTCAGTGCCCGCTTCTACGACCCCACCGGCAAACTCCTGCAAGACTATCCCGCATCGCCGATCACCGGTAAACGCCTGACGCTGCCCTGATCAGAGCATTCTGGCTGAAAACTGACGTCAAGCACCTGATAGCTGATTTCAATAACTGCGCACCCACTCCAGAATGGAGCGAACCGCGAAGCCGCTGGGGCCTTTGGCGACGTAGGGCCTGGAGTCCTCGATCCACGCCAGCCCGGCGATGTCGAGGTGAATCCACGGCGCGTCTTCGGCAAACGTGTGCAGGAACTCGGCTGCGGTGATGGCGCCCCCGTGACGCCCGCCGGTGTTCTTGATGTCGGCGATGTCGCTCTTGATCTGGTCCGCGTACTCTTCTCCCAGCGGCAGCCGCCAGAACTTCTCGCCGGAGGTGGCGAGGGCAGCCTGGAACTTTGCATAGGTCTCGTCGTCGTTCGAGAACGTTCCCGCATTATGAGTCCCCAACGCAACCACAACCGCGCCCGTCAGCGTCGCCGCATCGATCAGGTGCGTCGCGCCCAGTTGCCGCGCGTAGGTGATGCCGTCGGCCAGTACAAGCCGCCCTTCCGCATCGGTGTTGATCACGTCGATGGTTTTTCCAGACATTGCAGTCACAACATCGCCCGGCTTGTAGGCCTTGCCGTCGGGCATGTTTTCGGCGGAGCAGACAATCGCCAGTACCCGCACCTTCGGCCGGAGCAGCGCAATGGCGCGCATGGCGCCCAGCATGGCAGCCGCTCCCGCCATGTCGTACTTCATCAGTTCCATCTTCTCGGCCGGCTTGATGGAGATGCCGCCGGTGTCGAACGTAATTCCCTTGCCCACCAGAGCCAGCAGCGGGCCGTCCTTCACTCCCTCCGGCTCATAGCGCAGCACGATCAGCGCGGGCGGCTCGGCCGAGCCCTGCGCCACGCCCAGAAACGCGCCCATCTTCAGCTCAGCCAGCTTTGCCGTGGAGTGCACCTCACACGCAAGCCCCACTTCAGCCGCCATAGCCGCCGCGCGCTGGCCCAGGATGGTCGGCGTCAGCTTGTTCCCCGGTTCGTTGACCAGAGTGCGCGTAAACGTCTGGCTCTCGCCAACGATTACGCCCTCGCCAAATCCCGCCTGGACGGCCATCTGATCGGCTCCCGGCGCGGCCACGGTGAACGACTTCACGCTCAGATCCTTGCGATCGCTGCGGTAGGTATCCGGGTCGTAGTCGCCGAGAAATCCCCCCTCGACCGCCGCCCGCGCAGCCGCGCCCGTCGCAACCAACTCCGTCTCCGGCAGCGCAAAGACAAGTTCGCGAATGCCTCGCGGCTTGCTGAATCGCACTGCAGTTCCGGCCGCGCTCCGTACGCCGTGAACGGTGGCTTTCGCCTTCTTGCCAAGCCCTACAATCAAGAGCCGTTTCGCCTTCAGTTCGGCGGGAGCGTGCAGCAGCAGCGTCTCATTGGCGCTGGCCTTGAACTCTCCGCTGGCCAGAACCGCAGCCGCTGCGGCTTTCACGGCCTCATTGCTTGTCAGCAGCTCCGGCTGAGGCTTCACATCGGCGCCTTTGGCAGTCTGCGTATCGACGGCCAAAATAACAAGCAGTTCAGTTTCAATTTCAGGAAGAGAAGCATAGCTGAGCGCAGTGTTCATATCTTCATTCTGTCATTTCTGACCAGCCTTCCGAATTGTGTCCAGAAACTGACATATTCGCGCAATGTGTCAGATCATAGTTGGATGACATCTCTATAATATTGTCATTTACCCGAGAAAATGTCACAATAGATGCAGGTGACATCCGTGAACTCACTTGCCCGGGGCTCTATTCGAATAAAAACCAAGCTCGCTCCGAATGGCCGCATCGTCATTCCTGCAGTTATTCGCGAGAAGATGGGCTTTGCTTCCGGTGACACGCTTCTTCTTGAAGTTGAGGACGGCGTCCTGCGAGTCGAGAGTTTCGACGCCCGGCTAGCTCGCATTCAGGATGAACTCGTGGAGCTGGTTGGGCCGGAGCGGCTGCTGTCCGATGAATTGATTGCCGAGCGACGAGCCGAAGCCTGGCGCGAACAGGTAGAGGCAGATCGGGAGCGGCAAGCCATGCAGGAGCACGCGAGAAAGGCCGGCTGAAGTGTCGAACGAGGTCGTCCTGGATTCCTCGGCTGTCCTGGCCATCTTGAAGCGCGAGCCGGGGGCAGAGCGCGTTCGTGCGGTTCTCGACAGGTCGATCCTCGGCGCAGTCAACGCGGCCGAGGTGCACAGCAAACTTGTCGACGCAGGGGTGAGCCGTTCTGCATCCGAAGCCATGATCCGCTTTCTCGGGTGCCCCATCGTTGCATTCAACGAAAATCAGGCCATGGACGCCGGCGCGCTCATCGCGCAAACGCGGGAACTTGGCCTCTCGCTCGGCGATCGAGCCTGCCTGGCGCTTGCCATCGCTCGCGAGGCTACCGTTTACACCGCCGACCGCGCCTGGAAAGATCTATCGCTGCAAATTCGGATCGAAGTCATTCGCTGAACGGAATCTCATTCGCCCAAACAAAAACCCTTCACCGTCCCATGCGGTGCTTGCTCGCATTCACCGCTGCCCGCGCATCGCGGTCGGCTTCTCGCCGCTTCTCGGTTTCGCGCTTGTCCCAGTCCTGTTTGCCCTTGGCCAGTGCCAGTTCACACTTCACCCGCCCCTTGCGAAAATAGAGGCGCGTCGGGATGAGCGTGTGGCCTTTGATCTGCGTCTTCTGGAATAGCTTGCGAACCTCTTCCCGATGCATCAGCAGTTTGCGCGTCCGGGTTTCGTCGTGGTTGGCAATGTTTCCGTGGGAGTACGCACCGATATGCAGGTTCAGCAGAAACGCCTCGCCGTCTTTGATGAGGCCGTAGGAGTCTTTCAGATTGGCCTTGCCTTCCCGAATCGACTTGACTTCAGTGCCGCGCAAAGACACGCCGGCTTCGAATTTTTCCAGGAGAAAGTAGTTATGGCTGGCCATCCGATTGTGGGCGGCATCCCGCTCGCCGCTGGCCACCGGGTCGCGCGGCCGCACGGGCTTCTTCAATCCCCCATCGGTGTTCTGCACGATTACGTGCGTGCTTTGGCGGGCCATTGGAAAGCTTCCTCGAATCTTCATCCTAGCATCCAAAATGCTATCCTCCCTGAGGTGGTAACCAACCCTTCCCCTCTGGCAGCAAGGCTTTGCTAAAATGATCCATCTTGAATTGTGTACAGGGCGCGTAAGTTTTGCGCCAAGGAACGCGTCTGGAGCGGCCAAGGCTGCTCGAGCGGATCTAGCTCACATGAATGGGCCTTCCGCGACGCCTGGGAGTTCGATGAAACGCCGCATTCACATACCGGCTTCGTCTCGATCCATCGTCGCCGGGTCTCCGCTCCCGGGTACTGCGTTCCGGGTTATGCTCCTCGCCCTTGCGACTCTGATTGCGCTTCCCGCCACAAGCCTCCGCGCAGATTCGGGCAGCAAGCTGTTCAAGCAGGGCGAATCCGCCGAGGCGCATGAAGATTACGACACGGCCCTGGACTTTTATCAAAAGGCCCTGTCTAAATCGCCCAATGACTTGACCTTCAAGACCGCTCTTTACCGGGTGCGCGTTTCCGCTTCGGCCGTACACATGACCAAGGGCCGCAAGCTGGTGGAAGGCGGCGATGAACAGGGAGCGCTGGCCGAGTTTCTGCACGCTCTCGAAGTGGACCCCAGCAACGAAGCCGCCCAGCAGGCAATCGACAAACTGCGTAAGCAACATGAAGCCACAGCGCCCGGCGCCGAATCGAGCGCACCCGGAAGATCGGCTGAAGAACGCGCCATAGACTCGGTCGGCGGCCCTGTCATCCTGAAACCGATTTCGAATGAGCCGTTGACGCTGCACTATACCCAGGACGCCAAAGTCGTGTATCAGGCCATCGGCAAGGCAGCCGGCATTAACGTTCTCTTTGACCCCGACTACACGCCCAAGACCGTCACCGTCGATCTGACCAGCGAGTCGCTTCTCGACGCGCTGCGCATCGTGGGCACTCTTTCCAACACCTTCTGGCGCCCGGTCACCGGCAACACGATCTTTGTTGCGCAAAATACCCGGCAGAAGCGCACCGATCTGGAAGAAACCGCCGTCCAGACCTTCTATCTGACCAATGCCTGGCAGCAGAACGACCTGACCGACGTGCAGACGGCGATCCGCAACGTTCTCGGCTCCAGCATCAAGGTGTACGGCGTTCCCAGCCAAAACGCGATCGTCATCCGCGGCACTCCCGACGAACTCATGCTGTCGCAGATGCTGATCAACGACCTGGACAAGGCACGTGCCGAAGTTGTGGTCGACATTTCGGTTCTCGAAGTCAGCAAGAACTGGGAGCGCACGCTGGGCATCGCGTGGCCCAGCAGTGTGGGCATCGCGCTGCAGCCGCCCTGCTCCGCCTCAGGCTCGTGCTCCACCAGTTCAACGACGTCAACCACGACCACCTCAACCAGCGACAACGGGACGACGCCTTCGCTCTACGATCTGGCGCACCTGAAAGCAACGGATTTTGCGGTGACCATTGGCTCCGCGACGGCCAACCTTTTGTTGACCGATTCGAACACGAAAATCCTGCAGAACCCGCGCATTCGCGCTACTGACGCGCAAAAGGCCGTCATGAAGATCGGCGAGCGCATCCCCGTGGCCACCGGCTCGTACCAAACGGGCGCGGCCACTGCGGTGGTCAGTTCACTGGTGAATACGCAGTTCACGTACCAGGACGTCGGCGTGAATATCGAAATGACGCCGACCGTGCACTACGACCACGATGTGACGCTGAAGATCAAGATTGAAGTCACCTCCGAGGCCGGCACAAGCACCATCAGCGGTGTGACAGAGCCGATCATCAGCCAGCGCGTAGCCGACCAGGTGATCCGGCTGCGCGAAGGCGAAGCCAGCATTCTGGGCGGCATCCAGGACAAACAGGAAACCGTCAGTTGGACGGGCATTCCCGGGTTGAGCTCGATTCCGATCCTGAAGTATCTCTTCGGCTCCAAAGACCACACCATTTCGGACGACGAACTGGTGTTCCTCGTGGTGCCGCACATTGTTCGAACGCAGACGCTGGACCGCGCCAATCTGCGCACCATTGATACCGGTACGGGCCAGAACGTGGAATTGCGGCGCGTGGCGGGGATTGACGAATCGACTATGCCGGTGCCTCCTCCGGTGCGCCCGCAGCAGTCCAGGCTGGGTGTGGTGCCGGGCCAGAGCGCGGTAGCGGCAGCTCCAGCTGCGCTGGCGCAAATGAGCGCGTCGGCCGATGTGAATGGACAAACCGCGTCGGCGGTTGTGGCGCCTGCGGGTTCCGTAAACCTGATGTTCAGTCCTCCGGGTAGCCCGGTGAACTCCGGCTCGACCTTCCAGGTACCGGTGGTCCTGACGGGTGGCAAAGACATTTCCTCGGTGCCGCTCCAGATCCAGTACGACCCGGCGAAGCTTTCGCTCGTCAATGTGAGCGGGGGCGACCTGCTCAGCCGCGATAACCAGGCGGTAGCCCTGGTTCACCGCGACGACGGGCCAGGTTCCATCACCATCAACGCCGCGCGACCGCCCGGAACAGTGGGCGTGAGCGGTGCGGGGGTCGTCTGCGTCCTTAGCTTTCAGGCGAAGGTTCCGGGACAAACCTCGATCGCCATGACGCGGGCTGCTGCGGTCACCAGCACACAGCAACAGATACCCGCGCAAGGCTCTCAGGTGAATGTCACGGTGCAGTAAGCCGAAAATGGCATGAGACAAACCCAACCAGTGCGAATGCCTCGCCCCGCGGAGCGCGGGCTGACGCTGATCGAACTGATCGTGACCGTGGCCATCCTTTCAATTCTGGCCACGGCTGCGGTGCCGGTGACGGTGCTGACAGTCAAGCGCGAGCGGGAGCGGGAGCTGCGCCGCGATCTCTGGACCATGCGCGACGCCATCGATCACTACAAGGATGCAGCCGACATGCACGCCTTCCAGACCAAGCTGGATAGCCAGAACTACCCGCCCGACCTGGAAACCTTGGTCAATGGCGTTGAAGTGCAGGGCAAAAAGGTAAAGTTTTTGCGCAGGATTCCCGTCGACCCCATGACCGGCAAAGCGGAATGGGGACTGCGTTCCATGCAGGACGACCCGCAGTCCGATTCGTTCGGCGGGCAAAGCGTCTTCGATGTCTATTCAAAGGCTTTGGGCACGGGCCTGGACGGAACGAAGTATTCCACGTGGTAGCACGCAGTCGAAGTCAGCGGAGTTAGTTTGGTTAGCGGAGTTTGCACTATCGGCGGACTTAGAGTTATCAGCTAAGATAGCGAAGTTCGTGGTTGATAAAATCGAAATGCAGCGCTGAACTCGAACACCGCGAATGCTCGCGCAACGCGGCGAACTCCGCTAACCCCGCCACCAGCAGTGAAAGGGCAACAATGACCAGAGGTAAACGACACGACGCGGGCTTTACGCTGGTTGAGTTGATGATCGTCATGGCGATCATCGGCGTCCTCGCCATGGTCGCCGTGCCCAGTTACATCAAGGCCATTCAGCACGCGCGCGAAGCAGTGCTCAAGGAAGACCTGCACACGCTGCGCGAGGCCATCGATTCCTACACGATGGACAAGCAGAAAGCCCCGCAGTCGCTTGACGACCTGTTGCAGGACGGTTATCTCAAGACCATCCCCGAAGACCCCATGACGAAAAGCAACACCACCTGGGTAACGGATTCGAGCGACACGATGCACTCCCTGGATCAGACCGACCCAGGTGTGGACGATGTGCACTCCGGCTCCGACGAAACCGGCTCCGACGGACAACCCTACAACACGTGGTGAAGTGCCTGGGAATTCAGGGGGCGTGAGTGGCTGCGCAAACTCGTTACGGATTCTTATTTCTCGTATGTGCAGCGGCATTCTGCGGGACTCTCTGTGCTCAAGCGGCTATCGCTGGAATTCGTGGCCTCGCTGCCCTGCCTGCTTACTTCTCAGCGATCCAGCACGCGCGCGAAGCGGTTCTCAAGGAAGACCTCCGCACACTTCGTGCTGCCATGGATTCTTTTACCACCGACAAGCAAAGGTCCCCGCGATCACTCGACGAGCTTATCCAGGGCGGGTACCTAAAATCCATCCCAGAAGACCCGATCACGAAGAGCACAAAAACCTGGGTGACCCCCACGAGCTTTACTCCAGCCGGTCGAGGCGGCGAAAGGCTAAAGGGTATTCACTCCGGCTCCGACGAGACGGGCTCTGACGGACAACCCTACAACACGTGGTGAGACAATACGTGCTGAGATGGTGATGCGCTTTCCCGCCGCACCAGCACGGAGTCAATCAACCATGAATCAAATCACCCGTCTTCTTCTTCCGGGAGTGTTGTGCCTGGCCGCGTTTAGCAGTTCTCTTCACGCGCAAAACGAAAAAACCATCACCATACGCATGCTCGACACTAAGACCGGCGTGCTGATCGCGACTTCGAATTTTCTTGTCCGCGTGAATCATCTTGAAGAAGTCCATGCCGACTGGGTGAAGCAGAACGAAGACGGAACCGGCAAGCTTACGCTACCCGCCGATGCCGAGCAGGTTTCCATCCGCGCGACCTATGAAAGCGCCACGCGGATTTACGTGAACTGCGATGCGGAGAAAGACCATGGGTCGGCCGACCATGCAGCGTCTCCCGACCACTGGTATTCGGCCGAATCGATTCTCACTTCCGGCGTTGTGGCGCCCAATGACTGCGTCGGCAAAAAGGTACCGGAGCGGCTCCAGGTGGTGGCCAAGCCTGGCGAATTTGTCTTTTTCGTGCGGCCCCAGAATGCGCGCGAACAGATGCGCGATTGATCTTTTCCGCATGGATTATCCGCTGAGTCCGCAATGTGCCGCACCGATGCCGGCCACACTTTTGAGGATCACCTTCCTTGACCATTGATTCCGCCGCGCCCTCTGCGTTGGATTTCGTCATAGAAGTCGAGCGGCTCTACGCTTCGCTTCTGGCGACCCAGGAATCTGATTCCGCCGTGGAACCAGGCCTGGGGGGCAAGCTTCTCTATGCGGGCGAACTCGACGCTTCCGCGCGCGCTTTCCTTGTTGCAGGCAATATCGCGGGAGCAGCCTCGCTGGCAGCAACCGCCAATGCAAGTGTCCAGCGACAGGCCATCCACGACGGCGTGGCCGATTTTCTCGTGAACTCGCTCGACGAGGCCCTGCGCATCCTCAAGAACGAGATTCGCAAACACGAGACCGTCGCAGTCTGTATCGCCGCGGCTCCCCTTGCTATCGAAAACGAAATGCGCGAGCGCGGCGTCGTCCCTGATTTGCTCGCGCCCGGCTTTGCCGGCAATCCCGTTCTTGCATCGGAGAGACGGCGTCTTGCCATTCCAAGCAAGGATCTAACCCAGGCATTGCTTTGCTGGAGCGTGGCATCCACGCCGGCGCGGTGGTTGCCCAAATTGGACACCATCGCCCTCGGTTGTCTGGCATCGGGTTCTGAGCCGCAAGCCACGAGCCGCTGGCTGCGACTGGCTCCACGCTACCTCGGCAGGCTCGCGCAAGGCATTCGCATTCTGCGCTGTTCCCGCAAAATTGGCGATGCCTTCGCAACTCAGGTGCAGACGGCCATACGCCAGGGCGAGATTGGCGTTGCTGTCAAGATCGATTTCAACGGTACCGCAGTCTCTTGATTCGATTCCGGAGATTGACTTGGCCTGCGCTCAAACAACGTCGGCAGATTGCGCTGCCTCGATCCGCGCCCACAGCTCTTTCATCCCGTAGCCGGTTTTCGATGAGACGGGAAGCACCTCGTCAAGCCCCAGCCCCTTTTTCAGAGCCGCAAGGTTGCGTGTGCGCACGTTGCCGCTGAGCCGGTCGATTTTTGTGGCGACGACTGCGAAATCTCGCCCCGCGGCGCGCAGCCAGTCGATGAGTTGAAGATCGCCGGGTTGCGGCGGNNGCCGGCCATCCCGCCGAGATCGATTTCGAAATCTTCGCGTAGCCGTAACCCGGCAGATCGGCAAAAACCAGCCTGGGCCTCTGGCTGGGGTCCAACAGCGCAAAGAAATTGATAGCGCGCGTGCGGCCGGGTGTCGATGAAACCTTGGCGGTCTTCTCCCCGACGAGCGCGTTCAGCAAGCTCGATTTTCCAACGTTCGACCGGCCGAGAAACGCAACCTCGGGAAAGTCCGGCGCAGGAAATTGCGCCGCCGCCATGGCCGACAGGAGAAACTTGGTCGTATACCGCATAAAGGCCTAATTCCTCCGTTCGACAAGATAGCGCGCCACAGCCTTCAATCCATCGGCGCGTGCGCCGTAAGGCTCGATCGATGCAAAGGCTTCTTCAATCAGCTTCGCCGCGTGCCGTTCACTTTCCTCAATGCCGAACACAGCCGGCCACGTCACCTTTTCGGTGGCCTGGTCCTTGCCCGCGGTCTTGCCCAGCAAAGCCGAGTCCTGTGTCATGTCAAGCACATCGTCGGCGATCTGAAACGCAAGCCCGGCTTTCCGTCCGAAGATGTCGAGCCGTGCAACATCGTCCGCCGTAGCTCCACCATACACGCCGCCGGCCACCACGCTCACGCGGATCAGCGCCCCGGTCTTGGC
>PLTV01000145.1:13856-16179 GCA_003164635.1 Acidobacteriaceae bacterium
CGCAGATCGTCATTATCGAGAGCCGGCAGATCGTCATGGATGAGCGAATACGTATGCAGCATCTCGATCGCTGCACCCAGCCTCTCAATGCCTTCCGGAAGCCGGCCCGCAATCGTGACAGCGGCCTGATACGCCAGCAGTGGCCGCAAGCGCTTGCCCCCGGCAAATGTGGAGTGACGCATGGCGCCGTGAATCGACGCGGGCACGGTTTCAACCGTGGGAATCAGCTCTTCCAAGGCCCGGTCGGTCCGATCCGCGGCATCCTTCGTCAACGACTTCACATCCACAGGCATTGCTCTCATGATAAATGAGATCGCATGAGCTTACCGCGCGGCCATCCCGGTAAACACAAGGCTGTGAGCGCCAGCAATGCCGCGATACTCAGCCACCGTCCCACCCAGACATCGGGCGTCGTGGTCCAATCGACCGTCACCTCGACCGGGCCTTCGGGCACTGCGAGATCGATGAGCCCGTCGTCGCGCGGTGTGGATTCACTCGCAGGCTGCCCGTTGACGCGAATGTGCCACGCCGGATACTTCCGCAGCCGCAAAATCAGCGTGCCCGCGTGAGGCATCGTTCCGTCAAACTGCAGGTGCTCGGGCCCCGCGTGACCCGCACTGGACTTGCGTTTGAAAACCGCTTCGCAACTATGCTGCTCAATCCACCAGTCGGGATTCGCGCCTGCCGTGTCGACTATGCCCAGCGTAGTCTTCGGATTGGAAACCAGGCACGCATCCGGCAAACCCGTTGCCACAACATAATCGTCGGCCCCGTTAGGCGCATATTCATCGGTGCCCTGGAAGCCTGCGCCATTGCGAAACTCCTGAAGCATCGGCACAACCGCATCTTCGTCGTCGCACGGCTGAAAGAAGAACCGGTTGGCGCTCGCAGTCAACAACAAGAAAATCGCCGCGCTCGCTGTTGCGATCGCAACGCGCGGCCAGCGGCGCGCCGACAGCGCAGGCCAGACAGCAGCCGCGAAGAAAATTCCCATCGGCGCTTCAACCACAACCAGCCAGCGCCAGGGGAACTGCAGAAATCGCAGCTTGGGCAGAAGATTCCAAAAGAACAACGAGACCGGCAGCTGCATTAACAACACCACGAGCGGAATCAGCGCAAGCACCAGCCAGCGCCGGTCGCCTGTCGAAAGTGCCTTACGCCGCCACGCCACAAGCACACCGCCAAGCGCGACGCCGACCATGGCCACGGCAATCATTGACACACGCCGCAATTCCTCGTTATGGAGTTCGAGTGAAGGGTCAGCCGCGTGGCCAAACAAAAGGCTATTCTCAATCTTCAATCCCGGATCGTCGGTGGCCTGACGAATGTCAACCCATTTCTGCTCCCAAGCTGCGGGGACCAAATAAAACGCGGCAAGTCCAATACCAAGCGCCGCCGCCAGCGCAGCGCGAACAAGATAAGCCCACGAACGTTCAACCACTGCCAGTGCAACAGCCGCCGCAGCCAACAGATAACTCGCCATCACGCCCAGCGGCGCGTTCGAGAGCCATGCCCCGGCAAGAATCAGCGCCAGTGGAAGCACGGATGCACGAAATTCCGTGAGGAACCTGGGACTGCCTTTGCGTGCACGAAAGAGATACAGCAACAGCAGTGGAATCCAAAACCCGCCGGCCAGTTCTCCGAAGGCAGAGCGCTCGTAGGCTGTGAACAGCGCGTACCCCGAAAAAAGAGCCCCACAGCCGGCCAGGGTCGCCGCCGCATCGCTCATGAACTCGCAAGCAAGTGCGCGCGTAGCCAGGCCCGTACCTGCCAACAATAGAAACGTGAGAACGATGCCAACCAGCGGCCACGGAAACACCAGGCCCAACGCCGCGCCCAGCATCCACGTCAGTGGCGGATAGAAAACGAACCTCGGTTCGCCGGCGCCAAAGTTGGGGCTTGGCGACCAATGCGGGTACAGGATTCCGTGTCGCCAGGCGCTGAGACAATCGAACCACGAGACGAGATGAAAATCGAAGTCATGCCCACACGAAGTCCCGCGAAACCATAGCGGCGCGGTCGCAGTGGCCGCAGCTATGACAATGAGGATGGGTCCAGCAGAAGCCTTCCACGCCCGGCCGGCAGTCGGTTGCGCGGTGCCTGAACGATTCTCCGGGTTTGAGGGCGTGCGAAGTGAGCGCATACGGTTTGCTTTTACAAATATCCTACGTTCGTGCGCTTGCGATGCGCCGCAGTCAGTGTGCGCCTTGCCGCGCAAACCGCTTTTCGAGAACTCCCAAACCCAGAAGCAGCGCAACCGCCAGGCCAGTGACCACGCGTCCTGCAACGACATCGGGTGTGGTGGTCCAATCCACATCGACGT
>PLTV01000358.1 GCA_003164635.1 Acidobacteriaceae bacterium
AGGACCCGGCCAAGACCGCCAAGCGTGCGGGGATTGTCTATTCGAGCGCGCTACGGGGAGTGATGCAGCGTGGAGGCCCCGATGCAACGCAAATTCCATTTACGATTCAGGCGGTGGTGGCGCAGAATCAACCCAATTCTGCACGCGCTTCTGATCGGCTTGGAGAGCAAGCGGCAACGCTGAAGGGAGCGTTGACGCGTTACGACTTCCACTGGAAGGTGGATGCAAAGTTACTGAATTTTACTTCAACAGCAAATGGCTTGCATCACGCAGAGGTGGACGCGGCTGTGGCTGCCTACGATGTGGACGGCAAGGTGATTAACAATATCTACTCGACATTGCCGCTCAACTTGAACGACGCGCAATACAGCAGGCTGCTCAAGGACGGGTTGCCGATGAAGCAGAGCCTCGATATTCCGGCGGGCACGGTTTATCTGCGCGCCGGATTAGTCGACAGCGAGAGCGGCCACACAGGTGCGACCGAATTTCCGCTGCTGGTTTCATTGAGCAACCCCGCCGTTGCGGCGAGTTCAGCCACACGCTCAACACACTGATGTCCGCTCAATTGGTGGCAGATCAACACCAGGCGTTGAAGGCACCGGCTCTAACTGCCGCGGCAAGCGCGTCGATGTCAGTTGCGAGGACGCGGTCCTGTTCCAGGCGAGGGATGGTTGCGCGAATGGACTTGTAGATACCTTCTACTTCCCTGCCTGACATGAGCGGCCTGCGGTGCTCGAGGCCTTGCGCGGCGCACATGAGTTCGATGGCGACGATGCGCTCAGCGTGCTCGACGATCTGGCGCAACTTAAGGGCGCCGGTCATTCCCATCGATACGTGATCTTCTTTGCCCCCGCTGGTGGGTATGCTGCCGGTGGAGGATGGATGCGCGAGCACCTGGCACTCGTTGATGAGAGCGGCAGCGACGATTTGCGCCATCATAAAGCCGGAAGACAAGCCTGGGTCAGGCGAAAGGAAAGCGGGCAGGCCTTCGTTGATATCGGGATTGAGAAGGCGATCGATGCGGCGCTCAGTGATAGAAGCCAAATCGGTGAGGGCAATGGCGGCGTAGTCGAAGGCGTACGCGAGGGGCGCGCCATGGAAATTGCCGCCGGAGAGAACGCTCCCTTCCGTGGATCCATCGGGACCGGGAAAGACGAGCGGATTATCGGTGGCGGAACCGGATTCAATTTCGAGAATGGAGCGCACATGTTGAAGCGCGCCGCGCACTGCGCCGTGTACCTGGGGCATGCAACGGAGACAATAGGCGTCCTGGACTCGAGAGTCGTGCTCACGATGGGCTTCGCGAATCTCAGAGCCATGAAGTAATTGCAAGAGGTGCGCAGCGGCTGCTTTCTGGCCGGAGTGTGGACGGGCGTCGTGGATGCGTGGATCGAACGCCGCGGGGGTCCCCATGAGGGCTTCGAGAGCCATGGCGCCGGAGCCGTCGGCGAGGCGGGCAAGCCGAATGGCGCGCGCAACGGCGAGAGCGCCGACGGCGGTCATGGCCTGCGTTCCGTTCAGGAGCGCCAGGCCTTCTTTGGCGGCGAGCGCAAGAGGCTTGAGTCCGGCGCGCTTCAGGGCTTCGCTTCCGGGAATGCGTTCGCCGCGATAGAAGGCTTCGCCTTCTCCGATGACGACGAGGGCCAGATGGGCGAGAGGAGCGAGATCGCCACTGGCGCCGACCGAACCTTTTTCGGGAATCACGGGATGCACGCCGGCGTTCAGCAGGGCCAGGAGAAGTTCGACCAACTCCACGCGGCAACCGCTGAAACCCTTGGCGAGTACGTTGGCACGCAACAGAAGCATGGCTCGCGATTCGGGTTCGGAGAGAGGCTGGCCGACGCCACCGGCATGGCTGCGGGCAAGGTTGGTTTGCAACTGCGCAAGACTGCCATCTGGAATGCGCACATCGGAAAGCTTGCCGAAGCCTGTGTTGACGCCATAGACGGTTTGGCCCGCGGCGAGGATGCTCTCGATCAAGCTGCGGCTTTGCGCGATGCGGTGGTTGGCCTGGGGGGCAAGAGCGACCGGTTGCGCGTGGAGTGCGACCGCTTCAATTTGCGCCAGAGTGAGCGATTGGCCGTCGAGGAGCAGCGATTCCATGAGAAAGATGGTAGGGGGTATGAGGGCGAGAGTACAGCGCAATTCTGATTTAGATGCTGTTTTCTATAGACGAATCCACTATGATTCTTAGTTATGACGATGGATTCGACGGTATTACTGGATATTTACGGAAGAACGCTGCTCCACGAACTGCAGGTGAACGCGCGTTTATCGCTGGCCGAGCTAAGCCGGCGCATCGGTCTCTCGGCGACAGCCACTGCCGAACGCCTGAAGCAGATGGAGGAGTCGGGAATTCTGCGCGGGTTTACCGTGGAGATCGACCGAGAAGCGTTGGGATTGGGTGTGATGGCGTTCATCCGCATGAGTTGTCCGGGACAACATTATCGCCGGTTTGTTGAGTATGTCCAGCGACTGGAAGAGGTGCGGGAGTGTCATCATCTGACGGGCGGCGATGACTTTCTGATGAAAGTTACGACGACATCGATGAATGATCTGGAGGCACTTATCGAAGCGTTGCTGCCGTATGGAAACCCGGTTACGAGCCTTGTGCTTTCAAGTCCGGTAGAACGGCGCAATTATGCGGTGACGGGGAAGCTAACGACGATCACGGCAAAGCCGCGAAGCCGCCGCTCCCCTCGATGATGCCCAGGGCGAACTAACTCAGGCCGAGGATGCGGTTGTTCTTTGCGGAGTCGGCAGCGGCGCCGGCGAAATCGTCGAAGGCACGGTCGGTGACGCGGATGATTTTTTCCTGGATGAACTTCGCACCTTCGGCGGCGCCGGCCTCAGGATGCTTGAGGCAGCACTCCCACTCAAGGACGGCCCAGCCGGGATAGTTGTATTGGGCCATCTTCGAGAAGATTGCGCTGAAGTCGATTTGGCCGTCGCCGAGCGAGCGAAAGCGACCGGGGCGATCGATCCAGTCCTGATAGCCGCCGTAAACGCCGCTGCGCGCGTTGGGCCGATACTCGGCATCTTTCACGTGAAAGGCGCGGATGCGGTCATGGTAGGTGTCGAGGAAGCCGAGATAATCCATTTGCTGGAGGATCATGTGGCTGGGGTCGTAGAGAATGTTGGCGCGTTTGTGCCCATGGACGGCGGCGAGAAAGCGTTCGAAGGTTACGCCATCGTGGAGATCTTCGCCGGGATGGAGTTCATAGCAGACATCGACGCCTGCTTCGTCAAAGGCATTCAGGATGGGCAACCAACGCTTGCCCAGTTCCAGAAAGGCCGCGTCGATGAGGCCGGCGGGCCTTTGCGGCCAGGGATAAAAGAACGGCCACGCAAGAGCGCCAGAGAATGTGGCATGCGCAGTGAGCCCCATGCGGCGGCTTGCTTTGGCTGCATAAAGGAGTTGCTCGACGGCCCAGGCCTGACGCCCTTTGGGGTCGCTGGCGAGTTCGGCGGGAGCGAAATCGGCGAAGGCTGTGTCGTAAGCAGGATGGGTTGCGACGAGTTGGCCTTGTAAGTGGGTCGATAACTCGGTAACTCGAAGACCGACCTGGCTAACTACGCCGAGTATCTCGTCGCAATAGGTCTGGCTTTCCGTGGCAAGCTTCAGGTCGAATAGCCTGGCATCCCAACTGGGAATCTGAACGCCGACGAAGCCCAGTCCGGCAGCCCATTTCGTCATGCCGGCGAGCGTGTTGAATGGCGCGTCGTCCGACGCAAACTGGG
>PLTV01000027.1:0-2526 GCA_003164635.1 Acidobacteriaceae bacterium
GCATGCCCCATCCCGAGGGCTATCGTAAGGCGCTCCGTTGTATGAAAATTGCCGAGAAATTCGGCCGCCCCGTCCTCAGCTTTATTGATCTTCCCGGCGCGTATCCCGGCCTCGGCGCTGAAGAACGTGGCCAGGCCGAAGCCATCGCCCGCAACATTCTCGAGATGTCCCGCCTCCGTGTCCCGACCATCTCGATCATCTCCGGCGAGGGTGGCTCCGGCGGCGCACTGGCCCTCGCCGTCAGCGACCGCGTCCTCATCCTCGAGAATGCCCTTTACTTCGTCATCACTCCGGAATCCTGTGCCGCCATCATGTGGCGCGACGCGGCGCAAAAGCAGCTCGCCGCCGAAGCCATGCGTATCTCCGCTCCTGAAGTGGCTGCCCTCGGTTGCGTCGACGAAATCATCTCCGAACCGCCTGAAGGTGCGCACACCGACCGCGAGGCCGGTGCGGGCCTGCTGGGCACCGCGCTCAAACGCCATCTCGCCGAAATCCGCCAGACGCCGATCGACGCCCTCGTAGCCGCACGCCAGCAGAAGTTCCGGCATATCGCGCAGTTTTATACAGAAAGATAGCGGGGTCCGATCGAGTGCGGAATCGCCGGCAAATCGCCTCGGCACGCGTGAACCCCCTCAGTCCGGGTGATCCCTCCCGCGCCCGGTTTGGAATCGCTGGAGGCTGCCTGTGACCGCGGCCGCAACTGGTGGCGGCCGCATCCGCGCCTACTTCGAATTCGTCGCCGCTGTCTGCTACTACTTCGTGGCGCGCTCAGTTGCCCACCGTGCCGCCCAGGGTGTGGCCGGTCCCGCATGGGCGCCGCTCATCAACCAGGCCATGCTGGTCTTTCTGCTCCTGGTTGGTTACGCAGCCTTCGGGGCCTGGGTCGATCGCCAAAGTAAGCCTGTGAACGCTCAAGGCCTCACACGCCGTCCCGGCTGGACCACCGAGGCCGGACTCGGCCTCGCCACAGGATGGGCCATCGCCCTGCTGTGCGTTCTGCCCATGCTCATCGGCGGCGGAATCGCCATCGTCCTCGATCTCCGCGCCTCAGCCTGGGGATGGTTCTTGGCCGACACAGCCTTCTTCGTTCTTCTCGCCCTCGGCGAAGAGATTGCCTTTCGCGGCTTCGGGTTTCAGCGCTTCGTCGACTCCGTAGGGTCCATCGGCGCCGCCATCGGCTATGCCGCGTTTTACGCCATTATGCAGGCGATGTTGCCCGGCGCCAATCACGCCAGCATTGCTGTCGCCATCCTGCTGAGCTTCGTTCTTTCCACCGCTTACCTGCGCTCCCGCGCACTCTGGGTCAGTTGGGGCATCAACTTCGGCTGGAAGGCCAGCCGGGCTCTCGTTTTCGGTCTTGCCGTCAGCGGTGTCAACAGCCACTCGCCCGTTATCCAGGGAGATCCCATGGGCCCCTTTTGGCTCACCGGCGGAGGCTTCGGCCTCGATGGTAGCTGGATCACCTTTGCCGTCCTCCTTCTTGCCTGGCCGATTGTCTATCGCATCACCCGCGAGCTCGACTTCCGCTACAACGCTCCTGTACTCGTTCCCGGCGGCATCCCCGTCGATCTCGACGCCGCTGCCCGCCAACAGCACGAAGCCGCTATGGGCGCCGCCGAACCCGCCGCACCGGCTCTGGTCCAGATTCTTCCCGTCGCCACGCCCCCTCCTCTCCCCGCCCCACCGACGGGCAATCAATCCCCCGATTCCAATTGAGAATTGTTTTGCCCACGGCGGCAACCTTGCGTCGCGCTCATTCGTCTCCAAACTATCGATGACTCATATCTGATCCGGCGCTTTTCGTTCGAGCCCGCTTGTCTCGCTCCCGAAGCCGCTTCGGTTGGCTCGTCGCGAGAGGCGGATATTTGTCATGACCCTGTTGAAGTACCCCGGCCGCGCCCTGTGCGGCCTCGTTTTGGCCCTCATCGCCATCGCTCCACTCCATAGTCCTGCCCAACCAGGGCGGGGACCCGAACCGCCCAGGCACTACCCATGGTCCGACACGGCGCTCTCTGCCGATGCCCGCGCCGACCTGGTCGTGAAAGAACTCACACTCGACGAAAAAATCTCTCTCCTGCATGGCAATGGTTTTTCCTTCGGCCAGACCGGCGCTTCTGAATCCAATGGCGGCGCAGGCTACTCCGTCTCCATTCCGCGCCTCGGCATTCCCGCCATTCAAATGGCCGACTCCGCGTATGGTGTCACCCGCGGCGCTTCCTCTGGACGCTATTCGACAGCCCTCCCCAACAATCTCGCCGCTGCCTCTTCCTGGGATCCCCAAGCCGCCTTCGAATACGGCAAGCTCATCGGCGTCGAGTTGCGCGAAGAAGGCTACAGCATGTCTCTCGGTGGCGGCGTCAACCTGCCGCGCGAGCCACGCAATGGCCGCACCTTTGAGTACCAGGGCGACGACCCGCTGCTCGCCGGAACCCTCGTTGGCAACTTCGTCAAAGGCGTGCAATCCGAGCACATCATCGGCGACCTCAAGCACTACGCCATCAACGACCAGGAAAGCGGCCGCAACGC
>PLTV01000027.1:2603-5892 GCA_003164635.1 Acidobacteriaceae bacterium
AAAGCCTCGCATGCGGGCCTCGACCAGGAGCAGCCCGGCAAAACTTTCTTTAGCGACGAACTGAAGAAGGCCGTCGAGAACGGCGAAGTTTCTCAAGACGAGCTCAACGACCACGTGCATCGCATCCTGCGCACCATCTTCGCCACCGGCCTCTTCGATAACCCCGTCGTCAAGAAAGTTCCCGACGTCGAACACGGCTATGAAGTGGCGCAATCT
The DNA here is from genome assembly GCA_003164635.1 of Acidobacteriaceae bacterium. Lineage (GTDB taxonomy): Bacteria > Acidobacteriota > Terriglobia > Terriglobales > Acidobacteriaceae > Telmatobacter. The sequence goes on from PLTV01000027.1 coordinate 2,820, forward strand.
CTCGCCGAGAAGAGCATCGTCCTCCTCAAGAACGAACGCAACATTCTTCCCCTCGAAAGCGCACACTCCGTCGTCCTGATTGGCGGCCACGCCGATGTCGGCGTCCTCTCCGGTGGTGGCTCGGCTCAGGTCGACCCGCCCGGCGGCTCCGCGGTTCCTCCGCCGACTCCTCAGCCTGGATCGGCGCCCATGCCGGGTTTCATGCGCCAGACCTGGATGCCCAGCTCGCCTCTCCGCGCCCTCACCGCGGCCTTGCCATCGGCCACCGTGTCCTATAACTCTGGCGAAGATGTTTCCTCCGCCGCCGACGCCGCGAAGAAAGCCAACGTCGCCATCGTCTTCGCCTGGCAGTGGGAGTCGGAAGGCATGGACCTGAAGACCCTCGATCTAAGCGACGAACAGAACAAGCTCATCGAAGCAGTCGCCGCCGCCAATCCGAAAACAATCGTCGTTCTCGAAACCGGCAGCCCCGCCACCATGCCTTGGATCGACAAAGTCGCCGGTGTCGTNNGAAGCCTGGTATCCCGGCATCCGCGGCGCACAGGCGCTCGCCGAAATCCTCACCGGCAAGGTGAATCCCACCGGCAAGCTCGCCATCACGTTCCCCAAGAGCGACGCCGATCTGCCCCACCCCACAATCGTCCAGCCTCCTCCCGCGTCGCAACAGGGCCGCCCCGCGCCCGGTGCTGATATCTCCAGCTTCATGGCCATGATGGCCAAAGGCCGTCCGGCCTTTGAAACCACCTACGATGAAAAACTGAAGGTCGGCTACAAGTGGTACGACGCTGAGAAGAAACCCGTCCTGTTCCCCTTCGGCTTCGGCCTCTCTTACACCACCTATGCCTACTCAGCTCTCAAAGTGCAGGGCGGGGAATCGACCGAAGTTTCATTCACAGTAAAGAACACCGGCAAACGCGCCGGGACCGAAATAGCGCAGGTCTACACATCGTTTCCCGACGCCGCCGGAGAGCCGCCCAAGCGACTCATCGGGTGGACCCGCGTCGACCTCGCTCCCGGCGAATCGAAGACCGTCTCCGTCTCCGTCCCGCAAGATCACCTCACCATCTACGACGAAGCCTCCGACAGTTGGAAGCTCGTCCCCGGAAGCTACAACGTGATGGTCGGCGGATCATCGCAAACCCTCCCACTCCATCAACAAATCTCGCTTCAGTAGTTGAATCTCTTGCCTCATGCAGCCGCGACGTGGGAAACTTCCGCGTTGCGGCTGCGGGCTCTACTATCCTCTTCCGGAAGTTCGAGGTGGCTCCATGGCTTCCAGTGGCGGCATCGGCAATGTCATCGAGAACACCGGGCTTGTGGAAATGGCGATGGCCTATTCCCGCAGCCGAATTCTTTGCGCGGCTGCGCACCTCGGTGTTGCCGATGCTCTTGGAGACGAAATCCGCAGCGTCGAGTTTCTCGCCGAAAAATGTCATGCGGATGCCGATGCTCTTTACCGCTTGCTGCGCGCATTGGCCAGCATCGGCGTGACCGAAGAGCGAACACCCCAGCATTTTCGACTCACCGAGTTTGGCCAACCGCTGCGTCGCGATGCCGCTGGCTCCGTCTGGCCGTCCATCATCTTCTGGGCCGATTTGATCGCTGACGAATGGTCCCTGCTTACCGAATGTATTCGAGCAGGGAAGCCGGCCTCGCAGGTCCGCGATCCAAACGTACCATCCCGTTGGTCGACGTTTCCTGATGCGAGCTCAATTTTCCGCGCGGTCATGGGCACGGCCCCGGCTGAAGATTACGTGCCGATCGCGAAGGCCTTTGATTTCTCGCGTGCCAAGGTGGTCGCCGATCTCGGCGGTGGCGGCGGTTCGCTGATTCTCGCTGTGCTGGCGCTCAATCCACACTTGCGCGGCATGCTTGTCGACCTCGAACCCAGCATCGATGCGGCCAGGCCTCGCTTCGCTAACGAAGCTTCATCCTCTCGGTGCGAGTTGATCGCTTCGGACCTAATGCAATCGGTGCCGGCAGGAGCCGATGTGTATATGCTCAAGCATGTATTGCACGGACGCCGCGACGCGGACGCGGTAACGATTCTCCGCAACTGCCGCGCCGTCCTTCCGCCCAATGGCAGCCTGCTGATTATCGAATTCATCCTGCCTCCGCTCGTCTCCCATGCGGATCGGCAACTCGAAGGCCGCCTCATGAGCGATCTCAACATGCTCGCCGTCACCGGTGGCAGGGAACGCAGTGAGCGCGAATGGAAGAAGCTGCTCGATGCGGCGGGCTTCACCCTCCTTCAGGTCCATCCCGTGGACGGCGACACGCTCATGGTGCGCAATGTCGGAATTGTCGAAGCCGCGCCGGCTCCGCAATAATTTCCTGCATCCTCTTTCGGTTTCTTCGTGCTATCCTCACCCCGTGTCAACCGCTCCTTCCCCAGTTCGAGTGGCCGCCCCGCGCCACACCGCGCTCGTTCGCGTCACCCACTGGCTCACCGTCGTCTCCTTCCTCGCTCTCCTCGTCACGGGTGCCGAGATCCTTATCTCGCATCCCCGCTTCTACTGGGGCGAAACTGGTAACTCAGGCACCACGCCTCTCTTCCAAATTCCCATCCCCTCTTCGCGCGACACCGTGCCCACCGGCTACAACTACGTCATGCCCGACCAGAACGGCTGGAGCCGNNCACTTCCGCAAAACCCTCGTCCCCGCCCCGCGCGATAGAAACTGGCGCGCCATCCGCGACGTTCTCTTGAAATATCTCCGCCGCGCTCCACCCGATAAAGCCGAATCCCTCGCCTACAACGTGGTGCAGCGCCTCTCGTACCTCGTCGTCATCTTCATCCTGTTTCCGCTTGTCATCTGGACCGGCCTCGCTCTCTCGCCTTCCTTCGATTCCGCCCTGCCCGCTACGGTCAACCTTCTTGGCGGCCGCCAATCCGCCCGCACCCTGCATTTCTTCGTCTCCGATCTTCTCGTCATCTTCCTCGTCGTCCACGTGGCCATGATCGCCCTCGCCGGTTTCTGGAAGCGGACGAAGCCCATGATCACCGGCCGAGTCGCCGATACGGAGCGCCTATGAGCACCATTTCCCGCCGCAAGCTCATCACCACCGGACTCG
>PLTV01000362.1 GCA_003164635.1 Acidobacteriaceae bacterium
TGCATGAGCTGCCAGATTTGCGTCGAGGTGTGTCCGTTTGAAGCAATCAAGATGGACACTGAATTCGAACTGAGTACGACGGACCGCTTTGGCGGTCTGCTCTATGATCGAGCGCAGCTCGCCAGGTCGAACGAGTACTACCACTCGATCCATCCCACAGAAGCAGCTGAAGTGGATGCGCGACTGGCGGAAGAGAAAGTCAAGGCCGACGAGAAGGCCAAGGCGGCAGCAGCGGCTGCCGCAGCCAAAGCGGCAGCGGCAGCGAAGCCTGCCGTGGCCGCTGCGGTTCCAGCAAGCAGTGAAGAGCCAGCGACGAAGAAGCCCGAAGCGGAGACGCAGAAATGATCGAGAAAGCGGATCAGATTTTCGTTCTGCTAGGCCACTGGTTGGTGAGTTTCCTTCCTGCAGCTTTGCAGCAGCCGGCGCTCGTGCTGCTCGCGGTGGTCGCCATCATTGTGACGTTCCCTGCGCTGTTTGCCATCACCGTCTTGCTCGAGCGCAAGGGCCTGGGGCGCATGCAGAACCGGTACGGTCCGAACCGCGTAGGCCCTTACGGTCTGTTTCAGCCGGTTGCCGACGGAATCAAATCGCTCACCAAGGAAGACATTGTCCCACTCAGTGCGGACGCGGTGGTGCATTTTCTCGCGCCTGTGCTTCTGGTCGTCGTCGTCTTCATGGGCTACGCGGTATTACCGATCGGCCGCAACATGACACTGGTCAATCTCGACGCAGGCATTCTTTTCTTCTTTGCGATCGGTGCCTCGTCGGAGCTCAGCGTCTTCATGGCGGGGTGGTCGAGTCGCAACAAGTATTCGCTGCTGGGCGCGATGCGCGCTGTCGCGCAAATGATCAGCTACGAAGTTCCGCTGCTCATGTCGAGCCTGGCGGTGGTCATGATCACCGGCTCGCTCAACGCCAACAGGATTGTCGATGCGCAGAACCAGTACACCTATGGCCTGCCGCACTGGTACATTTTCACGCCCTGGGGATTCGCGGGCTTCCTGCTCTTCGCGGTCGCGGCGACGGCAGAGACCAATCGCTCGCCGTTCGATCTGCCCGAAGGCGAGTCGGAGCTTGTCGCCGGTTATTTCACGGAGTATTCGGGCTTCAAGTTCGCGTTGTTCTTCCTGGGCGAGTATGTCGGCATGATGGGCATCTCGGGCCTGGGAACGACGTTGTTTCTCGGCGGCTATTCCGCGCCATTGCAGGTGCTCGGCTTTGTGCCGTCGTGGGCATGGTTCATCGGCAAGATCATGCTTTCCATGTGCGTCTTTATCTGGGTGCGCGGAACGCTGCCGCGTTTACGGCAAGACCAGCTCATGAACTTTGCCTGGAAGTTTGTTCTTCCACTATCGCTGTTGAACCTGTTTGTGGCGGCGGCATGGCGGTTCATGGGCCAAGGGTTCTTGCGCTGGGTCGTTTGTTCGGCAGTGCTGCTGATTGCCTATGTGGTGATGGCGCGCGTGGGTATGAAGCGCGAGCACTTCGGACCCAGGAGTTACCGCTATGCGGAGTGAAAGGGTTAGTCTGCGGTGAGTTTCGTTTTATACATTCTGGCGGCTTTGACGGTGGCAGGCGGATTGGCCGCAGTGCTGCTGAAGAACACGGTGCATTGCGCGCTGGCGCTCACAGTTGCGTTTGCCGGGCTGGCGCTGCTGTTTCTTGAACTCGACGCGCAGTTCGCCGGCTTCGCGCAGATCCTTATTTACATCGGCGCGGTCGCCATCCTCGTGGTGTTTGCAATTTTGTTGACACGCGGCTCCGAGACGCCCAAAGGCAGCGCGTACAGCCACAGTCCACTGGTGGGCCTGGTCATTGCGGCATGCGTATTCGCCGTTCTGGGCTGGGCGGTATTGCATAGCACCGCGCAGCTTCCGCCAGGCACCACGAGTGCGACTCCGACAGTAACGGTTGCGGATATTGGCAACGCGTTGATGACCCGCTACGTGCTGCCGCTCGAAATTGTCGCGCTGCTGCTGACGGCCGCGCTCATCGGTGCGGTGATCGTGGCCATGCACGAGAAAGAGGGAAGCCGATGACGCCGCTTTCCGGATACCTGCTGGTCGCCGCCCTCCTCTTTGCGATTGGCCTGGCAGGTGCGCTCACGCGCCGCAACGCTATCCTCGTGCTCATCGGAATTGAACTGATGCTGAATGCAGCAAACTTGAACTTGATTGCCTTCTGGCGCTACGGACCGCATCCCGAAGCGCTGACGGGCATGATGTTTGCAATCTTCTCAATCGCGGTGGCAGCGGCTGAGGCTGCGGTGGGACTGGGGCTGGTAATCCAGATTCATCGCCACGCGCAGACCACCGATCTCGACGCGATTAACAGGATGAAGGGGTGAAGGATTGATGCAAGAGCCAATTTCATTCATCCCGCAAGCGGGGACCTCGGCGATGGCAGGTCCGCTGTGGCTCATTCCGACGGTGCCGATCGTGGCATCAGGCGTGATCGCGTTGCTCAAGCAGCCGCGCCGCAAACTCGCTTCAAATCTCGCCATCGGGTCCATGGTCTTCTCTCTCCTGCTCTCGCTGGTTGCCTTTGCCCACGTGCTTTCAGGATGGATGCACGGCGCATTGGTCCGCGAGACGTCGAATTTCACCTGGATCCATGTAGGCACGACTCCTTTGGACCTTGGCTGGGTGCTCGATCCACTCTCCGCCGTGATGCTGGTGATGGTCACCTTCGTAGGGTTGCTCATCTTCATCTACTCCACCGGCTACATGGCGCACGATGAGAACTACACGCGCTTCTTCTGCTTCCTCAGCTTGTTCGCGGGTGCGATGCTGGGCGTCGTCATCGCCAACAGCATTCTGCTTCTCTTCATGTGCTGGGAACTCGTGGGACTCACTTCCTACCTGTTGATCGGCTTCTGGTATCTCAAGCCTTCGGCGGCAGCGGCGGCGAAGAAGGCGTTTCTCACCACGCGGGTCGGCGATGTTTTCTTTCTGCTCGGCATCGTTTGGCTCTTCGGACAAACCGGTACGCTGCTCTTCTATCACGGCGGCGCCGGCTCAATGGAGACGCATGCGCTCACGGCACTCCTCCTGGAGCGGTCGGCGTTCGGGCTTTCAGCGGCGACCGCGATAGGGCTTCTGATCTTTGCCGGGGCCGCAGGCAAAAGCGGCCAGTTTCCATTGCATGTGTGGCTGCCGGATGCGATGGAAGGTCCGACACCGGTCTCCGCACTGATTCACGCGGCGACCATGGTGGCGGCAGGTGTTTATCTCATCGCACGCGTCTACCCGCTGATGCAGGCCGGCATGCCGGCGGGCGGCACAACCACAGCGCTGAGCGTGGTCACCTGGGTAGGTGCATTCACAGCATTGTTCGCAGCCTTGATCGCCGTCGCGCAGAACGATATCAAGCGCATTCTTGCCTACTCGACAGTCTCGCAGCTTGGCTACATGATGGCGGGCCTCGGTGTTGGAGGTGTAGCGGTAGGCATGTTCCACCTCATCACGCACGCGTTCTTCAAAGCTCTGCTGTTCATGGGCGCAGGCTCGGTGATTCACGGCTGCCACGAAGAGCAGGACGTACGGCGGATGGGCGGATTGCGGTCGAGGATGCCCTTGACCTTCGGAACTTACGCAGTCGGCATGATGGCTCTCAGCGGCGTTCCCATCCTCTTTTCCGGCTTCTGGTCGAAAGACGGCATCCTCGAAGCCGCGCAACATTTCAGGCTGAGCAAAGGCCCGTTCTACATGCTGGTCTTCGGCGCGCTGCTCACGGCGTTCTACATGACGCGCCAGGTGAGCTACGTCTTCTTCGGCAGCTATCGCGGTCACGCGCATCCGCATGAGAGCCCCAAGTCGATGACACTGCCTTTGGCCATCCTGGCCTTCTTCGCCGTCGCGCTCGGTGCGATTGGTACGCCGGCCTGGCCATGGTTTCGCGGATTCCTCAACAGCACCCCGGTCGCCTTCGGACTGAGCGGCTTCGACGAGCCCGGGTTGCTGGCGCTGATGGGCACGTCGACCGTGGTGGTATTTATCGGGCTCGGCCTCGGCTGGTGGCTTTACGGCAACAAGTCGCCACACGCCGATCAACCCGATCTTCTGGAAGCTGCGGCGCCGCCCATTTGGAACGCACTGCGCGACCGCCTCTACATTGACGAGTTTTACGGCGCGACAGTGATTGCGTTCTATTGGTGGTGGGCCAAGGTCGCCGACTGGCTCGATCGCGACATCTGGGGCGGCGCGGTCGCCGGCGTATCATGGCTCTTCAAGCTGGGTGCGCGGCTCAATCGTTTCCTTGACGCCAATGTTGTGGATGGCACTTTCGACAAGGGTTGCGAAGAAATCTCAGTGGGCGGAGGACTGCTGTCGCGCATGCAGTCCGGCCGCGTGCAGACCTACCTGCGGCTGCTCGCGCTGGCAGTCGTGCTGCTGGCCGTCATTCTTATCTGGAGCAGCCGGGCATGAACGGAATACCCGTACTAACAATCTTGACCGTGCTGCCATTGATCGGGGCTGCCATCGCGCTTGTCTCTGGGAAGCATGCGCGCGGGGTCGCGATCTTGACAACGGGCGCATGTCTTGCGCTTTCGTTATGGATCTGGTTGCAACTCCCCGCCGACGGTTCAATCGGTTTAGTCGAGCAGGCAAACTGGGCGCCAACATTAGGCATCCAGTACCATCTCGGCGTCGATGGACTGGGCGCGCTGATGCTTGTTCTCTCCGCGATTGTCACATTAATGTCCGTCGATGCGGCGCAGCGCGTCCACCATCAGCCAGGACTCTACTTCGGACTGGTACTGGGACTGGAGTCAGGACTCTTCGGTTCGTTCACCGCACTCAATTTCTTCCACTGGTTTCTGTTTTGGGAACTCTGTCTGATCCCTGCATTCTTCCTGATCAAGCTCTGGGGTGGATCGAGGCGCGGCCCCGCGGCCACACAGTTCTTCGTGTACACCATGGCGGGCTCGGTTGCGCTGCTTCTCGCGTTTTTGGCCGTGTTCCTTTCTACGGGCAGCATGGACTTCGAGCACCTGGCATTCCTGGGCCGGACCGGCGAGCTCGACCGCATGGTGCAGGAGCACCTGGGCCCCGTAACCATGTGGCTAGCCGCAGGCGTGCTGGCGGGCTTCGCAGTAAAGGTGCCGATGATGCCCTTCCACACCTGGCTCCCGGCGGCGTACGCTGAGGCCCCTTCGCCGGTGACCATGCTGTTGACGGGCGCCATGTCGAAGATGGGCGTCTACGGTCTGCTGCGCATCGCGCTTCCGCTTTTCGGACACCAGATTGCTCTGATGCGCACGCCGCTCCTGGTCTTGGCAGTAGCAACAGTCGTGATGGGCGCGTGGGCTGCGGCGGCGCAGAAAGATTTGAAGCGCGTCCTCGCCTACTCGTCCGTAAATCACCTGGGCTATTGCCTGCTGGGCATTTTTGCGCTAGCTGCCCCACAGGCGATTGGAGAGACCGGGCACCTCGCGAGCCAGTCCGCTGCGCTGAACGGTGTCATCCTGCAAATGTTCAATCATGGCGTCACGGCCGCGGCTCTCTTCTGGTTCATCGCCATTCTGCAGCAGCGCACGGGAGGCCATCGCGGCATCGACGATTTCGGCGGCCTGCGCAAACCCGCTCCAGTGTTAGCCGGACTCATGGGCGTCGCCCTCTTTAGCTCGCTCGGGCTACCGGGTTTGAATGGCTTCGTCGGCGAGTTTCTCATCTTTCGCGGCGTCTTCTCGCTCGCGTGGATCGCTTCGGCCGTTTCGATTCTGGGCTTGCTGGTCACCGCCGCCGTCATTCTTACCGTCATTCAAAAAGTATTCACCGGCCCGGTGCCCGAGCATTGCGCGGGTTTTGCCGATCTGCATACCAACGAACGGCTGGCGCTCGTTCCCGTAATCGGCTTGATGTTGTTGATCGGCATTTTGCCCCAACTGATTGTGAATACCGTGAACCCGACAGTGCAGTACCTGTTGGCTCACTGGAGATTTTAAGCACGTGGAGATCCGCTGAGTGTTGGCCTGGACGATCTACATCTCGTTTGCCGGAGCGCTGCTTGAGGTGCTCTTGCCCAAGGGCAAGAACGCACTTGCGCGGCGGCTGGCGCTGGCGGTCGCCTTGGCCGGACTGGTGCTCGCCGTGCAAGGGTTCGTGGCCGGAGTGGGCCATCCGTTCACAGTGATTGTGGACAAGCCATGGGTGCCGACAATGGGCATCCATTACATGCTCGCAGTAGATGGCATCTCCCGCGTGCTTCTGTTATTGACCGGGCTCGCCGCTGTAGCCGGCGTACTGTTCAGCTGGAACATCGAGCTGCGAACAAACGAGTTCTTCGCTTTCTTCCTGGCCCTGATTGGCGGCGTCTACGGCGTCTTCTTAAGCTTCGATCTCTTCCTGCTGTTTGTGTTTTACGAAATTGCAATTGTCCCCAAATACTTCTTGATTGCCATCTGGGGATCCACGCGGCGCGAATACGCAGCGATGAAGCTGGCGCTCTACTCCTTCGTCGGTTCGGCAATGGTGCTGATCGGCCTCTTGGCGGCTTACGCAGCTTCCGGCAGCCAGTCCACGGGAATCATCGCTCTCGGCCATGCAGGCTTGCCGGTGAGCTTCCAGATGTGGGCCTTCCCGCTGGTCTTTGTGGGCTTCGGCATTCTGGCCGGCATGTGGCCGCTGCACACGTGGGCTCCCACAGGCCACGTAGCAGCGCCAACGGCGGCATCCATGCTGCTCGCAGGCGTGGTCATGAAGCTCGGCGCCTACGGCTGCCTGCGCGTGGCCATCGGGCTGTTTCCGCACGGCATGGACCCGTGGGGCTTCTCCATCGCCGGCGTTGGATCGTGGCGCGACGTATTCGCGATTCTGGCCGTGATCGGAATTGTCTACGGTGCTCTGGTCGCCCTCGCGCAAACCGACTTCAAGTTTGTCATCGGCTACTCGAGCGTGAGCCACATGGGCTTTGTGCTGCTGGGGTTGATGACGCTGAACCAGATCGGCATGACCGGCGCTGTCTTGCAGATGTTCTCGCATGGCGTAATCGCAGGCCTTCTGTTCGCGATCGTGGGGCGCATCGTGTATTCACGCACCCATACGCGGCAATTCGCCGATCTCGAAGGCATGCATTTGGCGCGGCGTCTCCCCTTCGCGGCGTGGGCCTTTGTTTTAGCCGGCATGGCGTCCATGGGACTGCCGGGCTTCTCAGGATTTGTTGCGGAACTGCAGATTCTGGTCGGCGCATGGACCGCAAAGCCGTGGTGGGCCATCGTCGCCGGCGTGGGCATTGTGGTGGGCGTCGCTTACACATGGCGGGCTTTGCAGAAGGCTTTTTTCAGCGATGTGCCGCAGACCGCGCACGAACTGGAATACGAGCATGCGCACCCCTTCGCACCAATCACTTGGCCGGAGATTACGGGCGTTACTCTACTGGCAGCAGTGACCCTGTTTGTGGGCCTGTATCCGAGCATTTTGCTGGATGCAATCGAGCCGGCGGTGAAGGCGCTGCTGGCCGGCGGCCCACGTTAACCCGCCTGATGGCCCCGTATCGGAGCAACCCGGTTCAATCGACCGGCCATCCAATCCCTGGGATATCTGTATCCGCAGTTGACCCGGCTCTTTCACGGAATCTGAGTGATCGTCGCGGTAGAGGCTAAGTCGCTCACCTGCAGGCACGTAGCCGCCATTTTCCGCGCATCGTGGGCTTCAGGGCTGGAGGAGAAATGGCGGAACCGCCCATCCGGCGAACGTCGATCGCAGCCAAGCTGACCTTGATGAATATCCTGGTGAGCGGCATTGGGCTGCTGCTGGCATTCGTTTCCTTCCTTGCCTACGATCTGTATATTTACCGGCAATCCTCTGTGCGGAGCCTTGAAGGCCTGGCTGCAATGGTTGGGCAGAGCAGCATTGATGCCATCGGAAAGGGCGATCGCGCCGAAGGTCAGTTGTTGCTCTCGGCGTTCAACGAATCAAGCAATGTGCTTTCAGCGGCAGTTTATGCCGCCGACGGGAGCCGTTTTGCTGAATACTCGCGCGCTGACGAACAGGCGCCTGCGCCCGGCGCGACACAGTTTGACGAAAAGCTCGCTCGCACATATTGGTCGAAGGGAATCGACATCTGGGTCGCTTCGCGAATTGAGGTTCATGGCAAGCAAATCGGTACCGTCTATCTCCATGCTCAGCTTCGAGGTTCGTGGAAGCAGACGATCCGCTTTGCAATCATCACGGGAGTCATCCTGCTGCTGTGCATGTTAGTGGCGTTGCTGGTGGGGGTTGTCTTCAAAAGCTTTCTGGCCCAGCCGATTGTCTCGCTTGCCAACACAGCTCTTGAAGTGTCGCGTTCGCGCGATTATTCGCTCCGATTTTTGCCGCCCCAGGAATACGACGAACTGCTGTCGCTGACAGAGGCTTTCAACGAGATGCTGGTCGAGATTCAGCGGCGCGATCGGGCACTGGAGCAGGCCAAGGCGGATTTAGAAGCGCGCGTTGAGCAGCGCACGGAGCAGTTGCAGGCAGCGAATCGAGAACTCGAAGCGTTCTCCTACACGGTTGCGCACGATTTGCGCAGCCCGCTGCAGGCCATCAATAACGTGGCCTATTTATTCGACGTGACCGAGAAGGCCGATGCTTCGGACGAGCGCAAGGCAATGCTTGCGCAGCTTCGGTCGTCAGTGACGTCAATGTCGAACATGATTGACGACCTCCTCGATCTTTCCCGATCGACAAGCGTGGAACTACACTTGGCGAAACTGGATCTAAGCCCAATGGTTGCTTCCATTCTCGAGAGTCTTACCAAAGCATATCCCGAGAGGCAGGTACGCGCCGTGGTCCATCCCGATTGTCACGTGGTCGCTGATCGCGGGCTCATGCAAATTGCGCTGCAGAACCTGATCAGAAATGCGTGGAAATTTACCGGCAGGCGCGAGAATGCCGAGATTGAATTCGGCTGCATGGAGCGTCCGGGCGCATCGGTGATCTATCTGCGCGACAACGGCGCCGGGTTCGACCCGAAACTTGCCGGGCGCCTGTTCAAGCCATTCCAGCGCCTGCACCGGTCCGATGAGTTTCCGGGAACCGGAATCGGCCTGGCTACTGTGCGGCGCATTGTGGGCAGGCATGGCGGCGAGGTGTGGGCCGAGGGCGAAATCGGAAAAGGTGCGACGTTCTATTTCACGCTCGAAGCACATCCTGAGATGAAATAGCCTAGGCGCTTTGCGAAAAAAGATGGGCTTGTTCTCGACGCGCATGTGCCGATTAAAATCGATAGTGGTGATAAGAAACCTATGGCTAAACAAGAATTTCAAACTGAAGTCAATCAACTCCTGCAATTAATCATTCACTCGCTTTACTCGCATCCTGAAATCTTCCTCCGCGAGCTGGTTTCGAATGCTTCCGACGCGCTCGACAAACTGCGGCACCTGACGCTCGTCGACGAGGCGTACAAGGGCCTCCAGTTCAATCCGCGGATCGACCTCGATCTTGATGAGGAGAAGCAGACGCTCACGATTGCGGATACGGGCATCGGCATGAACGAAGAAGAATTGGTTTCGCACCTGGGAACCATTGCGCGCTCGGGGACGAAGAATTTTCTGGCGCAGCTTTCCGGCGACGCAAAGAAAGATTCCAATCTGATCGGGCAGTTCGGCGTCGGATTCTATAGCGCATTCATGGTCGCCGACAAAATCGAGGTGGTTTCGCGCAAGGCCGGCGAAGAGAAAGCTTGGCGCTGGATCAGTGACGGCTCGACAGGCTTCGAGATTGAGCCGGCCGAGCGCGACGTGGCCGGTACAACCGTATTGCTCCACCTCAACGAGGAAGGGAAGCAGTATGCGAATGGCTGGCGCTTGCAAGAAATTGTTAAGAAATACTCCAACCATATCGCATTCCCCATTTTCCTGACCTACGACAAAAGCGAATGGGATGAGAAAGAAAAGAAGTCGATCAAACAGCGCGTCACCGAGCAGGTGAATGCCGCCAGCGCCCTGTGGCGTAGGCCAAAAAGTGAACTCAAAGACGAAGATTACAAGGAACTCTATAAGTCGATCTCCGGAGACTGGGAAGACCCGCTTTTCTGGTTCCACACCAGGGCCGAGGGAAGCCTGGAATACACGACGCTTTTCTTTATTCCATCAAGAGCGCCGCTCGATTTGTACCAGGCCGAATACAAGGTGGGCGTCAAGCTCTATGTGAAGCGCGTCTTCATCCTCGACGATGCCAAAGAGCTTTTGCCCCAGTATCTGCGGTTCGTTCGCGGCATCATCGACAGCGAAGACCTTCCCTTGAACGTTAGCCGCGAGATCCTGCAGCAGAACCGTGTACTGACGAGCATTCGCACGGCGAGCGTGAAAAAGATCCTCTCCGAATTGAAGAACATTGCCGCGAACGAGCCAGAGAAGTATCTGGCCTTCATCAAGGAATTCAACCGTCCGCTGAAAGAGGGTCTGTATAGCGATTTCGCCAACCGCGAGACGCTGCTTGAGTTGATCCGGTTCAAATCGACAAAGGTTGATGGGCTGACCAGCCTCGCCGATGTCAAGTCGCGCATGAAAGAAGGGCAGAAAGGCATCTACTACATCACAGGCGGTGTCGAGTCGCTGCTGCGCACTTCACCGCTGCTCGAGATTTACAAAAAGCGCGACCTCGAGGTTCTTATTCTCGATGAAGATATCGACGAGATTGTGTTCTCCGGAATTGAGAAGTACGGAGACGTCGATCTCAAGTCGGTGAACAAGGCGTCAACTGGCGATGATCTGAAAGACGAGGGCGAACCGGACAAGACCGAGGCGCTGAAACCGCTGCTTGACAAGCTCAAGGCCACACTTGGCGATCGCGTGAAAGACGTGCGCGCGTCGGCCAGGCTGGCAGACAGCCCCTCCTGCATCGTATCGGACGAAGAAGAACCGTCGATGCAGATGCAGCAGATGATGCGCGCTATGGGTCAGAAAGATTTTCCCGCGCCGAAGCCCACGCTGGAGATCAATCCTGATCATGAGATTGTGCAGAAGCTGTTGGCGCGGCCCGACGATGCGGTGACCGAAGACGCTGCCTGGTTACTGTTCGATCAGGCGCTGCTCATGGAAGGCGTGCCGTTACAGGACCCCGCGACCTTCGTGCAGCGGCTGAATCGGATGATGCGGCTCTCGATTTGAGGGCCGCACCCCAGGGCAGGGAATCAGTACGCAGTCGTTGAGGTCGTCTGCGTTGCCGGTGTCGCGCCGGCACAGTGGCCGTGCCCGCACTGGCAGACGATCTCGGTTGTCTCCTTCGTCGACTCGCAATGTGAGCTGCAGAAATTTTCGTTTCCGGGTGGTATGCAACTACAGGCAGGGTTACCGCACTTCTTTGCTTCAGACATCTAGCTACCTCCGTCGGCGCTCCCGGCGCACGAGGCCGGGGATGCCGTCGCAAATGAGATGCAAAGTGAGCCTGCTGTGACCGTACGCACAGTTGAAAAGATCACTTCCTCAACTTGAGTGACGGACCTGATATTCTTCTGCTTATAAACGTATGCATTGTGTTTCAGATTGGGTGAGGGAGCGCGGATGAATTACCTGCAATTGTTCCGCGTGACGCTGCCGGAAACCATATTGGAAGTGGCCGCGCTCCTGGTTCTGGTGATGGATCTTGGCCTGCTGCGGAAGTCTGCGCAGAAGGTGAGACTTGGGGCAGCTGTGATCGTTGGGGTCGCCGGCTGTCTTAGCGCCATCGTCTGCGTGCAGATGGAAGGGTCGCAATGGCTCACGTTCGACGGCAGCGGCGCCACCGCCCTGTTGGCTACTGGCGGGTTCACAGCGGTTGCCCAGTACGGGATCCTCGTCCTGACGGCGCTCACGCTCTTTCTCCTCTTCGACTCGGTTTTCACGAACCATGTGGGCGAATTCGTTGCCGTCCTGTTGATGGCTGCCTCCGGCGGCCTGTTGATTGCCGCGGCCCAGGATCTGCTGGTCATCTTTATCGGGCTTGAGTTGCTGAGCCTGGGGCTCTACATCCTTACCGCATTCTCCAAGAGCTCTTCAAAGAGCGCCGAGTCGGCAATCAAGTACTACCTTTTCGGAGGTATGTCGGCCGCATTCTTGCTTTTCGGCTTCAGCTATTTCTATGGCCTCACGGGCACAACATCGCTCGCCTTGATTCAATCGAGGATCGCGATGGCCGGTCCAAGCCCTTTGCTCTATGTGGCGTGGGTTCTGGTTGTCGCGGGGCTTGGATTCAAGATTGCCGTGGTGCCGTTCCATTTGTGGGCGCCCGACGCTTATGAGGGCGCACCCGCGCCAGCCGCGGCGTTTATCGCATCGGTTTCAAAGGTGGCCAGCTTTGCTTTGCTGGTGACACTGGCCGTCAACTGGTGGGTGAGGCCGAGTGCAAGCCTGGCTTCCGCTGGCCTTGCGCAGGCGCAGTTAGTCGCCGGGTCCCGTACCTGGCCTGCGCTGGCGACGATCCTGCTGGTGGTTTCGGCAGCCTCAATGGTTTGGGGCAACCTGGCGGCGCTGGCGCAAACCAGCGTGCGTCGACTGCTTGCTTACTCGGCGATTGCGCACGCCGGCTACATGCTGCTTGCGCTTGCCGTGCGTCCCGTGCCGGGAATCAACGGCAGCGCGGCGGCGTTAAGTGCGGCAGCAGATTCAGCAGGGTTGCGCGCATTGCAGAGTGTGCTCTTCTACGTGCTCACCTACGGAGTCACGACCATCGGCGCCTTTGGGTTGGTGTCGGTAGTCGAGCGAGCCACCGGGAGCGACCGGATGGAGGCATTCCTTGGCCTGCGAAAACGGAATCCCGTGCTGGCCGGAATCCTGCTGGTGTTGTTCCTTTCGCTGGCGGGCATACCGCCACTGGTGGGTTTCTGGGCCAAGTTCAACCTGTTTGCGGCGGTACTGAGCGAGCACGCGGGAAACGGACCGTTTGCACTGGTCTGCCTCGCGATTGCGATGAGCGCGGTGTCGCTCTATTACTATCTGCAGGTGTTGAAGCGGGCCTACGTGATGCCGGCCGTCGATGAAAGCCCCATTCACGTGCATCCGGCCGTGCTGCTGGCACTGGTTGTCATCGCGGTTGCCGTCGTGCTTATGGGAGTGTTCCCATCGCTTCTCGGCGGATGGATTGAAAGCTTCTGATTCAGGCCCTGCCGTGAAAAATCCGGCCCTCATCACCGGATACCGCGAAAGCCCTTTATCTCGTATTGCGATGAAAAGTCCCACAAAATGAAAAATTCCCCTCTTCATTTTCCACAGATTCCTGCCCGCAACTTGATGAATTCATTCGTTTGGTGACGAGAAATTCACCTCTGATCTTTACGAGTTTTTCATGGTTCACCCGATATTCTTCTTTAAACTTTTAGGCAATACCACTAAGCCCGCGCTTCACAACCAAAACGGCCAGTCATCCGAAAGTCATAAGACCGTCAAATTCTCAAAAACCCCAAGCATTCTGTGAGGAACCAATGATTCAAACCTTCTGGAGAACCAGCGCGCGATTCGTCATGTTGCTCAGCGTCGCGCTCTTATGCACGTTGCCCACGGTAGCGCAGCAGACCCTGGGCTCAATCAATGGAACGGTGCTCGATCCGTCCGGCGCGGCTGTTGTGGGGGCGTCCGTTACGGCGACCAATGCCGCCATCAACGTTACTTCGACGGCCACCACCTCCGGAACCGGCAGCTTTCAGATTTTCAATCTGCCCATCGGCACCTATGTCGTGAAGGTCACCCGCGACGGATTTGAGACCAGCCAGTTTGAAAAGACTCCCGTTCAGGAAGCGCGCGCAACCACATTGAACGTCACCCTGAAGGTCGGGCAGGCTACGGAATCTGTCGTCGTGACATCGACCCCGCTTCTGAACGCCACCGACACCACGAACGGCTATACGATTGATGCCTCGCAGATCCAGATCACTCCGCTCGCGACGGGCAGCTTCACGCAGATGGCGGTCCTTTCGCCCGGCGTGAACGCTGAATTGCTTTCAAACCTCGACTCGAACTCGGGGCTCGGCAACCAGCCAATTTGGGCCAACGGTCAACGCGACACGTCAAACACATTTCAAGTGGACGGCGTCGACTCCACCAACTTGTTCAATGGCAAAAGTTCCAGCGGTTCCACTTCTCAGCGCTACAACTTCAACATCGGCACCAACGTGACCGCCGGCGGCGAGTCTTCTGTGGGCACTTCGGTCTATGGCTCGAACGGCAACAGCCTGCCTTCGCCTCCACCGGAGTTCACGCAGGAACTGCGCGTCAACGCTTCAATGTACGACGCGCAGCAGGGCGCGACGAGCGGTGCGCAGATCGATGTGAACACCACCACTGGAACCAATAACTGGCACGGCCAGGCATACGGCTCCTACGCCAACAATGCCATCAATGCGTCGCCGTTCTTCTACGGCCAGCAGTACCAACTCGCTTTGCAGGGAATTGGAACTTTCCCGGCGTCGATGGCCAATCCATGGTTGCAGCGCTGGACTGCGGGCGCGACCGCGGGCGGTCCGATCAAAAAAGATAAGCTCTTCCTCTTTGTCGCGTATCAACGCCGCTCGAATCGCGACCAAGGAACAGGGATTTCGCAGTTCACGGTGCCTTCGGCTTTGACTGACGACCGCTCGGCGGCCGGTCTGGCAGCGGCCGATGCAGTCTGGGGTGGCTCGGCTACAGCGGCACAGATCGACCCAACCGCGATGGCCTTGTTCAATGCCAAGCTTCCCGACGGATCGTACTTGATTCCATCCGCGCAAAGCTCCGCTTCGTATCAGTACGGAATTCCGAACGTGAACCTGATTGGAACATCGGCGCTCACCTCCGACCAGGCCACCATCTCGCTGGATTACGACGTCAGCAAAACCGATCGCCTTTCGGCAAAGTACTTCTACCAGGACGCTCCGGTCTCCAAGCCCTACGGCTTCTCGCAAACAGGCGGTTTTCCGGTGACTCAGAACAACGGATCGCAGGTTGCTGCCATCGACAACACCATTTCGATTGGCTCCCGCCTCAATTGGGAACAACGCCTCGGCTTCGTACGCATGGGCTCCTACACGTATTTCAACCAATCGCTTGCGGGCGGCAACCTGGGAATCAACGGCGCCCCGACGGCTCCAACCACAGATTTCAAGCCAGGATTACCTGGTCTGGCGCTGAAAGAGTTCGCCGACAACGATCAATATTCGCCCGCTCTGTCGGTGGGTCCAGACAGCTCTTTTATCGACATGGGCTACTACCAGAACCGGTTGAACCCTTCGACCAACGTGATCTTCACGGCAGGCAAGCACACCATCGTGGCCGGCGGCGGCTATAGCTTCACGCAGCTCAACATCACCAACAACCGCGACGGCTATGCCGAAGTCACGACCAAGGGGTTCGATAAGCTGCTGAAGGGATCGGTTTACGCTTCCAACGTGATTGAGAGCATTAGTAACGGACGGAACAACGCTGATCGCTACTACCGGTCGAATGAGTATTCCGCCTATTTGCAGGACAAGTGGCAGGTGCAGCCATCCCTGAGCCTGACCCTGGGCGTGCGCTATGACTCCCACGGCGGGTTGACTGAAAAGTACGGCAACATGTTCAACTTCGATCCCAAGCTTTACAGCGTTACTGGGACGACCGCCGTTCCCAATCAGCCATGGACGGTTAACAATGCGGGCTTTATTATCGCCGGGAACAACAAAACCAACCCCACCGCCGGTGTAAGCGATTCAACGCTGACGGGCCGCCAGTGGGGCATTTCACCACGCGTGGGATTTGCGTGGTCACCCAACCGCGATCATGGAAACTTTGTGGTTCGCGGTGCCGGCGGCATGTACTACGATCGCGGCGAGTATTTCGTCTACCTTTCGCAGCCAGCTGGGTCCGGCTACGGAGGACCTTTTGGCGTGACCGAGTCGGCGCCCCTCACTTCCTTCGTTAATGGCCAGGGAAGTTCACTCGAAGATCCCATTGGAGCAGCTTTCAGTGCGTCTGGTAGTCCAGCTTATATCGCACCGAGTTCCAATCCGTCGACCATCAACACGGCACTTTTGAATACTCTCAACGCAATGACAGGCACGCCCGCTTCCGGCTCGTACAAGAAATTCGGCCCCAACTGCGGCGGAGTACAAAGTCAAGAAGGATATACGCTTTGCCCGGATGCACTGAACTTCGGCACCTACGACCGGTCCAATACACTGCCCTACACAATCGATTACTCGCTGGACATTCAGTGGCAGCCGAGTTCGGATGTCGCAATCGATATCGGTTACGTTGGCAATAGAGGCCGCCATGCCGTGGTGCCGATTCCCTTTAACGCGCCAGTCATTGCTACTGCTACGAACCCGATTTGGGGCCAGGCAGCCAGCTACGGGTTCGAAGTGCTGAACCAGAATGTCTGCGGTTCGGTTTACTGCGACTACGCGCCAATCGCCGGGGAGCCATGGAACACGGAGGATGGTGGAAACACCGATTTCCGGGCACCGTACATCGGCTTCAGCCCTAACGCGTCCTTCTATAAGACAGCGGGTAACTCCGCGTATGACGCGCTTCAGGCCCATATCGAAAAGCATATGTCGCACAACTATATGGTCGGGGCGAGTTACACATGGAGTCACACGCTCGATGAACAAAGCGATCTCGGGCTGTTCTTCACCGGCGACAACCCTAATAACCTGCGCAATTCATGGGCATCGTCGGACTTCGACCGGACAAATGTGTTCAGCGCATATTTTGAAGTTGCAATTCCCAACGCGGCGAAAGACCACACATTGCTCGCACAATTTACAAACAATTGGGATCTGAATGGCACGGCAATCCTTCAGAGCGGAGAACCTTACTCGCTGTACGAATTTTACGGAGCCGTTGGCAGTATTTACTTTGGCGACTTCCCAACCCTCATGAATCCTGTCCTTGGCGTCAAGAATCCTGCAAACCCCAAGCAGGTTTACACCGGCAACAATGGGGCATCCCGGGGATCGGGTGGCAGCTACATTCCAGCCATTGACCCGACGCAGATTTCAATCAACTACCTGCAACCGGGGCAAGATGGCATTCCCATCTCCACCGGAAATGATCCGCAAGACATCTACGAAACGGACTTCGCCCCGCCACAACGCAACATCTTCCGACAAGCTGCGCAGAAACAGATCAACCTCTCTCTTCGCAAACAGTTCAAGTTTGCGGAACGCTACAGCGCTCAATACGAGTTCAATGTTTTTAACTTAACTAACACTGCAAGTTTCGACGTGCCTAGCAATCAGGGACAAATTCGTCAGAACTCCGCATGTTCCACCACGGCAATTCAGCAGGGCATTGCGAACGACGAGAACTGCCAACCGGGCACTTACTATTACGTCAACTACGGACAGATCGTCACAAGTAATAATCCTGCTGACCAGCAAAGCGCAAAAACCAATTTAGACCAATTGCCGTACAGTACCGGTTCAGGAAGCAGTCTCCAGGTTCCAACTTATGTCCCTGCCAATACACCCGGATACTCGTGCGTACCTGGGGTCAACACTGTCTCGTCACAAGGCTGTGTCAACAACTCTGCAAACTTTGGGTCGGTATACAACACAATAGGCAGCAATCGAATGATCACCATGGGCTTCCACTTCATCTTCTAACCTGACAGAAGCTTCAACAGGGCTCCTCAGGGAGTCCTGTTGAAGTCAAGATGGGATGGTCGGAATCCGTTGACCAAGAGCGTCTGCCAAGAATAGATGGGCGCGCCGGCGATTATTCGCTATATGGAAGTTGTTTTTGATGTTATGGAATTTAAAATTACCTTCGTAAGGAAATTTCCACATTTCTGTTGAAAACTAGACAGAATTTTCGCTAAATTAAGTCACCCCCCAACCGATTACTTTGGGGAGTTCCCTGAAACTGGGCCCTCCTGAGGTGTTGTAATGAGCTGTCCTAAGTGCCAATCCACCGCTGTATCACTTGTTCCAGCTGAAGTCCGGCTTTTTCGTAATAGCCCACGCACAATGAGTCACCCACCCATGACTCCATCGCCCGATATTCGCGTGTGTCTCGATTGCGGTTGGTCGGAATTTGTCATTCCACGCACATGGCTTTCGGCAGGATGGCTGCGCTCCTTACGCCCTCAGCCAACCGAAGGCGAAGCTGGAATGGGCCGAGCCGCCACTGTTGCCGCGGCTCCAGCTGTGATGATCTAAAACTGCAACGCGTGACTGCAATTGGGCCGACGCGGCGTGTTAATCTTTGGGAAGAATCAATAATCTCATCTCTAGCCAAAAGGCCTCTCAGTCGAATCTGGAGGTCACCCCGGGCAGGATAGGTGTGGTCTATCTGTGCGTGCCCGGAAATTCAGCACTCATCATCTTGCATTCAAGATCTGTGCCGTCTTGCTATTGACGACGTTTTTTGTGCTCTGCTTACGGTCTCCAGCTCAGAGCAATCAGCCGTCGAAAGGCGCTGAAAAACAAGATCCAGTAGCTCAGTCCGCTTCGCGAAACATCGAAGACCTCAACTTGGTTGGCGCAGACATCCATATGCCGCCCTTTTCCGACACTGTTCTTGGGGCGGACTCCGCCTATCGCCTTGCGTTTTACAGCAAAGGATTTGTTCTGCGGAGCAATGCCACTCTTTTGTATGAGCAGAACTCATTGGCTCTTCCGGTCCCCGTCGCGCAGCAGGTCTATATGGGCGACCGCGAATTTGGAATGTTGATGGCCAATCCCATCCTCACGTATGACATGCGCGCCTTCCATCTTCACGACGCACAGTTGAACTTCGCCGCTGGCCTCAACTGGGTCAGCTGGTACCGCGCGGGACCCTCTGCAATCACCATGAGTAGTCTGTATCTCTACCAAGCCTTTGCGAATGGACATGTAGAAGCCAAACTTGGATATGTATCGAATGACTTCGAGTTTGTCGGCCTGCAAGTGGGGGGAGCACTTTCTACTGGCAGTCAGGGTGTCTACGCGATTCTGCCCTACGAGGTGGGCCTCTCGCATTTCCCGCTTCCTACTCCCTCATTCAATTTGAAGTTGGCCGGCCCCGTGGACTTCTACTTCAAGGGGGCCGTGCAGCGCTCTACCGATGCCGGCGGTGGATCAGCCACAAACGGCCGGAACGCAACAGGTTTTCGCTTTATGCCCAAGGGAGACAAACTGGTCGACATCTATGAGGCTGGCTATAACCACGCGGCTACAACCGACTCTCATGAGACGTGGTTGCGCGCGGGCTACATCCACAACACAACACCGTTTCCTAACAGCCGCACCGGCGGTCAAACCTCAGGTAACTTCTGTGCCTACATCCTCGCCGACCATCAGTGGCTCATGAGCGATCGCGCGCATCCCAATCGGGGAGTTTATAGCGGCATCTCTGCCATGGGCGCGTCTACTGATTTGAATGCCTACACGCGCTACTACGAATTCAGGCTCTATGATGAGGGGCCATTCAAATCTCGTCCCGGCGATACTGCCTCGATTGTGGCCTCTTATTCAGATTACAGTCGTTACATGGTCGCGAATCTTGTGGCTCAGGGTCAGAGCGCATGGCGGAACTCCAGCACTCTCACGGGCAGCTATAACCTCCATGCCACCCGTGGCGTTTACCTTGGCGCCGGCCTCAGCTATGTTGCTGGACCGGACATCAGTCCCCGGGTTGCGAATGCCCTCACTTTCAGCGTCGTTTCGACGTTGTTCTTCTGACTTTTTCCGAGTCGTCCGGGCTGCTTTGGCAGCGGAAGCAAACCCCGCACTGCTCATCGCACCGCACTGCTCACTCGCAAGAAAAGGCCCCCAGCCGTAGCTGGAGGCCTTTCGTATTTGCGCCGAGGCGCGTCTGCCTGGATGGCAAATTCTAGTACATGCCGTCCATGCCGCCGCCGTG
>PLTV01000128.1 GCA_003164635.1 Acidobacteriaceae bacterium
GGTTTTTCGCCTGAATTTCGGGGTCACCAGGCTCTTAGAGCCCGAACCATCTACCGCTCCACCGGCTGCCCGGCGACCTTCCAAAACTGCCCCACTTTTCTGCGCCAAGTTTGCAGGCAATTTCGCATCCCCGGCGCATAATCCATCTAGATTCGGTTCCACGAGAGGCGTTTTCGCGCAAATGCAGGAAAATTGCGTTCGCAATCCCTTCAACGAACAATTCGAAGCGTTCGGAAGGGCCCGTAACTCCTTTGTTGTCTAGAATCTGCAAATAAGTCCTTTGGAATCTCGTTTTTAGAGCGGTCGACCNNTTTTTTTTGAGGCAACAAATAAGACCTTGACCAGAACGCAACGAGACACCGGAACTCAGCCTTTGCTTGCTCAAAAAACAGCACCAGCCCCGCCCCTTAGCCGATCGGCACCAGGTTCGTCGGCGGAGCTACCTGCGGCGCATTGGTCATCCGCGGCGGACTGGGTGGAGCGAGCACGTCAAAGTGGTCGTGATCGGCACGAAGCCTGACCAGCAGAGTTTTCTGATCGAACGTGATGGCGAAGCTCTGCATGGGTGGCGATCCAAAGTTGACCAGTGGAAACGCCGGGTGAATCTCGACAACCGGATGCGTGAAGGTGTAGCGGCCGACGGTCACATCGGACCCCAGCTTGGCAGCCTTCATTGCAAAGCGCGTGGCCATGGTCTGTCCTGAAGCAAAAACGACAGGGGCTATCTCCCATCGCATGTGCGCGGCGAGCTCCTCCGGCAGGGTCAAGCCTCCGCCGCCGGAGTCGAGCTGTGCGTCGACCTGGCGTCCATTGACGCGCAGGCTGGTAACGGGAACGCCATCGGGCATGTGAAAAGGCAGCACCGAGCGTGCACCATCTTCCTGGAGCGCGCCCTGGGCCAGTATGACCTGGCGCCGTGGAAAGTCGAGGGTCAGCAGATAGTTTCGGAACAGGGTGAATCCGAGGAGGCCCTGGCAGGTGCCGGCTTCGCCGGTAATGGTGTGGCGGATGGCGCGAATATCGTGAAATGCGATGCCGGCCAGCTCGACGGTGTCCAGCGTGACCAGGCCCACGCGCTGCCCACCCTGGCCGCTTGGGTCGCGAACCACGACTTCGGCGACTGTGGGCAAATGCAGTTGGTCGGCCAGCTCGGGGCTGATAAAGGCATCGGCCCCCGTCCCGGTGTCGATGATGAAGCGATACGGCCCGTGTCCGTTGATGCTCACCATGACGTAGGGCTTGCCAAAGCGTTCGGCCATGGGCGCGGAGTGGAGGATTGGGACAGTGGGCAGATCTTGCGCCGCGAGGGGAAGAGCCAGGGCAAACAGGGGCACGAGCCAGCCAGGAGATCTGGTTTCGAAAAGGAGCATGAAACCCCCTTTCCACATCCCTCAGGCATGGCCGCCAGGGCGGTCATGCTTTGTTCGAATCATTGTTCCGAACAGGAATGATGAAAGCGGGATTGCCAGTACAGGGGAAAAAACATCCGGAACAAGATGATGAGACTATACGCCTCGGCGCGGACGCTTGTTCCTTTGGACGCGTGCGCCGTGGCGAGGTTAGAGAGATTCGTAGATTTCAGGCTATTGCGGACGAGAGTCAGGACCGGGCGATCCGCCATAGTACCGTTGCGTTTCAGCGGAGACACCGGTTCACTATGATGGAGTCAGGCTCATGGCCACTAGCGACGTCACAATCCGCACTCTTCCCTCGCTGCATGAGTTCTTTGCGCCGGGCGGCATCCTTGCGCGGTCGTCGCTGCCCTACGAATACCGCCCCGGCCAACTGGAAATGGCCAAGGCCGTGGAGCGGTCGCTTGCCGAGCGACGCCATTTGATTGTGGAGGCAGGAACCGGCACGGGTAAGACGCTTGCCTACCTGCTGCCCGCCCTGCGCACCGGCCAGCGGGTGATTGTCTCCACCGGGACCAAGGCGCTGCAAGATCAGCTTTTCTTCCGCGACGTGCCGTTCCTCGAGACGCTGCTCGGCCCATTGCGCGTCTGCTACATGAAGGGGCGCGCCAACTACCTTTGCCGGCACAAGCTGGTGACGCTGCAGAACCAGCCCATTCTCTCCGGGCTGGAAGAGATTGACCAGTACCGGCAGATTGCGGAGTGGGAGCAGACGACGGAAACCGGCGACAGGTCAGAGCTTTCAGGCTTGCCGGAGTCGAGCGCCTTGTGGAGCAAGCTGGATGCGCGCACCGAGGCCTGCCTGGGCTCGACCTGCCCCGACTACCGGCGCTGCTTCATTACCGAGATGCGCCGCCGCGCGCAGGAGTCGGACATCATCATCGTGAACCACCACCTGTTTTTTGCCGACCTCTCGGTGAAGCAGGAAGCGGCCGGCGCGCCCGATGCGGGCATTCTGCCCGAGGCTGCGGCGGTGATCTTCGACGAGGCGCATGAGCTGGAGGAGGTCGCTTCGAATTATTTTGGGCTTTCGATTTCGAACCTGCGGTTCGAAGAACTGGCCCGCGATATGGAGACGCACTTGCGCGGCAAAGAGGGCGCAGGGGCGATTACCGGCGTCACCCAGCAGCTCCGCGATCGATCGCGGATGTTCTTCGCCGGGTTGCCGCTGGCGGGAGACGGCCGCCAACCGTTTGTAGGCCGTGAAGACTTCCTGGAGACGAGCGGCGACCTGTATATCGGCGTCCGCGCCACTCTGCGGCGGCTCGAAGCCGAGATGGAAGGCATGAACGGCGTGGACGAAGCGCCGGGGCTGAAGAAGCGCGTTGCCCGCCTACGCACCGAGCTCGAGTTTCTGCTCGAATCGAACTCCAGCAACATGGTGTATTGGATGGAACGGCGCATAGTGGGTGGAGCGCCGGAACGTGGCTCGGCTGGATCGGCGCGGCGCGGTTTCAGAACAGAAAATCGCCACACGTTTCTTCAGGCCACACCCATTGATGTGTCAGAGCTGCTGCACGAGATGGTTTTTGAGACAATCCCCTCGGTCGTGCTCACCTCGGCCACACTTACGGTGCAGGGCGGCTTTGAGCACATGCGCAAGCGCCTGGGGCTGACGGAAGCGCGTGAGCTTGTGGTGCCGTCGCACTTCCGCTATGGGGAGCAGGCGCTGCTCTATCTGCCGCCCAACATGCCCGACCCGCGCGACCCGGAGTTTCCTGAAGCCGCAGCGAATTGTATTCGGCGCGTACTCAACCTGAGCCGCGGAAGAGCTTTCTGCCTGTTTACCAGCTACAGCCAGATGCGCGACCTCTATGAGCGACTGCTTCCGGTGCTCGACTTCCCTATCCTGCTGCACGGCACCGCGCCGCGCAAGGCGCTGCTTGAGGAATTTCGCTCGACGCCCAATGCAGTGCTGTTCGGGACATCGAGCTTCTGGCAGGGCGTGGACGTGCAAGGCGAAGCGCTGAGCTGCGTCATCATCGACAAGCTGCCGTTTGCGGTGCCCAGCGACCCAGTTGTGGCCGCGCGCATGAAGGCCATTGAAGAAGCTGGCGGCAAGCCATTTTTCGACTATCAGGTTCCTTCCGCGGTGCTGACGCTGAAGCAGGGCTTCGGCCGGCTGATTCGCTCGCTTGAAGATCGCGGCGTTCTGGTGCTGCTCGACCCGCGCGTCAGCAGGCAGAGATACGGCAGGACATTTCTGGCCAGTCTGCCGCCCTACCGGATGACGCAAACCATCACCGATGTGGAAGCGTTCTTCGCCGATGTGGGCAGCAAGTAGAGAATCGTGGTTAGACCTTCCGCGCCACCTGTAGCACGGTAATGTCGTCGTTCTGGCCTTGGCGCTCGGCGACTTCGGCCACTTCGCGCGCCGTGGCGCCCGCACGCAGCATGGTTTCGACTTCGCCAAAGCCCAGCAACTCGCCTTGCGGGTTGCGGGCTTCAACCACGCCGTCAGTGAGCAGCACCAAGGCATCGCCGCGATTCAACTGCACCGCGGTTTCCTCGTAGGCCTGGTTGAGCGATAGTCCGAGCGGCAGCGATTCCTGCACCCGAAGTTCGGCGCCGTGAACGAAGGGCGGCAGGTGCCCGGCATTGGCGATGGCGATGCGGCCTTCGTCGCCGAGCCGTAGCACCAGGCAAGTGACGAAGCCCTCGTAAACGCGCCCGCAGAGACGGCGATTCAACTCGTCGAGAATTTCGGCGGGCTCCTCGGTGTATCCGCTCACAGTGGACAGGATGCCGACAATCATCGACACGATCATGGCGGCACGCAAGCCTTTGCCGCTCACATCGCCGATGACGACAAGGGCGCGCCCGCTCTTCAGCGGAACGACCTGAAAGAAGTCGCCGCCCACTTCGGCCGCCGGGCGGTAGACGCTCTCGATGGAGTAGCCGGCGATCTGCGGCAGGTCTTCGGGCACCATCACGCGCTGCACTTCGCGCGCTGCGGTCATTTCGCCTTCGAGAACGGCTTTCTCCATCTCCGTTTTGCCGTAGCGGCGACCCTCGCGGATGGAAACGAAGATCAAGCCGGTATAGCCGAGACAGACCGCGATGATGATGGAGATGCCATCGAAGACAAGACGATTCTGGAGGTCAATCGTGGCTGCGGCGTTGAGCGCTTTCGGCCGAGGGTTTTCGGGGAGGTAGCGCCCGAGCAATCCGAAGGAGGCAAAGTGCAAAACAAAAACGGGGATGAGGGCTTTCCAGAATTTGCCGCGCAGTGTGACCCCCGCGTAGGCATAAACGACAGGAAACAGCCCGGAGAGAATCACGTAAATGGCAAAGCGGAGCGGACGCTCGCTCCCCATGTCAGTGAGATCGCTCACGAAGCCGAAGCTGGCAAAAATGAAAAAGACACCCAGCAAAAAGACGACGGTGGTGGACCTGGGTGCCTTGCGCCAGCGATTGTTTTGGTCGTCAGAGCTCACGCCGAGCCTCCCCGTGCTGCAACCATACCGTTTTTGGGCCGTCCCATGCGACCAGTTTGATCGAGTGCACGCTGGGCTATCGTAGGTTCGCCTACGCCTGAGACACTGAGTGCAGACAGAAACCGATGGACATTGGCTCAACAGATGTGCTGCTGGTGATCGACGTGCAGAACGACTTCTGCCCTGGCGGAGCGCTGGCCGTAGCGGGCGGAGATTTGGTCATTCAGCCGATTCTGAAAATCACTGAAAAGTTCGAACACATTGTGCTCACGCAGGACTGGCACAGTCCCCATCACGCCTCGTTCGCGTCGGCGCATCCGGGCAAACGGCCCTTCGAACAGATCGAGCTGCGTTACGGCGCGCAGACCCTGTGGCCAGACCACTGCGTGCAGGGGACAAAAGGGGCCGAATTTCATCCCGGGCTCACCATACCGCAAGCGGAACTTATCCTGCGCAAAGGCTTTCGCCCCGAGATTGATTCCTACTCGGCGTTCTTCGAGAATGACCACGAGACGGCGACCGGGCTGGCCGGGTATCTGCGCGAGCGCAATCTGAATCGGGTGTTTTTATGCGGCCTGGCCTACGATTACTGCGTCGGCTACTCGGCGCTCGACGCGCGCCGACTGGGGTTCGAGGCAATCATTTTCCGCGACGCGTGCCGGCCCATCGATTTGAACGGCTCCGTCGCTACCATCGAATCCGAGTTCGCGCGCTCCGGTGTAAATCTGTTGGATGTGCGGGAAGTTTTGGGTTAAGGTCTGAGACGGACTCTTATGTCACGCAATTTCTACATTTTGGCTGGATCGCTGCTTCTGTTCGCGCTAATCTCGGCTGGCATGTCGATGGTGCCATCGAGCTTTCAGCCGGGCCTCCCCGCGAACGGCTCCCTCTGGCGCACGGTCGCCATGTTCCTGCTCCTCGTGGGGCTCGGCTTCGCGCTGCTTGGCGTGATGAGCCACCTCTTCGAGCAGGT
>PLTV01000045.1 GCA_003164635.1 Acidobacteriaceae bacterium
ACAAGAGAAGCGTTTTTGCGAGATGCTAGGCGTAGAATAGGCGAAATTTCGACCTTATGGCTTCCGCTGCGGCAGTTCGGCTCAAGATTGAGAGCGCACTCGAAGGACGTTTCCCTTCCGCGCTGACGCCGCAGGCGCGCACGATCCGAGAGACCTCGCCGACCGGGATTGCCGCGATAGACGCGTTGCTGGAGGGCGGACTGCCGGTGGGCGCGATCAGCGAGATTACAGGGCCGGCATCGTCGGGGCGGACGAGCTTGGCGCTGAGCTTTCTTGCGCAGCAGACACGGGAGGAGCGGGTATGTGCGTGGGTGGATGCGCACGATGCGCTCGATGTGGAGTCAGCGGCGGCGTGCGGGGTGCGGCTGCAGCAATTGCTTTGGGTACGGTGCCGGGCGGTGCCGGCAGTGAAGGCGCGCACGCATCCTGACTTTACGCGGATGGACCAGGCGCTGCGGGCTACGGATTTGCTGCTGCAGGCGGCGGGGTTTTCTGCGCTGGTGCTGGATCTGGGGTCAACGGCTACGGAGCATGGGGCGCGGATTCCATTGGCGACGTGGTTCCGGTTCCGGCAGGCGGCGGACCGTACGCGGTGCTCGCTGCTGGTGCTGGCGGAGGAACCGCTGGCGCAGTCGAGTGCGGCGGTGGTGCTGGAGTGCGGCATGAAAGCGGGTACGGACGCCGGCAGGACGGTCTTGCGTGGATGCACCTACGAAGTGAGTACGGGAAGACAGCGATTCACCCCGTTCCTGGCTGGAAAGCGGAAGCCGCCTGCATCGACATGGGAAGCAACTTCAAAGAGCGAACGGGAGGTATGCGCATGAGCAAGGAATTGTATGCATGCATTTGTGCCGAGGAGTTCCCTGCGCAGGCGCTGTTGCGGCTGCGGACAGATTTGGCGATAGAGGCGGTTGCGATTTTGGAGGGAATGCCTCCGCTAGAGACGGTGTGCTCGCTGAACCGGGCAGCGCGCATCAAGGGCGCGGAGCCCGGAATGACGAAGCTGGAGTGCGAGACAATTGCGGGGCTGCACCGGCTGGCGCGGTCGGAGGAAATGGAGGCGGCGACGCGGGCGGTATTACTGGAATGCGCAGCGCAATTTTCGCCGCGGATTGAGGCAGTGCAGGCGGGCATGGACTGCGGATGTGTGCTCGACATTACGGGCACCGAGCGCCTGTTTGGAGCACCGGCGGTGCTCGCAGGGCGGCTCAAGGATGCGCTGGCGACGGCGGGGTTGCGCGCTGCCGTTGCTGTGAGCGGAAACTTCCACACGGCCAGGCTGAAGGCGGCGACCACGCGGGGAGTGACACTAGTGCCTGCGGGCCACGAAGCAATTGCGTTGAGCAGGCTTCCTGTGGAGGTATTGCAGCTTCCGAATGAAACTGCGGAGACCCTGGCGATCTGGGGGATTCGCACACTGGGAGAGCTTGCGGCACTGCCTGAAGCAGACCTGGTTGCGCGGCTGGGGCAGCAGGCAANNGCTCGAAGAGCATTGCGCGTTTGAGACCGCGGTGGAGCAGATCGATTCGCTGTTGTTTGTAGCGGCGCGCATGATCGATTGCCTGGCAACGCGGGCCGCGGGGCGGGCGCTTTCGCTGGCGTCGCTGCGGGTGACGATGCGGTTAGAAGCCGGACTCGCGTACGAGAGAACGATTCGCCCGGCGCTGCCGACGGTTGACCGCAAATTTCTGTTGAAGCTGCTGCAACTGGAGGTGGCGGCGCATCCTCCGCAGGCGGGGGTACTCGCGATTACGCTGAGCGCGACGCCGGGACAGGCGAGCAAGGTGCAACTGGGGCTATTTGCGCCGCAGACGCCGGAGCCCACGCGGCTGGACGTAACACTGGCGCGGCTGAAAGCAATAGTGGGCGAGGATCGAGTGGGATCGCCGGCGCTGCAAGACACACACAGGCCGGGGAGTTTTCGCATGGAGGGTTTTCGGGTTGGGGTTACGGCAGCGAGTTTGGATGCAGCGCATTCTGCTCCTGCGCGGATGGCCCTGCGGCGCATGCGGCCACCCAGCCCGGTACAGGTTTGGCTGGATGCGCAAAGGCCTGTGACATTTTTCGATCGGCAACAACGGTATCGCGTTGCGGCGGCCTATGGGCCGTGGAAGACGAGTGGATGCTGGTGGTCGATAGAGACGTGGAATACGGAGGAGTGGGATGTTCTAGCGGAAGGTAGCAATGGGGCCGCGATAACTTGCCTGTTAGTCCACGATTGTGCGCGGCATAAGTGGGAGCTAGAGGCTGTATACGACTAACCACCTGCGGTAGGGCAGACGCTCGCTATTCGCTCGCNNACTCGTTTTTCATAGGCTCATGACGATGGAAATGGAATATATCGAACTGCACGCGGCGAGCGCCTTCAGTTTTCTGGCGGGGGCTTCGCAGCCGGAGGCGCTGATAGAACGCGCGGCAGAGTTGGAGATGCCTGCCCTGGCATTGAGCGATCGCAATGGCGTGTATGGCGCGGCGCGCTTTCACACCATGGCCAGGAAGACCGGCGTGCGCGCGCTGATCGGCGCGGAGATCGCAGTGCGTTCGTTCGGAGAGCAGCTGACACCGCAGGAGTGGCTGCCGCATCAGTTCCCTTCCGAGCCGCCGCGGGTGCTGCTGCTCTGCGCGTCGCAAGTGGGCTATCAGAACTTGTGCCAACTCGTGACACGTTTCAAGATGCGCGAGCCGGGCAAGGCCGAAGGCGCGGCGACGATCGAAGACCTGGAAGAGTTTTCGGCTGGACTGATCTGCCTCACTGGCGGCGATGAGGGACCGCTGGCCGCGGCACTTACCCGCGAAGGACAAGATGGAGTATGGAAGTTAGCTGACCGGCTTCGCTCTATCTATGGACGCGGCAATATATATCTCGAGTTACAACGGCATGGACTGCG
The DNA here is from genome assembly GCA_003164635.1 of Acidobacteriaceae bacterium. Lineage (GTDB taxonomy): Bacteria > Acidobacteriota > Terriglobia > Terriglobales > Acidobacteriaceae > Telmatobacter. The sequence continues at coordinate 2,889 of PLTV01000045.1, forward strand.
CGAAGAAGAGTTACACAACCAATCGTTGCTGAGTCTGGCTTCATCACTCAACTTGCCGGTTGTGGCGACTAATGGCGTTCGTTACGCAACAGAAAACGACCGCGAAATTCTGGATGTGCTGACGACCATCCGGCACCACACTTCGCTCGACAAGGCGGGGCGGCTGCTGACTGTGAACAATGGGCGCGTGCTGCGGACGGCGCGCGCGATGACGGCACTGTTCGCAGACATTCCGGAAGCAGTTGCGAACACACGGATCGTGAGCGACCGGCTGGAGTTTACGCTCGACAATCTCGGCTATGAGTTTCCGCACTATCCGATCCCGGAAAACGAGACGATGGATCGTTTTCTGGCCATGCGCGTGGAGGAGGGCGTGCGTAAACGGTATGGTTCGCCCGCGAAGAAGCATTTGCTTACCAAGGCGCGAGCGCAGGTTGAGCGCGAGTTAAAGCTCATTGCCAAGCTGGGGTTTGCGGGATATTTCCTGATTGTGTGGGAACTGATTCGCTTTTGCCAGCAGCACGGAATCCTGGCGCAGGGACGCGGGTCGGCCGCGAATTCGGCGGTGTGCTATGCGCTGGAGATTACGGCTGTCGATCCGGTGGGGATGGAGCTGTTGTTCGAGCGATTTTTGAGCGAAAGCCGCGGCGAGTGGCCCGACATCGACATCGATCTGCCATCGGGCGACGAGCGCGAGAAGGTGATTCAGCATGTGTACGAACGCTATGGTCAACTTGGCGCGGCGATGACGGCCAACGTCATCAGCTATCGCGGGCGGTCGGCGGCGCGGGAGGTAGGCAAGGCGCTGGGGTTTGCGGAAGAGCAGTTGGCGCGGATTTCGGGGCTGGTGGGGCATTGGGAATGGCGCGGCGAAAACGACACGATGGCGCGGCACTTTGAGCAGGCGGGGTTCGACGCGCGGCATCCGCGGATTGCGCACTAC
>PLTV01000020.1 GCA_003164635.1 Acidobacteriaceae bacterium
GTCCTTGCGCCCGACAATGACAATCATCTGGCGGTGGCGCTCCAGGCCATCAGCGGTCAAGGTGGCGACAACGGACCGGTTTTTGGCAACTGGTATCTGGCCAGCTATACGGCGGAATCGAACGGCACTCTGACCACCAAGAGCACTGCCGAAAATATGCCTCAAGTCGTGTTCGCGGGAAATTACGAGCTAAATGCAATGAGCATCGATCCGACGAGCAAGTTTCTGGCCGTGGGCACCTTCCAAGGGTTCCAGATCTTCCACTTCAATGGGAGCGGTCCGATCACCACGTACAGCGAGCTGCTGGCGGATAAAACCAATATCCAGGAGTTTGGGTGGGACAAGTCGAACCATCTGTATGCTCTCGGCAGCGGAAAGCTGTATGTCTACACGGTGACATCGAGCGAGATAAAGGAAGCATCGGGTTCGCCGTACTCGATTCCTGAGTCGACCAGCGTGATTGTGCTGGACGAATAAATGAATTCACGATTTGTCTTGAGGGTTTCGCGTCTTCCCTGTCCTTGCAGCGTTTCAAAAAGACAATGCAAGGGCGGGGGCGTTCCACAGCGACTCAAAGCGGAGAGAATCGTAATAGCGTGAAGTGATCCGGAGGCAGTCGGTCCCGCTCTCTTCGGGCTTCGAGATCAATTCCGGTTCTCCGAATTCGATTTGGAGCGATTCATTTTTGCGCTCAGAGCGAAGCCATCGACTGCTAGCATTCCTGCATGTTTAATTTCGGAAGACCTAGAACCCTTGGCGATTGGATGGTCCACATCTTGGGCGCAGTCGTTGCTTTCTTTCTTATATGGTGGATGATCCGAGTGTTCGTGTAGCCAACGCTGCCTATGGCCTAGTTCATCGCACACAATCACCAGCCATCCCCCGTTGGCTCAGTGCCAACAATTCAACAAAGGGAAATCATCCCAGCGGGAAGCCTACTCCCGCCCTAGCGGCGGAACATCTTCGGGCTGCTTTTTCTTCCGGTGAGTGGATCGTAGGAGACTTATCGGAACGGCAGATCGAGCTGTTCCTTTCCGACGACAGAAAACCAAGAGTATCTTGCTGGTTTGCCACAATCCATCGTTCCTGACAGGACCGGGACCAGCCTGAAATCGGGATCGTGTACGCCGTCAGAATGGGGAATGCCTCTCTGGCTCAAAGGGGCCTCGAATTCAATGGCGCTTACGGAACAAGCAAAATCGGAGCCCTCCAGAAGTTTGCCTTCTGGGACTGCGGATCGAGGATGGTGACCTGGCAATCGTATTGTCCTGCGGGAAGGCCATTCACGCCAAGGTTGAAACTTAGCGGCATTGTTCCGAGGCGGCTTGCTGGGTTGGGAGCGATTGCAATCGGCTGCGTCTCAAAAACCTGCTTGCCTTCGCGATAGAGAGTAACAAATGCGAACAGAGGCGGATTCCCGGCCGGGACGGCCAGGGGCTGGCTGAATGCAGACTGCTTGTAAGCCTGGAAGTAAACGTAGATCTCCCGCGCAGTGCTGAAGACTCGCGTAACGCTCGGAATGAGCTTCTTTCCGTCTTGGACGAGCGGGTTGACGGAGTCTTCTTTCTGACGGTCTTTGGCCTTGGCGGCATCGAAGAGCGCCTGGTTCAATTCGACGCGCTGGCTGCTGAGCACAACTGAGCTGATGGAGACGCGCTTCTCTTCCTTATTCAGGTTAGGGATGATGAACGTGGTTTCATAGGTTCCGATCCTCCCTGTCTCATCATCGCGGGCCAGGAACTTGATCATGTACTTGCCGGGCAAGAGTGTGAAACCTGTGTCATATTCAATGGGCCGGTGCGCGAGTTCGGCGGCGGTGGCATCGGACAGCTTGATATTCACATTGTCGCGAACGTTGGAGACGGTACTGCCGCCGACAAGATCTTTGATTTCGCCGACAAAGTCGATAAGCGTGTGCTCGGCGCCGCCGCGCTTAGCCAGCGCCAGTTCGCGACCTGGAATTTTTACAACGATGGGAACGAAATATTCCGCGCGGTTGAGTTGGAAATGATCGATCTCCATGGCAATGGAAAGCTCGGTAATGGGATCTTCGAGCATGAGCGCATCTTCCAGTTGCCGTTCCTTATCCACCGTCGTGAACTTGCTGAATTCCTTATCCGCGAAGTAGCCCTCGCGGTAATTCAACTTCGCCTCGAGGTTCTGAGCCAGGGAAACTTTGACGCGACGGAAGTGGCCATTCTTGGCCGTGTTCGTGGCGTAGTAGCCGAGCAGGTAGTAGTCCGAGATAGCGTCCTGGGCCAGCACGATGCCGTGATCGAGATCGTTGTTATCGAAGAGCGCTTTGCCTCCCGTGTCGCCAGCCAGCGCNNGCGTTGCGTCGCCGAGCGGAGCCGATGCAACGAGACCACGCGCATCGATCGGCCAGAAGGAGACGCCGGCCTTGATTGCCGAATCGACGGTGGCATGAAGTTGGGCCTGGTTATCGACGCCGTTCAGGCGAAGACCGCTGGCGAAATAAATGAGCGATTTCTTCTCGTTGAGTTGACCGAGCATCTTTGCTGCCGTCTCGAGCGCGGAAAGCTGACGATCGGTATTGAAGACGTTGAACTCGCTGTCGTCCTGGCCGAAAGCCGCACCTGTATCGGCGCTGCTGGCGTCGTCGACTGTTTCGGCAGACCCCTGGCCTTCTCCGACGATCATGGTGTCGAGAATGCTGAGCAACCGGTTGCGATCCGAACTGAAGTCCTGCAACACATCGACAGATCCGCCCTGGTAGCGGAGGATGGAGACAAGATCGACCGTCGTCATCTGCGTGCGGATAAACTGTTCGGCTGCGGTGAGAGCCCGAAGCTGATCGCCGGGAGCCATGGCCGACATGTCGAAATAAAGAGCGAGCAGGCGGCGATTTTTGTAGCGTTCGTTGCCGGTTGTCTCCGGCGCAATTTGCGAGCGTGTCAGCTGCTTATAGAGCTTCAGGTCTTCGTCGCTCGATTTTGAAGCAGGCAGTGGCTTGGCTTCTTCGGCAAGATTCTGATGCTCGCAGATGCTCACCGTCTGAGGTACGCCATCCTCAGTCACAGTGAAGTCTTTAGCGGTGAGCCCCTGGATTGGCTTACCCTCTTTGTCTTTGACAACGACGGCCTCGATAACCAACTGCACCTTGACGGAGAGCGTGAAGTTATCCGGTGCGTCGGCCGGCTTATTCTGGCCGATCTGTTGCGCGCCGGCGGAAGCAGCGGCGAGGGCGACAACGAGGAATGCTGGAAGTATGCGCATGGCTAGAACCTCAGCCTCACCGTGGTCTGCAAGCTGCGCATCGCATTCACGCTGGCCGGCACACCGAATTGTGCGCTGTTGATGGTCGTAATCCATCCGCTGTAAACAGCATGATTGAGGATATTGGTGGCATCTACCCTCGCAATGAGATTGAACTTGGTGGTTGGTCTGAATGTGCGTTCAAGCGATGAATCAAGACTGAACTGCCCTGGCCCTGTAATGGAGTCTCTTCCCGAAGTTCCCCATTGGCCGGCAGCGGGTGCCGCGTATGCCGCAGCGTTCAAGTGAACTCGTCCGGCAGATGCGCCGATGGGACTTCCCGTCAGGCTTGGGCGAATGGTGCCGGTGAAACCCGTTCCAGGAACAGCTTCAAGATACACCGGCGTCTCAGGCATTCCGCTGCCCTTTGAGATCTTCGCGAGGATCGTCCACTCCTTCAGCAGCCTGCCTGTCCAGCCGCTCATGAGCGTTCCACCCTCGAGGCCCTGGCCCGAAGTATATTGCGCCTGCACATTCAGCAGATAGCGTTGATCGAATGTGGAGAGCGCACGTTCGGCACGCAGATTGAGCCAGTTTTGCGCAATCGCTCCCGACTGTGCCGTTGGCGCGGCAGATTCCCCTGAAGCTTCTGAAGGAGATCCCGCCTCGATATGCCCTTGTCCACCGAGAAACGCATCGTCGTCGATGGATTTAGAGAAGGTGTAGTCGAGGGTCGCGGTGAAGCCTGCTCGCAGCCGGCGGCGCAATTGCACTTCGCCCGATTCGCGTGTCGAGGCTCCGCCCGAAGTGCGATATTCGAATCCCAGAGGACAACCGGGGCACGGATTCGCCGCGCCGATGGGATAGGTGTTGGGCAAGAAGTCCTGAACACCCCTGGTGCCTTTGACGCCAAGATACGTAGCCGTGATCTGCATGGCAGCAGGCAAATCTCGCTGCACTGCCAGACGCCAGATTTGTGCATAGCCCACGCGAAACTTTGGATCGACCGCATAGGTATCGGCGCTGGCCGAGGAACATGGAGTGAATACATTGGTCAAGGTAAGTGGGCATGCCGCGCTGTTCTGAACATTCAGGCTGGTCGAGAGCGGCGCCTGTTGCGCCAGCAGTTGTGAAGAACCAAGGTATACCGACGTGTCTTGATAGATGCCGTAGCCCGCGCGCACCACAACGGTGGATGCCGGGATGGGCCGCCACGAGATACCGATGCGCGGCTCGAAGCCGAGTTTGTCAGGGCGGACGAGAGAGTTGGGATACTTGATGCCGGTGAGCGGACCCACAGGACTGCTACCCAGCACCGGTGCGGCGGCGCCGAACCCTTGCGTGATGTCGAGATTGACTAAGCGGTTCTTGAGTTCAGTCATCGGCGCGCCGTATTCCCACCGGCCACCGGCGTTGATGGTGAGCGAAGAGAGCAGGCGCCAGTCATCCGTGGCATAAAGATCGTAGACAGGCTGGCGGAAGTACTTATCCGCATTGCCAAAGGCGATCGAACTGGTGTCTGGAATGCCAATCAGGAAGTCAGCTAGATCGGAGCCCGTGGCCGTTGAAGTCGCCGCTGCGTCTGAGGTTGCCGCGCCGGTGAATGTAAAGGCTCCCCGCGGATTCTGCTGGTAGAAGTCATTGTATTCCTGCTTGCGGAAGTCGCCGCCCGCCTTGATGTTATGGCGGCGGCGATAGATGCTTGCCGAAGCCGAGACAGCGTCGGTGCGGTTGCGGTCGAAGGAACTGTTCGCGTCAGACAATCCCGCAATGCCGCTGGAGAAGTTGAGCGCCGGCGGACCCCAATTGACCGGAGTCTGATCGTTGCCGTTGATGCCCGCCGCACCAGAGATATTCTGACGATTCTCAAACTCGGGCACGGTTGAGGTTCTCAGCCGGCTGAACTGATAGCTCGTAAGAATGAAAAGATGCTGGCTGAATCGATGCTGCCAGTTGACCTTGGTGTTGAGGCCAAGGGTATCGGTAGCATCGACAAATCCAAAAAGGTTCACGCTGTCGGCACGATTGCTTTGCAGATTGAAGTTGCCTAATATCTCGTCTTTGTGGCCGATCGTCTTGTCGAGGCGAGTTTGCACCACGTCCTGGTGGCTGTCATTCAACAACGGGGCCTGGTAGTTGTAGAGCGAATTGTTGCTGATGTTGGGCTGGGGATAGAGCTGCAACAACGCCTGTGCCTGCGTACTCACCGGGACTTGGTTATTGGGAAAAGCAATGCCCGTTGTGGGATCGAAAACGGTGATGGGCTGCCCCAGCACATTGGTCAGCCCGAAAAGATTTCCAGCCCGCTCGGCTTCAGTGGGCACGAGGCCCGTCTCATCCTGCTCGTTCTGGTTGCGCGTCCACTGATAAGCCGCAAAGAAGTTTGGCCCCCGCGGCAGAAGACGCGGAATCTTGATCGGGCCGCCGATGGTTGCGATTCCGGTGACGAGGTTGTAGAAGGGTTTGGGAATCTCGAGCCCCGTGAGCGAATAGGCGCGCGCATTCAAAGCTGAATTGCCGAAGACAAACCCGAGACCGCCGTTGTAAAGGCTTTTGCTGTTGGGCCTCCTGTTGCCGAAGGCGCGATCGAGCGAATATTGGCTGGTGGCGGCGTTATTTACGCTGCCATTTACTAAGAAGCCGTCGGAAGAATCCTGATTCTGTTCTGCCGGCGCCTTGGGGATTTCAGCGGGCGTATTCGCGGTCGCGGAGGCCTGAGGCTTTTGCTCTACGGGAGCTTTCAGGCTTGGCTCAACGACTTGAGGCGCCTTGATTATTTTCGTGATCGCCATGAGCTGATCGGTCGGGAGCAGCTTCAATTCGAACGTGCCGGCGGCGGTGCTTGAGGTGACCGTGACTTCGGTGTGGATGGTCGCAAAGCATTGCATTTCGATTTCGATCTTCCAGTTTCCGTCCGGAAGATCGTCAAATCGATACACGCCACCCTGATCGGATATCGTGGTGAGCTTCTTTGTTCCCTGCGTGGCAGTCACCGTGGCGCCGGGCAAAGGCAGTCCACCGAAGGTGACCAGGCCGTGGTATTCCGACGCTGCTGCAGTGCGCGAGGCGCACAAAGCCATGAGCAGGACGAAAGCCGGGATATAGGTCGAGCGCCAACGCGCCATCCGATTACTCCAACGTTGATTCAATTCGCCGACGGCTTTTCCGCGCGATCGATCACGATTGCTTCGACCGGTCCTTTGCCCGATTCAAGCTTGAGACCAATCTCGTTCATTGCGCCGATTAGGAAACCAGGAATGTCGGCATCGTTGTTGTCA
>PLTV01000370.1 GCA_003164635.1 Acidobacteriaceae bacterium
TGGCGGCGCGGGCCTGGGCGACGAGGACGATGGCCTGTTCGGCGTGGAGGCGAATTTGCGGGGCGACGGGCAGAAGCCTGGCTGCGAGAGCCAGGCCTTGCGCGCTCCAGGGATCAATCCAGAAAATGTCGTCGCTGCGCATGTCGATTTTGGTTTGTGCAAGCGCGGCGAATGCGGCCATGACTTCTTTTTCGGCGGCGTTGATTTTGCCGCTGGCATCGCCGTGGAAGAGTGGGCCGAAGGCATCCTGATAAGCGGGGATGGAGCTTTCGCCGGGCTGCCAGGCGGCAACGGGGCCAAAGATCAAGGAGTACCAGTTCAGGTTGTGAAGGCCCTCGCCGTCGTCGTTCCAGACGGTGGTGAGGGAGCCGGTAGAACCAAGGCGCTGGCCATCGCGAACGAAGCCCTGAATGTTGCCGAAGGCGATTTGCGCTTGCGGATAGACTTCACCCCAATTGGCATCGCCATCGCCGATCCAGGTTTCGATGCCGGCCTTGGCGAAGGGCTCAATCATCTTGTCGAAGCCGGTGGTATCCCCGTAGTTCCAGGGGACGGCGATCATGTCTTTGGGCAGACCAGGAACGGCTTTGGGGTCGTCCCCGCCGATGTCGCCCCAGAAGAGAATCTTGCGATGGAGCGGAGCAAGCTCGTCGTGGATCTGCTTGAGGAAGTCGACGTAGACGGGGCCGTAGCCGCGATCTTTGACAGCCTGTGCGGTGCGGCCTTTGCCGAGGTCACCGGTCTCGTCGGCTCCGATGTGCAGGAAGGGCGACGGGAACTCGGCGGCGATGGTGGTGAACCAGTCTTTGATGAGCGGGAGCGAGGCAGCCTGACCCGGGGCGAGCACGTTGCCGTGCGGGGTTTCGGCCGCATCTGCGTAGATGTCGTATTTGAGGACGTGATGAAGATGGCCGAAGGCTTCCTGCTCGGGGATGATGGTGACGTGATACTGGAGGGCGTAGCGCACGAGCTCGGCCACGTCGGCGGGCGACATGGCGCCATCGGGCGGCGCGGAGAGCGGGTGGTTGGGGTAGAGAAGCGTGTGTTCGAAGTAGGGGGAGTAGAAATTGGCTTTGTAGGCGGAGAAGACGCGGACCTGATGCTTTTGGAACTCGAGCGTGGGCACGGGCCCGCGGGAGAGATCGTCCTGAACGCCGCGGTACTTCATGGCCGGCCAGTCACGAATAGTTCCGGTGGGCAGTACGGAGCGCGCGCCGGGGAGAGGAAGCAACTGCTTGAAGGTTTGCACGCCGTAGAAAACGCCCGCGGAGGACGCGGCGACGATGGAGGCCTGATGCTCGTCGAGGATGAGGACGTAGCCTTCGTCGTTCATGGCCGGGTCGAATGCGAGATGGTGCTCTTCGAGAAGCGTTTTCGCTTCAGGGGCCTCGGTGCGCATCAGGATGATTTTGTAGCCTTGAGTTCCGATGTGCAGTGAAGAGTCATGGAGCGCATCTTCGAGGTCGCGGGAAGCGAATTCGTCTTCCGCGTCGTTGCTACGGACCTCGATGGTGACGAGGCCTGCCAGGGGCGTTTCGTCGGCGAAGTGGGCTTCGCGCGGGGAAGGAAGGAGGTGGACCTGGGCTACGGCGACGAGTGGCAGAGCGAGGGCGAATGGAAGAGAGAAGGTGGCACGGCGGAATGCGGACGAGAGATAAGGGTGCATGGCGAACCTTCCAGAACAGAACTACGCGTTTGTTGGTGAACTGGTCATTGTAATCACAGGCGGACGCCTTCGGTGCGACCGACTTCCGCAATTCGCTTGCATGGAGATTAGTGTTTTCCCATTCATTCCGCGATCGAGCTGCGGAATGAATGGGGCATCCTGTGGTTTGATTGGTTGGCTCAGGGGCGGGGTTCAGGTTCGATGACGGCTTTGTTGAGATTGCGGGGTTTGTCGACATCGACGCCGCGAGCAAGCGCCATGAAGTAAGCGAACAGTTGCAACGGTATAACCTCAGCGATGGGCAGCAGGTATTCGGGCGCGGGATCGACGAAGACGCAATCGTCGACGAGGGCGGCCACTTCGTCATCGCCGGTGTTAGCGAGGGCGATCACGCGCGCACCTTGTGTTCGCATGTCGCGCAGGAGCTGAAGGGTTTTTTCATACCGGAAGACGGAGGCGTTGATGGCGGGGTCGAAGGTGGCCAGGACCAGGAGCGGGACGCGATCGCTGACGAGGGCATTGGGGCCGTGTTTCAACTCGCCTGTCGGGTAGCCTTCGGCGTGGACGTAGGAGGCTTCTTTCAGCTTCAATGCTCCTTCGCGCGCGATGGCGTAGTGAATGCCGCGGCCGAGGAACAGGAATGTGCTGGCGGTGACATACTTCTCGGCGAGGCGGTGCATCTGGCTGCGCCAGCCGTCGAGCTGCGCTGCGATTGAAGCGGGAAGGGCTTGGAGGTTGGCGATGTGCGCGGCCAGGGCCGAATCGTCAATGCGCTGGAGGCGGGCGCCTTCGTAGAGCGCGAGGAGAAAGAGCACAGCGAGTTGGCCGGTAAAGCTCTTCGTGGCGGGGATGGCCTTCTCTTTGCCGGCCCCCAGAGGCATGGAGACGTCGGCCTCGCTTGCCATGGTGGAGCTGGGCGCGTTCGTGATGGCAAGGGTTTTTTGGCCGCGCAGGCGTGACTCGCGAAGGGCGGCAAGGGTATCAGACGTCTCGCCGGACTGAGAGATTACGAGAACGCTGGGATGACGGACGTCGGCATTGGCGTTGGAGCCGCGACAGCTGTATTCGCTGGCGTATTCCACGTCGACGGCGAGGCCGCAAAGGTCTTCGAGAAGGATTTCGGCGGCAAGGCCGCTATGGCGGCTGGAGCCGGAGGCCGCAATGAGGATTTCGCCCTCGGGAATGGCCCAGCCGGCAAGCAGAGCAGCGACGTCGGACCTGAGTTTGGCGGCATCGAGGTAGAGGGCCAGGGTGCGTTGCAGGGCATCGGGCTGCTCGAAGATTTCGCGCAGCATTTCGTGATCAAAGGTAGGCATGGTTCTGTCCTGCGGGTCCGGGCGCCAAGGGGTAACCCTGTTTCATTTTCGATCATACAGCCGTAAATCAATCAGAATGGTGATTAAGGGCGAGAAATTTGAGGGAAAATTTGCACAAAATACGATTTTTGGTTGCAAACAGGCACGGTTGCCGGACTAGAATCGGTGCGGTATGTCCGACGCCATTAATCGCCGTTCCGAGTTGATCGTGAAATTCCTGCTGCGGACGGGAAGCGCAACCATCGAAGAGATTCTAGCGGTGGCCGGATCGTCTGCACCAAGCATTCGGCGCGATCTTGTCCGGCTGGAGAGCAGAGGCCTGATTCGCCGCACGCACGGCGGGGCGACGTTGGTGGAACCGCTGCTTTATGAGCCGTTTCGCTACGACAGCTCGTTTCTTGCGCGCGAACAGCGCTACGCCGAGCAGAAGCGGCGGATTGGATTGGCAGCAGCGGAATTAGTGCAAGCCAACGAGAGCATCGGGCTGACGGCCGGCACGACGACCACACACGTTGGACGAAGCCTGCGGCACCGCGACAAGATCCAGGTTGTGACCAACGCAATCAACATTGGCATGGAGCTTTGCAACCAGCCGGGCATTCGCACCTATTTGACCGGCGGGGTGGTTCCGTGGGCGTGGTCGTTCTCGCTGACGGGCAATGCGGCGCTGGGATTTCTGGACGATGTATACATGGACAAGGTGTTCCTGAGCGTGACCGGCCTGGATGCGGAGCGCGGAGCGACTACACTCGAAACGGATGAGGCGCTCGTGTTTCGCAAGATGATCAAGCAAGCGAAGCAGGTAATTGTGACGGCCGATTCGAGCAAGCTTGGCAAGGTGAGCCCGGCATTCATCTGCCCGCTGAACGAGATTCAGACGTTGATTACGGATACGGATGCCAGCAGTGAATCGCTGGCGCCGTTTGAGCGGCAGGGAGTTCGCATTCTTCGCGTTTGACCAATTCCTTCTGACTTGAAGGGAACCGTGGATGGGCTTGAATACGCTGGACCTGGTGGTGATTGCTGCCTATCTGGCGGGAGTGACGCTGTTCGGCCTGCGGTTTCGGCGTAAGCAAAGCACGTTGAAGGGATACTTTCTCGCGGACCGGACGATTCCATGGTGGGCGATCATGCTGTCGATCGTGTCCGCGGAGACGAGCACGCTCACGGTCATCGGGGTTCCGGCGCTCGCCTACGATAAAGATTTTCGCTTTCTGCAGCTTGCGATGGGCTATTTGGCAGGCCGCATTCTGGTGACGCTATTTCTGCTTCCGCAGTATTTCAAGGGGGAGTTAGCAACTGCTTACCAACTGATCGCGAAGCGGTTCGGAGGGCGGCTCCATTCCTTGACGGCCGCTGTTTTTTTGGTGACACGCGCAGCGGCTGAAGGTGTGCGCGTGTTCGCCGTGGCCATTGTCATTCGCATTGCATTGGGCGGTCTGTTGAGCGGGCTCAGCGATGCGGGACGAGACATTGCTGCGATTGCGATCGTGACTGCACTGACCGTTGCCTATACATTTGAGGGAGGCATGGCGGCGGTGATCTGGACAGATGTGGTGCAGCTTTCGATCTACGCGACGGGTGCTGTGATTGCGGCCCTCTCGATTGCGCATCACGTACCGGGCGGATGGGAGACGATTCACGCGGTTGCGAGCCAGGCGGACAAATTTCGCGTCTTCGATTTTTCGTGGAGTCCATCGGCGACGTACACGCTTTGGTCAGGCGTGCTTGGCGGGGCACTGCTGACGACTGCCAGTCACGGCACAGATCAGTTGATCGTGCAGAGACTTCTAGCGGCGCGCAACCGGCGCGACGCAAGCCTTGCTCTGCTCGCGAGCGGAGTGGTTGTGTTCGCGCTCTTCACTTTATTCTTGCTGATTGGGGCCATGCTTTACGTGTACTACTCGATGGCGCCGCCGGCGGCTGCGTTTACGCGCAGCGACATGGTGTTTCCGACCTATGTAGTTACAAGGATGCCGCATGGAATCAGCGGGCTGTTGATTTCGGCAATTCTTGCAGCGGCCATGTCGAACTTGAGTGCGGCGCTGAACGCGATGGCATCGACGACAACTATCGACTTTTATGGGCGTTTTTTCCCCAGGACGACGGAAGAACGGCGCGTGACTGTTTCGCGGCGCTTCACGATTGGATGGGCGGTGCTTTTGTTTGCACTGGCGATTGCGGCGCGGCATGGTGGAAGGGTATTGGAGATGGGGTTATCGATTGCATCCGTCGCGTATGGAGGGCTGCTGGGCGTCTTTCTGCTTGGCGTTTTGACGAAGACTGCGATCGAGTCTGGAGCGATGATTGGAATGGTGACCGGGTTCGCATTGAATGTTTACTTGTGGTTGTTTACGAACGTGGCATTCACCTGGTATGTGGCACTGGGCAGCGGAATGACCTTTATCGTGGGTCTTGCAGCGAGCTTTTTGTTGGGCGGCGGGAGCGATGCCGGGCTTCGCGCCGGGTTGCGGCAGAGCGGGGAGGCGTAAGTCAAAATGAGAGCAGGCGGGGAGAACCTTTCAGCATGAAGGACATTCGTAATCGAAGTTGGGTGATGCTGGCTTGCATGCTGTGTGCAATGAGCCGGCTGCCGGCGCAAGCAACGGCCAGGAGCGCCAATGAGGCAGGCGATGAGACTGCGCAATTTGGCAAGGTCGATGCCGTTGTGGAAAGAGCGGTGGCCGAAGGAAACATTCCAGGCGCGGTACTTCTGATCGGACACGACGAAAAAGTGATTCATCGCAAGGCATTTGGCATGCGGTCGCTGGAACCGACGCGGGAGGCGATGACGCTGGATACGGTCTTCGACCTGGCCTCGCTGACCAAGTGCGTGGCGACCACGATTTCCGTGATGCAGTTGGTTGAGGATGGCCGAATTCGGTTGGCGGATGCCGTGGCGACGTACCTTCCCGAGTTTGCGCAGAACGGGAAAAAGGACATCACGATTCGCGATCTGCTGACGCACTACTCGGGTCTGGCTCCCGATCTCGATCTGAAAATCCCGTGGGAGGGTCGGGCGAAGGCATTCGAGATGGCGATGATGCAGAAGCCGCAGAATCCGCCGGGCTCGCGATTTGTGTATAGCGACATTAATTTTGAGACGCTTGGATTCATTGTTGAAAAGGTGACCGGGACAACGCTGGACAAGTATGCAAGTGAGCATATCTATCAACCGCTGGGGATGAAGGACACGCGGTTTTTGCCGCCCGCGGAGTGGCGTTCGCGCATTGCGCCCACGCAATATGACGAGGAGGGTGCGATGCTGCGCGGGGTGGTGCATGATCCAACTGCGCGCAGGATGGGCGGCGTGGCGGGGCACGCGGGACTTTTCTCGACGGCGGACGACTTGTCGAAATTCGCAGAAGATCTGCTAAGCGGATTCACGGTGCTGAACAAGGCAGCCGTGGAGAAAATGTCGACGCCGCAACAACCGGTGAATGCGGCAGCGCTGCGCGGGCTGGGATGGGATATCGATTCGCCGTTCTCTACGAATCGCGGAGAACTGCTGCCGGTGGGATCGTTTGGACACACGGGATTCACTGGGACTTCACTGTGGATCGATCCAGTCACGGATACGTACATCGTGCTGCTGACAAATGCGGTGCATCCGCGGGGCGGAAAGTCGACAGTCTCTCTGCGTGCGAAGGTGGCAACCGCGCTTGTGGAAGCGCTGGAGCTAACGGCTACGGAGGAAGACAAATACCGACTGGCGCGGATCACGGGATATAACGAGGCGTTGACGGCTTCGAGGCGCATTACAGCACGCAATGGGCAGGTGAAGACGGGGATCGGCATGCTGGAGGCTCATGCATTTCGCGAACTGGGCGCGGATGCGGCTCATCCAGTGCGGGTGGGATTGGTAACGAATCAGACGGGACTCGACAGCCGCGGCGCGCGGACGGTGGACGTGCTGGCGCATGCGCCTGGCATAAAGCTGGCCGCAATTTTCAGCCCCGAGCATGGGATTGCCGGGCAGCTGGATACGACAGAGATTAACGGCTCGCAGGATGCGGCGACGGGTGTTCCAGTGTATAGCGTGTATGGCGATAGCGATGCGAAACGAAGGCCTTCAGAAGCGGTGATCGCGGGGTTGGATGCGATCGTCTTCGACATTCAGGACGTGGGCGTGCGTTTCTACACGTACGAGACGACGATGGGCTACTTTCTTGAGGCCGCGGCAAAGACGAGAAAACCGATTGTAATTCTCGACAGGCCGAATCCTGTTGGCGGCACGTTGGTGCAAGGGCCGGTTGCCGATGCGGGAAGGGAATCCTTTGTGGATTATGGACAGACGCCCGTACGGCATGGCATGACTATGGGAGAGCTGGCGCGGATGTTTAACGCGGAGCGCGGAATTGGCGCGAGGCTGACTGTGGTTCCGATGGAAGGATGGATGCGCGGCGACTGGTTCGATTCGACGGGCGCGATGTGGGTGAATCCTTCGCCGAACATGCGCAATCTGACCGAGGCGATTCTGTACCCTGGGATCGGCATGATTGAGGGATCGAATATTTCGGTGGGACGCGGGACAGATACGCCGTTCGAGGTGGTAGGGGCGCCATGGGTTAAGGCTCAGGAACTTGCCGTCTATTTGAATGCGCGGGAGATCGATGGGGTGCGTTTTGTGCCGACTGAATTCACGCCGACCAGTTCCAGCTATGCGAATGAAAAATGCGGCGGCGTGCAGATCGTTGTGACCGACAGGAACGTTCTCGACGCGGCGGAGTTGGGGGTTGAGGTGGGGTCGGCGCTGAATGCGCTCTATCCAGCGAGTTACAAGCTCGATGCAATCGATGGATTGATGGTGAACAAGGCGAGCCTGAGTGAGATTCGGGCCGGGAACGATCCGCGGCGAATTGCCGAGGAGTGGATCGAGGGAATGAATAAGTTTGGGACGGTGCGGGGAAAGTATTTGCTGTATTAGGGGTCGCTTTTCTTGGATTTTTCCGGGGTCGGAGTAAGGGTAGAGTGCTCCGTCGCCCCTCCGGGGCTTGAATCATTTTTCGCGCATATCCCAGGACAGCATTCGCTCTCGCGAACTTGTCTTGGGCTACTATCCTTCGGCCCCTACGGGGTGATGGCTCTTTCGCTCAGAATGGCAGCTCGATTTGTTTTGCTTGTTTGCGGGCGGGACGGCGGAACTAAAAGTAGGTTTGAATGATTTCCGTTACCTGCCAATTGGCGTCGACTACGACGAGTGTTCGCCATTTGTCGAAGGTCAGGCAGGGGTGGCAGATGTCGAAAGCAAGCATGTCGCCGACGCGCAGATCGTCGTCGGGATGGATGCGCAGGAATGCGTGCTGGTCCATCAACTTCGTCACTTCCCAATGGGTGGGGGCTGATTGCGGTGCGGTGTCTGCGGGTCGGAAATGCAGAGCCGGGACGGGCAGGCCGGAATCGAAGGCTGCATCGCGGCGCCCCATGGTGACGATCGCTTTGTCGGCTTCGGGAATGGACTGCACGTAGGCCCAGATATGGAGTGCGGGTATGAGGCCGGCGCGCATCTTTCGCGCGATGGGATTGTGCTCGAGGATGCGGGTCTGCGCTTCGCGATAGGCGCCGACGTCGTGGGTGAGATAGCAGCCGGGGCGAAGGACGATTTCGACAGGACGAGGGAAATTTGCGGAGGTAAAGACTTCGGCAACCACGTCGTACCAGGCGGAGCCGGCGCCTGTGAGCATGATGGGCGACCGGTGGAAGTGGTTTTCATCTGCGAGTGTGCGCGTGACTTCGACGGCGCGTTGGAGGAAGGCGCGAATGGAAGCCTCGTCGTGCAGCACACCCTCGTAGATTTCGATGCCATCGAGGGAGATCGCCTCGGGCCAGCGCGCTAAGGCCTCGAGCGCGGATTGAAGCTGTGCGTCGTCGCGAATTCCGGCTCGGCCGCCGTTGACGCCGAGCTCGATGAGGATGCGAAGACACTGTTTGCGGTCGGAGAAGAAGCGGCCTAACTGATCAACCTGCGCGGCGGAGTCGATGAGACAAAAAAACTCGAAGGCGGGGTCTTCAAGAAGTCGCGCGATGGCGGCCATGTTTTGCTTGCCGATGAGCTGATTTGCCATGAGGACGCGGCGCACGCCGTGCGCATAGGCGACTTCAACCTGGGGTACGGTGGCGAGGGTAATGGCCCAGGCGCCGGATTCGAGCTGCATCTCAAAAAGCCGCGGCGCCATGGAGGTTTTGCCATGGGGCGCGAGCTTGACACCGTAAGCGGCGATGAATCGGCGCATCCACTCCAAATTGTGTTGGAGCTTGTCCTGGTAAAGAACGGCTGCGGGGAGGCTGAGGTCTTCGCGCAGGAGGTTCCAGTTGAGGCGTGGGATCTGGTTGTGGTGAAGTTCGCGATCAAATGCGCCAAGTCCCTTATTGAGCGGGGCAATGGGCGCGAAGAGATCAGCTGAAATGGCTTTTGCATCGCTCAAGGTAATCTCCAGATGCCTTGGATTCGCGCGGGGATTGGGCACAAACGCGCAGCGCTTATAGTTTATATTCTGAACGAGCGGCCATGCAGAGTTGCGACACGTTGATTCGGAAAGCGGCAGTGATGGACGGCGGCGGCGCGCCCGCGGAGTGGATGGATGTCGGGATTGCGGATGGGCGCATCGTGGCGATTGCTCCTTCGCTGGCGCTGCACGCGGACAGCGTTGTGGAAGCGGACGGGTTGACGCTGGCGCCGGGATTCATCGACGTTCATACGCACGACGATCTCTATGTGATCCGCAGGCCGGAGATGCTTCCCAAGTTGTCACAGGGCGTGACGACTGTGATTGTGGGCAACTGCGGCATCAGTGCGTCGCCGGCGACGTTGGGGGGTGCATTGCCCGATCCAATGAACCTTTTGGGCGAGCGCGAGGGTTTTCGATATGGAACGTTTGCGGAATATGCGGATGCGGTCAATGGAGCGCGGCCTGCGGTGAACGTGGCGGCGCTGGTGGGGCACACTGCATTGCGCAATAACCACATGGACAGGTTGGATCGCGCGGCGACTGACAATGAGATTGAAAAGATGCAGGCGCAGTTGCGCGAATCGCTGGAAGGCGGCGCTCTGGGATTGAGTTCGGGGCTCGCGTATCTTTCGGCGAATGCGGCGACAACGGAGGAAGTTGCGGCAATGGCTCGGCCGCTGGGCGAGTATGGCGCGGTGTATACCACCCACATGCGCAGCGAGACGGAAGCGATTCGGGAAGCGATGGAGGAGTCGTTCGCGATTGGGCGAGCGGGACGTGCGCCGGTGATTGTTTCGCATCTGAAGTGCGCGGGGGTTGCGAATTGGGGGCGCAGCGGCGAGGTGCTTGGCGCGCTCGACGAGGCCCGTGTTTCGCAGCAGATCGGATTTGATTGCTACCCGTATGCGGCGGGGTCGAGCACGCTGGATTTGCGACAGGTGGACGAACGAGTGCGAATTGCGATTACATGGAGCACGCCGCATTCCGAAATGGCCGGAAAAACTCTGGCAGAGATTGCTCAGGAGTGGGGCGTGACACAACTTGAGGCGGCGAAACGGCTGCAACCAGCGGGAGCAATTTATCACAGTATCGATGAAGCGGACATGCGCCGAATCCTGGCACATCCAGCAACGATGATTGGATCGGACGGGTTGCCGAACGATCCGCGGCCTCATCCACGGTTGTGGGGTACGTTTCCGCGCGTGCTGGGGCGGTATTGCCGCGACGAGAAGTTGATGACTCTGCCGGAGGCGGTGCGCAAGATGACGGGTTTGTCAGCGCAGCGTTTTGGGTTGGCACAGCGAGGGCTCATTCGGGAGGGATTTCATGCAGACCTTGTCTTGTTCGATGCGAAGCGCGTTATGGACACGGCAACTTTCAGCGAGCCCGTAGCGACAGCGAAAGGAATATCGAGAGTGTGGGTGAATGGCGAACTCGCGTACACAGAGGCGGGCGCGACAGGATCGCGAGCGGGACGATTTGTGGCGCGCGGCAAGACGGACTGGGTGCAGTAGGCCAGGGCGCACAGTCGACAGAGGATTCGCAAGCAGGGAGCCGGATTTGTTGAGTCGATATGATTGATGCCCATGGCGTGTTTCTGATCTGGTCGGCGGCGATCGCCGTTGTGTTGCTGATCGTGCTGATTGCTGTTGCCAAGCTGAATCCCTTCATCACGCTTCTTTTGACATCGCTGGCTTTGGCGATTGTGGCCGGCATGCCGCTCACAACTATCGTTCACTCGTTCGAAGCGGGCGTGGGCGCGACGCTGGGGCATATTGCGATTGTTGTTGCGCTGGGCACGATGCTGGGCAAGATGATGGCGGAGTCGGGAGGAGCAGACCAGATTGCGCACACGCTGATCGGGCTGTTCGGAGAGAAGCGCGTTCACTGGGCAATGATGGTGATCGGGCTCGTCGTCGGCCTGCCAGCATTTTTCGAGGTCGGCTTTGTGCTGCTGATTCCGATTGCGTTTACGGTGGCGCGCAGGACGAAGACTTCGCTGATTCTTGTGGGTCTGCCGATGGTGGCGGGGCTATCGGTGGTGCATGGCCTGGTGCCACCGCATCCGGCTGCGCTGCTGGCGGCGACGATTTACAAGGCCGACGTGGGCAAGACTATTTTCTTCGCGCTGTTGGTGGGGTTGCCGACGGCAGTGATCGCGGGACCGCTGTATGCCAAGTTGATTGCTCCGCATATTCGGCTGGCGGCGGATAATCCGATGGCCGCGCAGTTTGTCGATGAAGGCCTGGAGCGCAGCCTGCCCGGTTTCTCGTTGACGCTTTTCACGATTCTGTTTCCGGTTGTGCTGATGCTGGTGGGGAGTTGGGCGGATAAGATTGCGGCGCCGGGCAGCCCCTGGAATGAGACGTTGCGCCTGATCG
>PLTV01000325.1 GCA_003164635.1 Acidobacteriaceae bacterium
TTGCGGTGAACTCGCCGGACCTGGTACCGACTTTGCCGAAAGACATGATTGCTGTGTCGTGGCGCTACGATGCGGAGCCGGATTTCACTTCGCTGATTGAGCCCTTCACCAAGGCGGGACTCGAGACGTGGGTTGCGCCGGGCGTCAACAATTGGAATCGTCTCTATCCCAACAATAACGAGGCACTCGGCAATATCCGCGCGTTCGTTCGCGATGGGCAGAAGCTGGGCGCCAAGGGCATGCTCAACACGGTTTGGAACGACGACGGGGAAGGCATTTTCGACGAGAATTGGTATGGGGTTTTGTTCGGAGCGGCGGCAAGCTGGCAGCCGGGCGAGAGTTCTGAAGACGCGTTTGCGGCGTCGTATGGGCTGGCGTTTCATGGCGACGCGAGTGGCAAGATCGACCAGGCGCAACAGGCGCTGCGGGCTGCCCATGCCGTGTTGAAGCAGGCGGGCGTGGGCGATGCGCGCGACAGCTATTTCTGGACCGATCCATTTTCGCCGGAAGGTCAAGCGCTTGCCGGCAAGCTTCGCCCGGTGATTGGGGAACTGCGCATGGATGCGGAGCGTGCCATCACGTTGCTGGCGCAGGCGCGCGACGCAGCCCACGAAGAACATAAGAAGCTTGAGAATCCTGAAGCGCTCGACGCATTGGAACTGGGGGCGCGGCGCATCGATTTTGTCGGGTTGAAATTCCAGTCCGCGGACGACTGCGTGACCTTGTACGATCGGGCGCGGGCACTGGCTGAAAAAGGCGACAAGGACGATCGCAGGGAGATCTCCGATCTGCTGCACACCATTGGCTCGAACAACGGCCGCTTGCAGGATATTCGCGATGGTTACTCGTTGTTGAGCGACCTGTACCGGCAGGCATGGCTGCGCGACAATCGACCCTATTGGCTGCAGACCAACATGGACCGCTATATGCAGTCGGCGCAGCTTTGGATAGGACGCGCGGATCGCTGGCAGGCGCAGGTGATTGCGCAGTGGAACCTAACGCACACATTGCCGCCACCCGATCAGGCAGGTTTGCCGGTTCCGCCAGGAACCGCAGCCGTGCCTGCGCAGAAGCCGCCGAAGCCGCGGCGCTGGTGGCAGATGTAGTTTGTGGCAAGCTTCGCGCGACGAGGCTATGCTGCCGAGATTGTTGCGCCGCAGGAGAAATCGGCGAAGACGAATCCGTCGCGGTGAACTATTTCTCCGCATTCAAGCGGAATGGGACCGGAGAACATGGGACCCGCATAGACGCAGGTGTGGAATTCGCCGCGCTCGGCGCATGGATCGGTTTCCGGTGGAAGATCCGCGAGGAACGCCGCGTCAAATTCGCGTCCGGCAAACGAGGCGGGAATTTTGCCTGGGTCGATACAGGTGACGCGCGCTCTAAGTCCGCCGGCCAGCATGGTCCGCGCGAGTTCGGCGGTGGGGAGCTTCCAGAGCGGGAAGAGCGGCTCTATGCCGGTGGGCTTAAGCTGGCGTTCGCGGTAAGCGCGGACATCCTCCAGAAACAAGTCGCCGAAGGCCATGGCATCGATCTTCTCCGCAATCGCGCGGTCGCAGACCTCGGCCATGCGCTGCTCGTAGTCCGCGTTCGAGCATGGCCACGGGAGCGGAACGATCCACAACGGAAGACCTGCGGCCTGGGCCTGGGCTTCGAGGACGGCGCGCCGCGTTCCGTGCATGGCTACGCGCTGAAACTCAGCGTTGAGGGTTGTGAGCAAGCCCACAATTTCGACGTTCGGATCCTGGCGCAGAACGTGAAGAGTCCAGGCGCTGTCTTTGCCGCTGCTCCAGGAGAGGAGGACTCGCTTCATGTTTGGATCATAAACGGCGATGGCGTGATGCTGGTCGAGCGCTCTTCCGCACCCGAATGAAATGGCCTGACGCATCGAAGCGTCAGGCCATTCGGGTCAAGGCGCAAATCAATTCAGGGTAAGATCGGCCTGGAGCGGCGTATTTTCGCTCGAGTCGCCGACGTGGATCACGAATTTTCCCGGTTCTATGGTCCACTTATGGGCGGTCTCATCCCAATAGCTGAAGGCGCGTGCATCGAGCGTCAGAGTGACGTGTTTTGTCTCACCTGGATTGAGACGCACTTTCTCGAAGCCTTTCAATTCCCGCTCGGGGCGCGTGACTTTGGCGGAAGGATCGGAAACATAGAGCTGGGCAACTTCAGCACCCGCGACGCTTCCGCTGTTTGTCACATCGAAGGTGACTGTAATGCCCTTGGGGTCGATTGTTCCGCTCACCGCCAGTGCCGGCGCTTTCAGGTTGGCAAACTTGAAGGTGGTGTAGCTCAGTCCAAAGCCAAAGGGATAGAGCGGGTGTTTGCCTGTAGTGGTCCAGTAGCGATAGCCGACCATGAGCTTGTCGTCGTACTTCAGGTGCGGAATGACGTAGTCGATCTTCTTGCCATCGGTCTCGGTTACATGGAGAGTGGTGTCGGCGCCTGCGATGGGGTAGTAAAAGTTGTACGAGGGATTCTCTTCCCAACTGCGGTCAAAGCTCATCGGCAATTTGCCTTCAGGATTGTGTTTGCCGAAGAGAATTTCGGCGATGGCCGTGCCGCCTTCCTGTCCGGGATAAAACGTGTGCAGGAGCGCAGGAACCTTGTCGAGCCAGTGGCTGGTCTCCATGCCACCACCGCCGTTTAGCGTGACGACGGTGTGCGGATTCGCAGCGGTTACGGCGTCGATCAACGCATTCTGGCCCCATGGCAACTCGAAGGTTCTATCCTGGCCCTCGCCTTCCGTCAGGTCGTTGAAGCCGGCGGCGAGAACGACAAGATCGGCCTTGGCGGCAAACGTGCGCGCCTCTTCCGAAACGAGGTCGGCTTCTGAAGCCATCCCCAAGCCGAGACGAACGCCCGTTGCGTGAGGCAGGTAGTCGGCGACGATATTCACGGACTGGCCGGAGGTGAGATCGAGTGACGCTGACAGAGGAACCTGGCCCTCGGCATGCGGTTGCTTCAGAACCGGCTTGCCGTCGACGGTTATGGTGAATGCGTCTTCTCCCGAGGCGGCGGCAAGCAGCAGATATTTGCCGGCTTTGTCAGCTTTGAAAGCCGCGGTGTAGCGGATGCTGCGCGGCGCGGGCTGTTCGACGTCCCATGGCGACGGTTTCCAATCGGAAATGTTGCCCTCGTACGAGGTGTCGGCTGCGCCGGTGAAATCGTTGCTGGGGTAGGTTTCGATCTTCACCCGGCCCTGCCAGTGTGTGTTGCCGAAGACGTCGTTCTCCATGGGGAGGCCACGGGTGTAGAGCACATGCACTTCGGGTCCAACCAGATTGGCGATTCCGGTGACGATCGAAACAGGCTCGAAGGCCTGGGCCTCTGAAGAACCGCCGCCACCGGTGACGGCCGGCCACGCGTTGGGACCTATCACGGCAATGGTCTTGACCTTGGTTGCACTGAGTGGAAGCAGATGACTTTCGTTCTTGAGCAAGGTGATGCTTTCCCGCGCTCCATCCAGAGCGACGCTACGATCAGCCACAGAGTAGGTCGAGTTCGACGGATCGAATTGCGGACGGTCTGTAAAGCCATAGCGCAACTCGGTGCGGAAGATGCGCAGGAGTTTCTCGTCGATAGTTGATTCCTTCACCGAGCCGTCTTTGATCGCAGCCAACAGTGCCTTGGGATTCATGAAGCGCGGGCCTGGCATCTCGAGATCGAGGCCGTTGTTCGCGGCGCCTACGGTGTCGTACGTTGCGTCCCAATCGGACATGAGAATGCCCTGAAAACCCCACTCTCCCTTGAGCACTTTCAGGTTGAGGAATTCATTTTGGCTCGCGTGCATGCCGTTGATCAGGTTGTAGGAGTTCATCACCGAGTCGACATGCGCCCTTTTGACCGCAGCCTCGAAGGCAGGGAAGTAGAGTTCGCGCATGGTGCGCTCGTCGGCTTCCGAATCGACGTTGTGCCGGTTGTACTCCTGATTATTCAGGGCAAAGTGCTTGACGGTGGCTATGACGCCCTGCGACTGCACGCCTTCAATATAGGGAACCACGAGCGCGGAATTCAGGTAAGGGTCTTCGGAGAGATATTCGAAGTTGCGTCCAGCCACGGGCGAGCGCGCAATGTTCACGCCAGGGCCGAGAAGGAAATTGACGTTGCGGGCCCGCGCATCTTTGCCGATGCTTGCGCCGATCTTGCGCGCCAACTCCGGGTCCCAGCTGGCAGCCAGCGACACTCCGCCGGCATACGCGGTGGTCGGTCCCCAGGTTCGAACTCCCAGCGACGCGTCGGACATCTTGAAGCGGGGCAGGCCTATCGATGGTTCGGCATGCGTATACATCTCATCAACGCCGCCCAGCAGTTCAAGCTTTTGCTCCAGGGTCAGCTTCTGAATCCAGTCGTGTGCCTTGGCTTCGATCGCGGGCGAATCTGGAACGGGAGCCTGGGCGGCGGTCACAAGTGGGTACGCCAGGGTGGCTAGAAGGGCGAAGGAAAGGGTTGCGGCACGGCCCTGCAAAATCGATTGAGCGAAGAAAATCTGGTTTTTCATGACCGAGAAGGCTACCGCATTTTGATGAGTGCTGTATAGGGGGGGAAGCACTTCTGTTGGGCGCCGATTGGAGCGCACCCGATCTCACTGACCTTCAATGAGTTCATGGGGCCAAATGTGATAGGAATCACAGCCGGTCGTGCAGGGTGTCACTGCCTGCTCCGTTAGCCATGGAGCAGACTCGAAATCCAATAGGCAGTCAGGCAGAAAGGCGCCAATCGAGCGTCAGGAGAATTCATGAGCTTTGCAAGCGGCATGAAGACCATTGTAGTTTCCACAGATCTGGATGGACACTCGGAAGCGGCTCTGGAATACGCACGGAAACTGGCCGCTGCGTATGGAGCGCGGATTGTGCTCGCGCACGGTCTGGACCCTGTGACGTACGCCGCCGTGGATGGCGTTCCTGGCCGGTTGCTTCGCGGGCTGACCGAACAAGCGCGCGCGGCGCTGGAGTCCCTCAGTCATGACCTTCTTCAAGAAGGCATCCCCAGCCATTCTGAAGTTCGCCAGGGAGCCGTGGCCAAGATGCTGGTGGATGTGGCGCGGCAGTACGATGCTGGACTGATTGTTATCGGAACGCAGGGAATGCGTGGCGCGGGGCCGGTGATTGTGGGGGCAATCGCTGAGCAGCTGGTGCGGATTTCCCCGTGCCCGGTACTGGCGGTCGCCGCGGATTGGAATGCGGGCGAATTCCGCCCAGCTCCCGGCGGCCCGATCCTGCTGGCCCTGGAGCGCAACGAGGCAATGCAGGCCGCCGTGTCGACCGCATGTTCGCTGGCTGAAACCTTTCAACGCACACTGATTGCGCTGCACGCACGCGGGTCGGCCGAGGTTTCGGCCATTCTGAATCCCGGCGCAGCATCTCTTGCGAAGTTCGGCATCAAGCCTGGTTCGCGCTTCCCGGTTCGATGGGTCGTCAAAGACGGCTCACCGGCCGATGCAATTACTGAGGCCATTGCCCTGTATCACCCGAGCATGCTGGTGGCCGGGGTCAAGCGCGCCAGCGAGACGCCGGGGCCACACGGGACCGCATTTGCTCTGTTGGCTCGTTCGCGGGTTCCTGTTTTGTGTGTTCCTCCGGAACCGGTGAAAGAGGTCAAAGAGCCCGAAGCCGAAACGCGCGCCGAAATTCGATAAGGCGAGGGCCTGGCAACGAACAACGAGAAGGAGCGAGCCTTGATCAAGTCGCGGCTTTTCTCCATGGGCCCCCGCACCATTCGACAGGACGAAATCCGGCGAGCGGGAATCGCGACGTCGGCGAACCAACGAAACGTTAGGCTCTCGATTGCGGCAACTTCGATGGCAACGAGGATCGCGTCGCACCGGATCAGTGGAGATGGAACGATGCAAGCTGAGGTGAAGAACGGGCATGGGTCGGCACTCCAGTCGCGGCCNNAGCCAGCGACGTCGTGTTTCGCCAATCGAGCTTGAGCAAAGGGCTGTATGTGATTGTTTCCGGGCAATTTGCTCGCCGGGCAGAGCGGATGTCGGCGCGCCTGGCGCTGGGAATGTCGCGGGCCGGCGACCTGGTTGAACTTGCCGCGGTGCTGGGAGACGGAACGCACACGTACACACTGAGCGCGCAGATTGCCGGGTCGGTTGTCCTGTTGCCGATGGAGGCCCTGGTACAGGCTTTTGAGGCACATCCGCCCATGCGGATGCGGCTGCTTGAGGAGCTTGCCCGCGAGGTTTCGCGCGGCTACGACGCAAGCTGCCAACACAGGATGTCAAGGACTCGCCGCAGAAGCGGGCAGGTGTCTGCGGCCTGACGCGACTTTCCAGACGACAAAGCCTGGGCTTTCTTTTCTACCGTGGGAACCGCGGCAGTTCCTGGCCGTTGGATGGAATGGAGAGACAATTTGCCTCTCGCAGCGGTTTTCCGGCCACAGCGCTGGGCGTGAAAAATGTGGTTGCAGAGGGCACGCCGGAGGCTCCAGGCATCCTCTGGATGCAAGGCCCAGGGAAATCTCAATCGAAAGTGCGCTATACTTTGGTTAGGTACTCGACACAACCATGGTTTCGTTTCATCCTCATCACCCACCGGAAGATTGCGTCAACTGTGAGCACCGTCACCTGCGCATGTTCTGCAATCTCACGCCTGAAGCCCTTCAGGACTACGACGGCATTGGGATCATGATGAGCCACGCTCGCGGAGCAAAACTCTTTTCCGAAGGCGATGCGGCGCGCAATGTGTTTGTCATTTGTTACGGACAAGTAAAGATCTCGTCCACTTCGCGCGACGGCAAGACGATGATTTTGAAGATTGCCGGACCTGGGGATGTGATGGGCCTGAGCGCTGTGCTGGCGAACGTATCGCACGAAGTGACGGCGGAAGCCATTGAGCCGTGCCAGGTAAAGACGGTCCGCAAGCAGGAGTTTGTCGACTTCCTCGGCCGGCATGGCATCGCCAGCATGCATGCCGCCCAATCGCTCTCGGCGGAATATCTGACTGTGTTTCACGATGCCAAGCGGCTGGCGTTGTCAGGGTCGGCTGCCGGTCGTCTGGCCCGGTTGTTGCTGGACTGGGGTCGCTCATCGGCCAACGGCAAGCCGGAAATTCGTTTTACCATGGCCCTCACGCACGAAGAGATCGCCAATATGGCAGGCACTTCGCGGGAAACGGTGACGCGCCTCCTGAATCAGTTCCGCCGCGACGAATGGATCACGATCAAGGGTTCGAGCATGACCATCACGCGGCCCGATCAACTCGAGCAACTCACAGCTTAAGCTCGCGACACCCCCCCTCCTTTAAGACATCCGCACGATTTCTTAGCCGGTCAATCATTTTTCAGCTTCTATTGGACTCTGCTATTCTTCGGCCGGCGTCGAATCCAGGTGCATGGCGTTTCCGAGGTTCCCATGAGCATTCGGGCGTTCAGTCTCTCTGTTTGGATCGCATCGTTGTTCGCAGCCGCGGCATCTGCCCAGACCGCTCCTCAGCAAAATGTGGTGCGGGTATTCGAAGGCGGCGCGGGCGGNNCATTGCGCGCGACAGCAAGGGCCGCATCTACCAGGAGCGATGGATTCTTGTCCCCAAGGGCAGCAACATCAAATCCACCATGGACGTATTCCAGATTACAGATCCGGAGCGGCATACCTGGCTGAATTGCATCACGGCGACCAAGGTCTGCGATCTCTACATGTATCACCTCACGACGGACGAACAATTTCCGCCGGCAATCTTTCCATCGGGGCCTCTTCCGGATGGAAACGGATTCCGCGACCACGAGGACCTCGGCCTGGGCACCGTTGAAGGGCAGGAGACGCACGGGTATCGCGAATCGACTACGGTCAATCCGGGCAAGATGGGCAATGACAAGCCTTTGATCACGATGCGGGAGTTCTGGTATTCGCCCCACCTAGCCGTCAACCTGATCTCCATCGTCGATACCCCTGAGTCAGGGAAGCAGGTCTTCCGGGCCAAAGAAATCTCCACGGCCGAGCCCGACCCGGATGTCTTTAATGTGCCCCACGAATACAAGATTGTCGACCGGCGCAACGAGGCAAACTGAGCACGAAAGCGAATCAGCTTTCCGCGCCGATTGAAGCTAAACCGAACCCATGCGGTTTTCCGGCGCTCTCGCGCAGTGTGAGTACAGGGCAGCGGCCATGGGCGAGGACGCGGTAGATGGTTCGATCCTGGGTGAGATTTTCAAAGGCAGCCCGGGGCCGTGCTCCCAGAATGATCAGATTTGCGCCACTTTCCGCGGCTTCGGCGAGGATTTCGACTGACGGGTTGCCGTGAACCACTCGCGGCTCGACGGTTGTATTGCAGTCTGACCCGATGTCGGCTGCGAGAGCGCGGAGATGGTGAAATGCCGCCGAGTCCAGGCCAGCGGGCTGGCCACTGGTTCCCGGTTCCACGGTGCGGAAGTTCTCGCGGACTGTCAAAGCCGCTAACGGCAGCCCCGGCAGCGGTGCAAAGGCAGCTGCAGGCACAATCGGCGGCAGAACATGCAGCAGCACCAGCCTGGCTCGCTGGGCCGAGGCAATTTGGCAAGCAAGCGCCGCGCCCGGGCGAGAGGCCTCTCCGAGAGTGGTGGCGTAGAGTACGACGCGTTCCGCCGTGCCCGCATTCACCGGGAGACGAGCCTCGGGTCCCACGGTCATGACCGGGAGATTGACCGAGCGCAGCACTTGCGCTGCCACGGAGCCGAGAAGCAGCTTGCCGAGCCTGCCGGGGCTCCGGGTGCCGAGAATCACGCGGTCGGCCCGAAACTGGCGCGCCGCGATTGCAATCTGTTGCGCCGCACTTCCTTCACGCACAAGCGCGTTGCAGGCGATATTACGGTCCTGCGCCTCCTGGCAGAAAGGTTCCAGACTTGTGGCCGCATATTGCATGACGCCAGCGGGGTAGTAATAGGGCATGCCGGCGGCATCGGTGAGCATGGCCGCTGCGCCTGTGAGGACATGCAACAAGAGCAGGCGAGCTCCCGTTTGCGCCGCTTGTTCAAAGGTAAACGGCATCAGCCGGTCGAGGTCACTGAGGTCGGTGGCAACAAGAATCACGGAGGGATGCGTCCATCGGTCCAACGTTGACACCGAGATAGGTTCCTCCAAATGAAGCTGCGGCGGAATGAGGGTTGAATTCTTCATGGCATCCACCTCGGAACCGATCGTGGTTCGACGAATTGGGCCCGGAACCGTGCTTCTGACGCAAGTGCTTTACGGAAGCCCACCCTCCGCACGGCCGCCAACGGCAGGGCAGAGAGCGGAACCATTCTAAGAGTGGCACTCAGGGAAGATGGTTCGATGTGCCAGGACGCACTCAGACGCGTGAGCCAAATCACCGTGAGGTCTCATGGCCGGGACAAGACGAGCGGTCTTCCAAATCCGGTAACGGGCCTTCATTGAATCCATGAAAAGCCCGATAAGTGAGAAGAGGCCAATCTGCGG
>PLTV01000234.1 GCA_003164635.1 Acidobacteriaceae bacterium
ACCATCAACCTGGCCAAGGTGACCGTGACCCACGACGACTTCAAGGAGGGGACCAACATCCCCGAGAAGACAACAATTCGGCTAACCATGCTAGATCTGGAGTTGGGCTGCGCCATTTCAGGGGGCGTTGGAGTCGGAACCGGGTCGACGAACGGCCACTCACACCCGTAGCGAATGGAACACTCGCTAGCGAGCGAGTAGAACTCCGGATGCCGAAAAACTCGGCACCAAGGAGCCTTGCGTATTTTCGATATCCAGGAGCCTATGCGGTTTCAATCGCAATTTTGCTCCTTCTGTTGATCCCGTTCGAGGACACACGTCCGGGCCGAATCCAGTCTGAATACAACTATGCCTTGCAACTCTTCCAACGCGGTTATTTGGAAAAGAGTCAAGGCGAGGCTGAGGCTGGATTCAGGCGGTTTCAAGTCGCAAGTCCAAAGTGGGCCGCAAAGTTTCGGCTTCTCGAAGCCGAATCAATGCTCTTTCGCGGGATGTATCCGGAGAGTCTTCGTCTGCTTGCCGATTACCGGCCGAGCCCGGATGAACCGGAATTGGCACTTCGCAAACTGATCATCGAGTCCGCCGCACTCGCGCATCTAGGCCAGATCGCCGAGGCTCAACAAGAGCTCGCCGCAGCCGACGACATGTGCCGAGAGACCGATCATGCCGCTTGCGGGGAACTGCTACGGGCCCACGGCATCTTCGCCGTCCAGAAGAACGAACTGGCACAGGCAAGGGATTTTTTCCTGGCGACGCGGGCTTTTGCGCTTGCACACGGTGATCGCTTTCTCGAAGGAAGTGCAGCGGCCAATCTCGGTTGGGCTGCAATGCAGGTGGACCATTACGATGAGGCGGTTGATTGGCTCAAGGCAGCGGCACGCACTGCATCGGAGCTAGGCGCGGAAGATCTCAAACAGAATGCCGCTGGGAATCTCGGGTGGGCCTATTATCAGTTGGGCGACGACGAACGGGCGCTGGCACAATTTCTTGAAGCAGAAAAGAGCGCGGCCCTGCTCGGCGACATCGGCACGGAGCTCACCTGGATGAGCACCGCCGGATACGTTTATCGTGACGACGGCGATCTACCGCGCGCCACTGAGTCATACCGCCAGGCGCTCACGCTGGCTAGGCAGATCGACAGTAAAGAAGACGTCGTCAATGCCCTTGAAGATCTGGCGCGGGCCTCGGTGGAGGCAGGGAAGCTGGACGAAGCAGACGCCTACGTAGCACAACTTGCGCCGATGGAGCAGGCGATCGGGGGCCACCTGAACCCCAACGTGCTGCTGACACGGGGCATGCTCGCCGCCGCGCACCGGCAGAATACGCAAGCCGAGCTGCTGTTCCAGAAGGTTCAAAACGACCAGGCAAGCGCAACCACAACCCGCCTCGACGCTGGGTACGAGCTGGCGCTTCTGGATGAGGCGCGCGGGGACCTGGCGGGTGCTGAAGGCATGTACAAAGGGACGCTGGCAATCTTCGATTCGGCCGAAGCCGAGCTGAAAAGCGAGGAGTCGAAGCTGCCTTATGTGGCCAACGCTGCACGCATCTACGACGACTACATCCAGTTGCTCGTCCGCGAGGGCAAAGGCGACGAGGCCTTGCAGGTTGCCGACCAGAGCCGCGCGCGTACGCTGGCACAGGAGTTGGGAGCCGGTTCGGCCAACTCCACGTTTCGCAAAGCGCACACGGATCCAAAGCAGATCGCGCGCAAGACCGGCGCCACGCTGCTCTTCTATTGGCTCGGCCGAAAACAATCGTATCTGTGGGCGATCACGGCGGCGAAGAGCACGCTGTTCCCGCTTCCCGCGCAGCAGGAGATTCGCGAACGCGTCGATCGCTACAGCAAGACGCTGAACGATGCCCGCGACCCACTTGAATCCCGCAACAAGGATGCGCAAGCGCTCTACCAGACGCTCGTAGCGCCTGCGTCGTCGCTGTTCGACGCTAATCCCCCTGTGATTCTGCTTGCCGACGGCGCCTTGAGCCAGCTCAACTTCGAAACCCTGCTTGTTCCTGGCCATGGAGTAAGCCATTCGTCAGGCCAGACTCCCGAACCGGCCTCATCCGGCGGTGACCTTCATTACTGGATCGACGATGCAACCGTGCTTTCCGCGCCGTCATTGGCCATGCTTGCAGCGGCAAAGCCTGCGGCCAAATCCGAGCGCAGCCTGCTTCTTCTCGGCAATCCTGCTTCGCCTAGCGACGATTTTCCCAGCTTGCCCTTGTTTGGCTTCGAAATGACGCGCATAGAAAAGCACTTTACTCCGCAACACGTCTCGGCATTTGCCGGCTCGCAGGCCACGCCGGCTGCCTATCTTTCCAGCAATCCATCGCACTACGCTTACATTCACTTTGTTACGCATGCGGTGGCGAGCCGCACCGATCCATTGGATTCCGCCATTATTCTTTCTGACTCTAGCCCTGGCGCAGGCTCTTTCAAGCTGCACGCGCGCGACGTGATGCAGCATCCCATCGATGCCGAGCTCGTCACCATCTCCGCATGCGACAGCATCGGCAAACGCGCCTATGCGGGCGAAGGATTGGTGGGTCTTTCGTGGGCGTTTCTTCGCGCCGGGGCGCATAGCGTGATCGGCGCTCTTTGGGAAGCCAGCGATGACTCGACTCCGCGCCTCATGGATTCGCTGTACGGCAGCATTCAAGATGGTGAATCTCCCGCGGTCGCATTGCGCCATGCCAAATTGAAACTCCTCCATGGGGATGGAAAATTTGCAGCACCCTTCTACTGGGCACCCTTTCAGATTTACACCGCGCGCTAACTTTCGCGGTCTTCGCACGGCCGTTTATGAAGTTTCTAACGTTTTTCAGAAACGCTTGAAGAGTCCTCTTCACTATCCCTTTGAATTCGAGAAAAAGCTTCCCAGAGCAGTCGCTCGACATTCATGGAGGAAAAATCGATGAACCTGCGTCACTTGAGTTTCATGCCCACCAGCGTCGGGGCGAGCGTTGCCCTGGCGTGCCTCTGCACCGTTTCAGCCTTTGGGTCGAACGGACCCAAGGCCACGGCCATCAACACATCCGCCGCGGCTAACCTCACTGAAGACGCGCACGCAGCCGTCGTTCAAGCGTATTGGACCGACGACCGCCTGTCTTCAGCAAAGCCGATGCCCGTGCCCAGGGTCGACCCCTCTACGGTGAGTTCGAGCAACGCGAAGGCGCCCTCAGGACCCGCCGTTTTTGGAAAAGGCGCGGCCCCGGAGATTGTGTCAACCGACACGACCGATGAGAGCACCGAAGCGTTCCCGTTGAATCAGAGCGCCGACGCGCAATCGGACACCACCGCGCTACCCGCGGATGGTGGTTTCAGCTACGAGATGCCCTTCAACAACTACCGCACCGGCATCAACTCGCAGTATCCGTACTCCACGATGGGTAAGCTGTTCTTCACCATCCCGGCGGGCGCTTCTGAACCGGCAGGCGAGTACGTTTGCTCGGCCACGGCTGTGGGCAACAACCGCATCGTGGTGACCGCGCGGCACTGCATGTTCGACTACGCAACCGGCACCTGGTACAGCAACTGGGTCTTCTATCCGGAATGGAAGAACGGCAAGAGCAGCAAGGTCGGCGGCAAGAAAGGCGCCTGGTATCCGGAGTGGGCGGCTACCTGGACATCGTCGAGCACGCTGAGCCTGACAACTGGCTGGGACATCGGCATCTTCGTGATGCACGACAGCCCCGGAACCGGTTGCGGCGGCGACAAGGGCAAGCAGCTCGGGCAGTACACCGGCTACCTGGGATGGGTTTACGGCTACGACTACGGGAATGCCCAGTTCAACGCATTCGGCTATCCGCAGGCTTCTCCGTTTGAAGGCAACTACCTGTATCAGGACAACGGCGCGACGGGTATTGTCGATCCGCTGGGCACAACCAACGTGGTCGAAATCGGCGATCCGCAAACCGGCGGAACGAGCGGCGGCCCGTGGGTGATTGGCTTTGACCCGGGTTCAGCAAAAACCGGGGCCGTGAGTAACAACCTGATCAACGGCACCAATTTTGACAGCGCCGTGAACAGCTTTGTGTGGACCAATCCGAACCAGCCACTGGCGATCAACGGAACGGTCTTCGAACAGAACAACTTTTATAACCTTTATACCTACGCATTATCCCTGACGTGCTCTTAAGATTCCGCCGCGAAGCGGAATGGAATTCCTCGGCCGGTGGACACTCTCTGGTACGCCTACCGAATTCAGTCGTTGAGACACTCCCGTGTCTCAACGACTCTTCTTTTTGGAATACTGCGGCACCTCGTGCCATCTACCGCGAAACCGGAGTTGAGGGAGGCACGTTCTGTTCTCCCCAATGCGCAGGCTTGTTGCTCATGGTGAGCACGAGCCGGCCGCCGGTCATGATTTCNNGGGTGAAAGATTCTGCGCCTCAATCGTGAAATCGTTGCCGCCTGCAAGATGCAGCGTGGATTGGGGGAAGGCAGGACTACCGATGAGATAGAAATCCTGCCCGGCATTGGGAAAAATGCCGATCTGCCCGAAGGCAAACCACGACGACATCGCGCCCGAGTCATCATTTCCCGGCAGTCCTTCGGGACCCGCATGGTAGCTTTTGGCGATGATGGCGCGGACGTGCTCGGCCGTCTTGTCGGGCCGACCAGCCCAGTTGTAAAGGTAGGGAGCAAGGAACCCCGGTTCGTTGCCCACGTCGTAGCGGTCAGGCACGCGGAAGAAAGCGTCGAGCCGATCGACGAAGGTCTGCGCACCACCCGATGCTTCGATCAGCGAGGCTACATCCTGGGGCACAAACGTCGAGTACGTCCATGAATTGCCTTCGTAAAACGTATTGCCGCCCCAGCTGCATGAGTCCATCGCCGTGAAGGGCGCGAGCCAACTGCCGTCGCGATGGCGAGGCCGGATGAAACCCTTGAAGCCGCCGTCACTGAAGCTGGCATCCCAAAGCTTTTTCCAGTTGGCCGATCGCGCAAGATACTTGCGATACTCGGCTGTCCGTCCAAGCCCCTTGGCAAGCAGCGCAACCTCAAAGTCGTCGGCGGCATACTCCATGTCCACGGAAGCGGCCCGATCTGAGCCCTCGATGGAAACGAAGTCGAGCCGGTGCCAATCTTCGAGGCCGCCGCGGCCCTCTTTGAGGTGGTCGGCAGGAGCAACTTCGGCGTCATTGATTTCGGCCTCGAGCGCGGTCTTCCAGTCGATGCCTTTGAGTCCTTTCACGAATGCATCGGTGATCATGAACTCCGCATTGCTTCCGCCCTGCGTGCGGCCATTGTAGTTACCGCTGCGCGCATCGGGTAGCCAGCCCTCGTGGCGATAAAGGTCGATGAGCGCGCGCACAATGGCCGTCTCCCGCGCGGGGGCGATCAATGTGAGCAGAGGGCCCGAGGTACGAAAGATGTCCCAAATGGCGTAGTAGTCGTCGTAGTAAGGCTCGTCCGATTTCCAGAGCGGGTTCTCGCCGGTGCGGTCAACGGGCATGAGCATGGTGTGGTACAGCGCCGTGTAAAACACCTGCGCCTGTTCGTTCGACTCCCCTCGCAGCTCAACCTTCCCCAGCGCATGGTCCCACTCGGCGATTGCAGCTGCATGGGTTGATTCGAAGTCGAAGGCCGGGAACTCCGCCTCAAGGTTATGGCGGGCCTGCTCAATGCTCACGAAGGAGATGCCGATCTTGACGAGCACGGTGTGGCCGGGAGCAAAGGAGAGCCACGCGCCTGCCGAGTCCCTGGCTGCACCCTGCACGGACTTCTCTCCTGGCTTCAGCTCTCCGCCGAGCCACGTTCCCCAGCCGGTGGCAGCCGTGTCAGTGCGCGATACAAAGTAAACCGTGTAGGTATTGGGCTGCTTGTTCCAGCCGCCGGTCACGCTGGTGAAGCCGGCTACCTCGGTCGGCGAAATGACTTGCACTTCAGAAGCGGCTACCGACTGCGACTCGCCCCACTTCTCGCTTGCAAGCAGGCAATGAGCAACGTCGAAAAGGAGGTTGGCCGGGGCTTGTTCAGGATAACGAATGCGGTAGATGGCTGCGCGCCGTGCGGCGGTTACATCCACGCCGATTCCATAGCGGGCCAGGCTTACCGAATAGAGCCCGGCGGAGCCACTCTCGTGCGCGCGCGGAGAATGAGCCGTGACCGGCGCAACGTCGCCTGTGGTCGGCATGATTAGAATGTTGCCGTATTTAGGACCGCCCCCAGTGCCGCTTACATGTGTCTGGCTGAAGCCGCGAATCTCGCCCTTGTCGTTCCAGCCGGCATTGGCATCCTGGTCGGCGCCGTTGATCATGTCGGGACCCGGCTTGATCATGCCGAAGGGCACGACCGGGCCTGGAAACACGTTGCCTCCGCCCGATGCGCCCAGAAACGGATCGACGAAGCGCGCGAACTGAGCCTGCGCGGAAGAAGCCAGCGTACCCGCAAGAGAGCAGGCGAGAGCGGCACGCAAAAAGAACAGTCGAAACATTTTTTCCGGTCTCCAAGTCGTGGCCGGACCGCGAATTCTGCGGGATGTGCAGAGAATTCGCAATTGGACCACCCGCAATCCTATTCCATTTCCGCTCGCACGCCGTACAATTCCATGGAATCGATGCCAACAGCTTGCATTCCGCTGAAAGGGACCGTACGCACATGACTCCAATTCTTGATCGCCGCAGTTTCCTGATTGCCGGCTCGCTCACCGCACTCGCTTCGTCGCGCGCTATGGGCGCCAATGACAAGCTGGGTATTGGGGTGATCGGCGCCGGCGGCCGGATGAACAGTCTTCTTGACGCTGCCGACAAAGCCGGACCGCACCAGATTGTGGCCGTGAGCGATGTGTACGGGCCGCACCGCGACGCCGTCAAGGAACGCTCGGAGGGACTCGCCACCACGCACGTCGATTACCACGAAGTTCTCGACGACAAGACCATTGACGCCGTAATCATCGCCTCGCCCGATCACTGGCACGTGCGCATGGCCTCGGATGCGCTGGCGGCCGGCAAAGACGTGTATCTCGAGAAGCCGGTGACGCACACGCTGGAGGAAGGCGCGACGTTGACCCACGCCGTGCGTTCGAGCAAGCAGATTCTTCAGTGCGGCATGCAGCAGCGCAGCTGGACGCACTTTCGCGACGCTGTCGATCTGATCCAGGGCGGGAGTCTGGGGCGCATCACGCAGGTCCGCACCTACTGGTGGCAGAACTATGGCCGCAGCGGCCCTTCCAGGCCTATCGATCCGCAAGCGCTTGACTGGAAACTGTGGCTTGGCGGCGCGCCCGACCAGCCCTTCAGCGAAGAGAAGTACAAACGCTGGCGCTGGTTCTGGAACTTTGGCGGCGGAGCCATGACCGACCTGTTTACGCATTGGATCGACGTGGTGCATTGGGCCATGAAGGTCGACGCACCGCACAATGCGCTGATGCTGGGAGACAAGTATGTCTTCGAGCAATGGGACTGCCCCGACACCATCCAGGCTGCTTTTCGCTATCCGGGATTCGACGTGGTCTACGAAGGCATGATGAGCTCATCGATTGACGATGGCGGGCTCGAGTTTCGCGGTACCGAGGCAACATTGAAGCTCGACCGAAGCAGCTTCTCGCTATGGCGCGAGAATACGCAGGGTGCGCAGAACCCGGTACTCGCGGAAAAGAGCTTTCGCGACGGCACCATCACGCACATGGAGAACTTTTTCGAGTGCATGCGCACGCGTAAGGAGCCGAATGCGCCGGTGGAAGCGGGCGTGGCTGCCGCGCGCGCCGGCCACATCGGCAACCACGCATACCTGCACGGAGGTCAGACGACGTGGCCGCCGAAAAATTCCGCCTGAGCTGTTGAGATGATTCGCGCTTCTGAACGCGCGGCAATCGCTATAAGATAGATGATCAGCAACCCTCCACGGAGCATGCCTGCAACGCATGCTCCTTTTGTCTCTTGATCGAATTGGCGCGCCCCGGCTGCATCCCCGCGCATTTACGCTCATGAACTGAAGAAAGAAACGTAATCCTTCGATTGCGCCGCACTGCCCGTAAGTCCTCGACCTAAGCAGCGAAATTGATTCGCGCCACTTTTGCTTCAACTCTGTGCCCTATCTTTTTGCTGGAGACGTCCGAATGCACATTCGTCCCTCGATCTTCTCTCTCGACCAAACGGCCGCCCGCCTGCTGGCTCTCGTCTTGTTCGTTTTTGCTTTCTACCCCTCGGCATGGGGGCAGTCGACCTTCGGCTCCGTCGTGGGAACCGTGCATGACTCCAGCGGAGCGGTTTTGCAGGGCGCACAGGTCAAGCTCACCAACACCGGCACGACAGCCGAACGCACGGCTATCACCGATGCGGGCGGCGATTATGCCTTCCAGAACATCGAGGTCGGCTTTTACACACTCACCATCACTGCGCCCGGGTTTGAAACCGACTCGCTGCCTACGATTCAACTCACGGCTCGCGAAACCCGCCGCCTGGATACGACCCTCAAGCCGGGCGCGGAGACCCAGACCGTGGTTGTTGTTGACGATCCAACGCCCGTGATCACGACCGATGTGTCCAATCTGGCGGAGACGAAGTTGGGCGATGAACTCGTGGAGTTGCCGGTTGCGATTTACTCCAGGTCCACCGGGTCGACAAGTCCCATCTCCACGCTCACCACCGAAGCCGGCGTGCAGACCGACGACAGCGGCGAGCTCGCCGTTGCCGGAACAACGGCCGCGCTGCTCTCGGTCACCGTCGATGGCATTTCTTCGGTTGGCGTGGAATACTCCGGGCCTGTAAACGAAATGTTCCCCTCCTTCAATTCCATTGAGGAGATTCGTGTTTCTGAAGCGAACAACGGCGCGGAATTTGGAGGCGTCGCCGACATCACCACCGTTTCCAAGGCCGGCACAAACAAGTTTCACGGCGGGGTCTTTGAAAACAACGAAAATACCGCCTACAACGCCAACGATCCGTTTGCACTGACCAAACCCAAGATCCTCATGAACGACTTTGGTGGGACGCTTGGGGGCCCGGTTGTTGTGCCGCACCTCTACGAAGGCAAGAACAACACCTTCTTCTTCGTCAGCTACGAAGGCCTGCGTTTGCCGCGCGAAACGCCCATTGTGCTCAGCGTTCCTTCGCTCGCCATGCGTGCTGGCAACCTTACCAGCTACCTCGCCGGACAGGGCGTCACCGCCATTTATCAGCCCGACGGCGTTACGCCCATCGATCCCTCCAACGTCCCTATCAGCGCCATCTCGTCGCAGCTCCTTCAAGTGCTGATGCCGCTACCAAACCTGGGATCGCCGGATTCGTACGCCAACAACTATCAGATCAACTTTCCTTCGCCCATCTCCTCGAACCAGGGAGACGTCCGGCTCGACCACACCATCTCTTCGCGCCAGACCGTCTTTGCACGCTTTTCTTACAAGAATCGCCAGGTCACCACCGCGCCTTCTGCAACGTGCGTATTCACGTATTGCGCTGAAGCCGGCAGCCCCTTGCAGGGCGCCTACAACACGCCGGAGATTGACGAGGGCCTGACCTTTGCGCACAACTTCATCTTTTCTTCTCACTTGCTGAACGAGTTCCGCGGCGGCTACAACGCGCAACACACTTCGGAGACGCAAAGTTATTCCACCTCGGCAATTCTCAGCCAAACGGGGCTCAGCGTCATCCAGCCCGACACCGACTGGTCTGAAGCGCCGCAGGTGCTCATCAACGGATTCATGTCCACCGGTGCGGGCAACCCCGGGACGCAGCGCGGGCAAATCATCCAGGCACTCGACAACGTCTCCTGGTCGCACGGGAATCACTCGTTCAAGTTTGGCGCGGATTTCAAGCGTCTGTCCGATCACGACGACAACGTCTTCGGCAACTATCGCTCCGGCTGGTATGTCTTCGACGGCTCATCGGACGTCGGCGCGGCCATCGGCGACCCCTATACCGCATTCCTGCTCGGCGACCCTGACTATACCGAGGTCAGCTCCACCAACAACCCCACCATGAACGGGCTCGGCTACTCGTACGCCGAGTTTGCGCAGGACGACTGGAAGATTACGCCTCGCCTCACCCTCAACCTCGGGCTCCGCTACGAACTGCATCCGCCGATCCACGAGACGCACTACAACACGGCGACCTTTGCGCCGGATTATTCTGCCAGCATCGCCGGCCAGCCCGTGAATGGCGCCGTCGTCGTCTCCAACACCCAGGCTCTCGCCCAGGCTTCCACTGCGCTTGAGGGCGCAATCGCACCCACGCCCATCCTCACGGCTGCGCAGGNNCTGCGCGGCGGCTGGGGCCGTTTTATCGAGTCGCCGCTGGGCTTCTCGCTCGTTTCAGGATGGGCCGTCCACTCAAGCTATGTAGCAACATACAACCAGGACTATCAATCCGACGGCGTCACGCCTCTTCTCTCGTTCGCCAGCCCGTTTAACAGCGCAGCGGGCAGCGGTGCCGGAACGGCAGGCTTCTACTACGCCTTCCCAATTCACTACAGCGACCCCAGCGTGCAGCAATGGAACCTTACCCTGGAGCAGGACTTTGGACACTCAATCGGCGCGCGTTTCTCGTACACCGCAAGCCATGGAAAGAATCTGGAGGCGATGGTCGACCTGAACCAGGTGCCGGCCAATTCGTATGGCTACTTCAATAACGACCCCGCGCCGGCTTCCACTTCGGCCTGCATTTCCGACGGTGGCGCATCCGTCGCCGACCACCGGCCGTACCCGTGCTGGAGCGTGATCCAGAGCGTGACCAATCTCGCGAAGAGCAATTACAACAGCGGCACGGTCGAAGTAACGCGGCGCAGCGGAAAGTTTCTGACGTTCGATGCGAGTTACACCTACACGCGCGATCTATCCAATGCGGGGGGCGCTACTCCGAACGCATTTGCCGTTTCCGGCGGCAGCTATTTGACTGATCGCTTTCATCCGGGGCTCGATTACGGCAACGTGATCTACGATCGCCGCCATCGGTTCCTGGTGACGTATCTGCTCGACTTGCCGTTTGGCCACGGACAGCCGCTTCTGAGCTCGTCCTCATTTCTGAACACACTTGTGGGCGACTGGCAACTCGCGGGTGTCACCATTTTGCAGAGTGGACCCTTTCTGACGCCGTACGAACAGAGCGTGGACCCTGCCAATACGAACATCCTCACCACTGTCGGCCAGGCGCGCACCGATCAGCTCAGCGGCGTATCGCCCTACGCTCAACAGAAGACGACCACGCAGTGGCTCAATCCGAACGCGTTCCCTTATCTCAATCTGCAATCCGCCGATGGAAATGGAATCGGGCGCTTTGGCAATGCGCCCGTGGGTGGCGTGGTTGGGCCGGGCAGCGAAATCTTCTCGATGTCGCTGTTGAAGAGGTTCTCGCTAAGCGAGAAGAGCAAGTTTCAGTTTGGCCTGGAAGCAGCCAATGTCTTTAACCATCGCAATTACGAGCCGCCCAACATGCAGGTGGATTCGACGGCCTTCGGGAGCATCACGGCGCTGCAGACGGCCGAAGGCGCCGGGCCGCGCAGCCTGGAACTCACGGGACGGATTACGTTCTGAGGGGCGTCGCGGCCACATTCTTACCTCCTCTGGTCTAATTCGAATCCATCGGGAATGAATACCAGCCAGCAACATT
Source organism: Acidobacteriaceae bacterium (assembly GCA_003164635.1). Classification (GTDB taxonomy): domain Bacteria; phylum Acidobacteriota; class Terriglobia; order Terriglobales; family Acidobacteriaceae; genus Telmatobacter. The sequence goes on from PLTV01000234.1 coordinate 11,551, forward strand.
TCGACGTGGTGATTGTTGGCGGCGGGATCGTCGGTTCGGCCTGCGCCTTGGCTGCCGCGCGCGAGGGCCTGCGCGTTGCGCTTGTGGAACGCGACATTCTGGGCGGCGGCGCGACGGCCGCAGGCATGGGCCACATTCTCGTGATGGACGATTCTGAGGCGCAATTCCTGCTCACGCGCCGCTCGCAACAGCTGTGGCAGGCGCTCAGCCGGGAGTTGCCCGCTGCTGCGGAATACAAAACTACCGGCACGCTTTGGGTGGCAGCCGACGAAGAGGAGATGGAAGAGGCAGCGCGCAAGCACGCCTACCTTCAGGAGCGTGGCGTGCCCAGCGGGCTTCTCAGTGGGCGTGAGCTGGCAGAGTTGGAACCGAATCTGCGCTCGGGGTTGGCTGGAGCCATGCTTGTTGCCGAGGATGCGGTCGTCTATCCGCCTGCGGTGGCGCTTCACCTGGCCCGGCAAGCCCAGGCGCTGGGCGCAACGCTTGTCGTGGGCCAAGCGGTCGCGAGCATGGCGGACGGTCTTGTCGCACTGGAAGGGGGCGGCGAGCTCCACGCACCGCGGTTAGTGAACGCGACCGGCGCCGACGCACCCAGCTTCATCCCCGGCGTGAATGTAAGGAAACGCAAGGGCCATCTCGCCATTACCGATCGGTATCCGGGCTTTGTGCGCCATCAACTGGTGGAGCTCGGCTATCTGAAGAGCGCGCACTCCGTCACAGCGGACTCGGTGGCGTTCAATGTGCAGCCGCGCAGCACCGGCCAGCTCCTTATCGGCTCTTCGCGGCAATACGGCAATGAGGACTCGGCCGTTGACCAGGCTCTACTGACCCGCATGTTGCAGCGGGCGATGGCTTATCTTCCGGGCATCGAGCGTCTGCACGTTTTGCGCGTCTGGACCGGCTTTCGCGCCGCTACGCCCGATAAGCTTCCCTTGATTGGGCCAGTTTCGTCCGACCCGACGGTATGGCTGGCTACCGGGCATGAAGGCCTGGGGATTACGACAGCGCTCGCCACCGCCGAGTTGCTTGTCGCAGGGTTGGTCGGGCGACCGGCCGCAATTCCCGCAGATCCGTTTTTGCCGGCCCGCTTTGAATCGAATCGCGATTCGGGACACTGAAATCGGGAACAGCGGACGCCGGAAGCTTGGCGGAGACGCGGTTTCCGGATATACTGAAGATTCGGCAGGCCTGTGGTGTCGTGCGTTTTTATGCGGCCCGATGGCTGTTCCGGCTAAAACGCCAGGTTGGAGTGGTTTCAAGGCACTCACCGGGCGGAAATCCGGCCGCGTGAAACAACAAGGATTTGGAGCGAAGTCATGGCACAGGTATGCGATATTTGCGGCAAAGGCCCGCAGTTCGGTAACAACATCTCCCACGCACACAACATCACCCGCCGCCGCTGGAATGTGAACCTTCAGGCAGTGAAGGCGCTGGTCAACGGCGCGTCAAAGCGCATCCGCGTCTGCACCAGCTGCATCAAGGCCGGCAAGATCGCAAAGGCGTAAACCCACTCCGGGTTACAGCAGGAGAACTGAATCCAAGCGTGTTCTACACGAACCCCGTCGACAAGTGACGGGGTTTTGTTGTGCCCGCAGCGAACGTTTTGCCTCGGGATCAAACAGGTTGCGGGAACGGGTTCGTGCCCCAGAATTCATGACGGGCGATATGTGCAGCAGAATTATTTTTCGCCGGGCTTGCGTAGAATTATCGCTTGTCGGTGCAAAATCAATTCAGTTCCGCTTCAAGGGCGGGCAGAAAACGGCCTCAAGCCGGAAAAGGGGGCGAATTCGTCCCCGTAACTCCTTATCTGTCTAGATTCTGCAAATAAGTCCTCTGGAATCAAGAATTTAGAAGGATATACCTGCTCTATCTAACTGAAAACAGGGAACTTCTTTACAGAAATACCCTTTTTTTCTTTTTTTTCTGCGAAGAAAAATACCCCAAGAATCAAGGTCGGGGCAGTCTGTGGAAAAAGTCCTTGATGTCTGCGTTTTGAAAATGCACGACTTCACAGCTTGGTGAAAAACGCTCTCGGGCGGTAGGCACGGGATTTATCCCGGGGCGCGCGGGTTCGTTCGCTACGGGGCCGGCGGAGGGTGGGGCGCGAGGGGATCGCTCCACGGAAAAGATGCCGCGTCGAGGCCGCCGGGGGACCAGCGTTCCACGATGGCTTGAGCCAGCTTGCCGAGCGTCTTCTCGGCTTCGTTGTCGCCGGTCCAGCGCTGGTCTTCGTTGTCCCACGTGAAGGCAGCTATGACGACAGGGCCATTTTTCGTGGCTATGAGGGCTACATCGTTACGCACCTGGTCGAGAGCTCCGGTTTTGTTGGCGATGGCGGAGCCGGTCTCGCTGGTGTCGAGGTTTTCCAGGTAGCGGGGCAGGCTGTTGCGATCCTGCTGGCTACGCAGCATGTGCAGGATGGCGCCGCAGAGTGGGCCATCGCCCGGCTTCGGCGCCGAGCCATCGAGGCTCAGACGGCACTCCGCAATCCGCTCCATGATCGAGGCCATTTCACGGGCAGTGGTTTTGCCGAGGCCGAACTTTGGCTGGTCGGCAGGCACGGGTCCTTGCGGGGGCACGTAGACCTTTTTGTAGAGAACTGTCTGCGTCAGGCCCGCCGCGCGAAGAGTGGCGTTGATGTGCGCCAGGCCAAGCCGGTCAATGGCCAGGTTGGTGGCCGTGTTGTCGCTGAGAACGACCATGAGGTGAAGCGTGTCGCCGAGCGTGAGCGTGAGCGGAGCAGTGAGTTGGCCGAGAACGCCGGATCCCTGAACTTGGTTCTCGTGGGTGAGCGTCAATTTTCCTGACAGCGATGCCGAGCCGGCGCGGATTTGCTCGGCAGCATCGAGCAGGATTCCCATCTTGATGACGGAGGCTGTCTTGACGGGTTCGTCCGGCTGAAGGGATGCGGTCGATCCAGTTTTCAGGTTGTGCGCATACAGTGCGACCTTGCCATGGTGCGCGGCGGCAATGATCTCCAGCTGGCGGTCGAGCTGTGCGTCCT
>PLTV01000160.1 GCA_003164635.1 Acidobacteriaceae bacterium
CCCACGGGCTGCCACACTCGCCAGGCTGGCTTTCTGGATTGTTGTTCTTCCCCTTCCGAAACAGCGTCCCGATGGGATGAATGGGCGGCAGATACACCACGTTGAAGCCCATCTCGGCAATCGCCGGAAGCCGCTTCTCGCTGTCGGCAAACGTTCCATGCTTGCCCGCCTCCGGTGCCGTCGATCGCGGAAAGAATTCGTACCACGCGCTGAAGCGCGCAATCGCCGGATCGACGACGATCCCATACGCGCGATCGGATTCCGTACGGAAACGCCGGTCCGGATAGTTAAGGACGCTCGTATGCAGATTGGGATCTGTCGCATGAACCCTCAACTTCGCCAACTCGACCGTCGAACGCAGTAGATTCGCGCGCTCATGCAGCCATGGCGCATCCGCCGCGCCCGCAGCCTTGGCGCGATCCGCGGCCTCTGCCACAAAATCGGCCCCAATCTGGTAATCGACGCGCGCATCGCTCTCCGCCTTGATGCGCTTCAGCAGGTCTCGATGCCAGGTTTCAAAATGATCCACCCACCCCTGCACCTTGAACTCATACCGCCCCACTTCTGCCACGCGAAAAGTTGCTGTCCAGCGGTCGTTCACCAGCGCCTGCATGGGAATCTCGGTCCACTCCCCCGTGCCTTCGCGACGCGCCAGCAATGCGGCGGCAATGGCATCGTGCCCGTCGGTAAAAATGTCCGCTTCCACCTGCACATGGTCGCCCACCGTGCGTTTGACCGGAAACCGCCCGCCATCCACCACCGGCGAAACTCCTTCAACAACGACCCGCTTGCGCCCATCCTCTTGCGTCAATTTCATAAGCTCTAGCTTCCCTCTTCCACTTCTGCGGATCAGCTGAACCTCAGGCTCCCGCAGATGCCCTGCGTTCTTCAACCAATTGTTCGTAAAGGCGAATCGTCTGCTGCGCAATCGCGGTCCAGCTGAATATCTCTTCCACGCGTTTGCGGCCCGCATCGCCATAGCGGCGGCACTTGTCTGGATCATCCAGCATCTGTTTGAGACGCGATGCCAAATCGCGCGCAAACTTTTCCGGATCGCTCGGAAAACTTGTGACCGGGTCCTGATCGAAAGGCACTAAGTATCCCGTTTCTCCATCCACCACAACCTCTTTGATGCCACCCGTCGCGCTCGCGACAACCGGAGCCCGGCAAGCCATTGCTTCAAGGTTGATGATGCCAAATGGTTCGTAGACCGATGGACAGCAAAACACCCGGCAATTGCTGTAAAGCTGGATCGCCTCCTGCTTCGTGACCATCTTCTGGATCCACACAATGCGCGGATGGTCTTTTCGTGCAACGTCGACCTTCGCGCGGAGTTCTGCCGCAATCTCCGGCGTATCTGGCGCACCCGCACACAGCACAACCTGCGTCTCAGGCGGCAAATGGCGGATTGCGTCCACCAGGTGCGTCACGCCTTTCTGCCGCGTAATGCGGCCCACGAACAACACATAAGGCACAGCCGGATCGACACCGTAGTCCGTGAGCGCTTTGGTCTCACCTGTCTTCTGATACTCGGCCAAATCAATGCCGTTGTAGATCACGTGAATCCGCTTCGGGTCCACATCGGGATAAGCCGCCTGAATATCGGCCTTCGTCCCTTGCGAGACGGCCACGATCGCGTCCGCGTCCAGAATCGCCGTGCGCTCCATCCACGAGCTCATCGCATAGCCCGATCCCAGTTGCTCTGCCTTCCATGCGCGAAATGGCTCAAGCGAGTGCGTTGTCAAAACAAATGGCACGCCATAAAGCTTCTTGGCCAGGTAGCCCGCCATCGACACATACCACGTGTGCGTATGCACAACATCGATGCCTTCGAGCGCCTTGATCTGCGTAAGATTCAGACTCAATGCCTCGAGCGCTCCCTTGAACTTGCCCTCGGTGCCGTTGGAAATCTCTGCCCACGGTTCCTGCCCGCGCACATGCAGGTTGCCCGCATCAGAATTCTGCGGTCCCCAGCAGTGAACTTCTACCTCAATCTCTTTGGCTAATTCGCGGCTTAAATAGTCAACGTGAACACCGGCCCCGCCATACACAAGCGGCGGATATTCGCGGGTAAAAAGACCAACTCGCATGCATCTTCCTTTATGCGTTGAAGCTCTTCGAGAGTGGGCTGCAACACGCTCCGGATGAGTGTATTCGGCGTCCGCGCCAGCCTGCAACTTCGCGCGCCTCAGGCCGCCGCAATCTCCGCGGCCAGCACATCCGCCGCTTTCACGCACGCCGCCCGGTCCACATCCAGGTGCGTAACCAGCCTCACCGAATTCTGCCCGACCGCGCTCATCAGAACACCGCGCTCTTTCAGCCGCGCGGTCAGCTTCGACGCGCTTCGCTCCGGCGTCAGCCCGAAAATCACAATGTTCGTCTCGACCGCGTCGAGACTGATTTCGACGCCCTCCATTGCAGCCAGCGCTTCTGCCAGCAGACGCGCATTGGCATGGTCCTCGTGCAATCTCTTTGGCCCCTGCTCAAGCGCCATCAGGCCTGCCGCTGCCAAAACACCCGCCTGCCGCATTCCTCCGCCGAGCGCTTTGCGGAAAAGACGGGCCTGATCCATCAGTTCCGCTGAGCCCGTAAGCATCGACCCAACCGGCGCGCCCAGTCCCTTCGACAGGCAGAACATCACCGTGTCGAAACCGTGCGTCAGCGCCTTCACATCCACGCCCAACGCCACTGCGGCATTAAAAATGCGCGCTCCATCCAGGTGCGTCGGCAGCTTGCGATCCTTCGCGCCGGTCCAAATTTCTTCAAGCACAGGGACCGGCGTGCATCCACCACCGGCGAGGTTTGCCGTGTTCTCAATTTCAATCAGGCCCGTCGCAGCCCGAAACGCACCGCGTGCAAAAATATTGGGCTCAATATGCTTCCAGGTCAGAATTCCGCGGTCTGCTTCGACCGCCCGCACCAGGCACCCCGAAAACACGGCAGTCGTCGCCATCTCCCAATCAAGAATGTGTGCCCGCGACTCAGCAATCACTTCCTGCCCAGGCTGCGTATGCAGCCGAATACCGATCTGGTTCCCCATCGTCCCCGTAGGCATAAACAACGCCGCCTCACGCCCGAAAATCTCCGCCGCCCGCCGTTCCAGAAGATTGACGGTAGGGTCTTCGCCGTAGACGTCGTCCCCAACCTCCGCCGCCGCCATTGCCGCCCGCATCTCGACCGAAGGTCTCGTCACAGTATCCGAACGTAGATCTATTACTTGCGGCAAGGTTGTTCCTTTCATGATTCAGGACCTCAGCGTTCGATTTTCATAGAATCGGAGGAGCCTCTCCCGGCGTAGATGCGTTTGACGAGTGTCGCCATGATGAGCCCTTCGATCAGAAGCACTCCGAAGGAGATTACCACTCCCCCCCCGGTCCGGAAATTCCTCTTGAATGACGCCGGTCGTCCAAATTGTCGGCACAAGAAGCAGACCAAACGCGCTGAAAACCAGCGAACTGCGGCGTTCCTGCGACTCAAAATGTCCAAACATGGTTCGCAAGATCACTTTGCCAATGAAGTAGAAAAAAACGCCGATCGGGATTCCCAGAAACAACGCGTAGGAAATCGGCATTATCCCTCCCCCGGTATCAGCCCCACGGAATGCAACTCTAATCTCTGATAACCAATCGCTAACCACTGATAGCTAAAAGCTGACAGCTGATAGCTGCCCTTACGGTATCTGCGCCATCGGCAGCTCGATCACAGGCGAGCGCTTGCCGTCCTTCATCGCTATCGCCCATAGCCCGTGGAAGTTTTGCCGCAACCCCGGCTGAGCCTTCAGTAACGCGCTCAACACCGCGCCAGCCTCGGTTCGCACCGCCGCGGGATCAGTCACCCCGGTCGACTCGTAGAGCACCGCAAGATCCGGCTCGCGCAAGCTCCCATCCAGTTGCACCGCGTCGATCTTCCAGGTCCGGTCGCCTTCCTGCAACGTGTAAGGGAAGACGTTCTGCGGCGAATTCTGCACCTGCCCCTGCTCCTGGACCAGCTTCTCCAAATTGGGCGACGAAAGAAAATCAACCGGCAGCAGAAGATAACGTGCAGCGTCGTAGCTAAACCATGCGCTCCATGGCTGACTGTCCCTGGCCAGTTCTCGCGCCCGCGTCCAATACCAGATGCCGTCGTGCCCGTCGAAGGTCCCTTGCCGCACCGAGAGCCCCGCCAACTTCCATGACGGCGTTGCGCCCGTCGGGTCCCACGCCAGAATGATCCCTACCTGTCCTGCCAGTTGCGCGCCAACGGCATCGGCCAGAATCACCGCGTACCGTCCCGGCGGCAACGCCGGCATCGTCATGGTAACGGTCATCGATCCGCTGGTGTTGGAGCAAAAAAACTGCGTAGTCGCCGTGGCGGCTGCCCCGCTCGCATCCAGCAGGTACACGTTGCGCAATTGAATCTGCCCGCCCTTCACTGCCGGCGCACCCAGCTCGACGGAATCCCGAATTCCCTGCCACTCCGAAGCTTCTGAGGGAAGCAGCGCCCCCTGCAGTGCACCATAGTCCTGGTTCAGAACAGCCCCCGCCAGCCTGCCTCCCGCTGCGGTCAGCGCATTCCGATCCTGCGGCTGGAGCTCGCCCTGGGTCGTGCAGCTTGCCGCATGGCCCAGCCTTGGCCAAAACCCAAGAACCGTTACGGCCATGATCGCTGTTGACATCCTCAAGCGGAGGCGCATCCTATTTGATAACCTCTCCGGCCTCGCACACGTTTTGCGAGCGTTTGCGGGCCACTGCTAGTCTAGTACAGTGATGCGGTCATCCTGGCCCGCGTCCAGCAGAGCCGAATTGGCTTTTCCGGACGCAGCCGCTGACCGGAAAGCCGACTGTTATGCGCATTCATTCTTTCCCCGAGTTTGACGGCATTTCCCCAGCAAAGGGCAGCTCTCACCGGCGCTTCCGGTTCCTCGGAGTCGTCCTTTTTGCCTCATGCCTTTCAGGATGCCCAATCCTCGCTCAACCCACCGTCAAATTACCCCCCTCCCCCCTCACCGCCTCTCCCCATAAGCCAATTCACAAGCACGCAGCGGCAGCCCACAAAGAAGCCGTCGAAGCTCCGCCGGTCGAGGCTCCCCCGGCAGCTCCCCCAACGCCCAAATGGCCCGCGTTTGACCAGCCCGTGCAGGCGGCGGTGGTCTGGGACAGCCACGGCCTCTCCGTCAACGCCGCCAATTCCAGCCTCTCGCAGATTCTCAAAGACATTTCCACATCGACGGGCATCGAGATCCAGGGCGCGAATGCCGACCAGCGCGTGTTCGGCGTCTATGGTCCCGGTCCCGCTCGCGACGTCCTCTCGCAAGTGCTTCAGGGCTCCGGCTATAACGTGCTGATGATTGGCGACCAGGGCCAGGGTGTGCCGCGCGAATTGCTTTTGAGTGCGCGCCTGGGCGCTGCAACCCAGCAAGCCGCTGTGCACAACAACCAACCCCAGATCGTCACGCAGGAAGACGACGACTCCCAGGACGATCAGCCGGTTCAGCAGGAGACGCCGCTCATCCATCCCGGCTACCAGCCGGGCGCTCCTCCGCGCTCTCCGCAGCAGATTCTGCAGGAGATGCAGCAGCGCCAGCAGCAGATGCAACAGCAGCCCGGCCAACCGCCAAACTAGCTCGCTTGATGCTCAGCCGTCGGCTTGTGCTCACGGAATCGCTAATTGTCTTCGGAAATCAATAAGTTAAGGTGTAATGCCGCGGATGAAACGCCCCTGCGCCTACCCCACTTCCGTTGACTAGACCTCTGCCTCGCGCACTTCCACGCTCACTGCGCGCTTCGGCTGTGGGCGCATGCAGGCAAACGCCGCACGCAGAATCCAGTACGCCGACAGGACTCCAAACGCCAGCGAACCAATCGATACTGCAACCAAATTCATGAGATCCGCCATGGCTCCATCCACGCTGCAAACCGTTCAAGCGATACTTGAGATTTTGCCCCTTGGCCTTTGTTCCCGCTGTTTAACCGGTCGTGGCCAAGTTGCTTTGACAATTCTCGCAGAACTCCCGCCGTTCGCGAATCCCCCGTTGTTGTCAGTTCCGATACCCCGCATGGGGATTGTCTCACTTTGGCTGCCAATGCCAGTTCGGGAATGCAAGCGTCAGCTCCTTTCGCCCGCCCTCATTCGCCTCTTTCCCCGCGTCATCGCGGTACCCTGAATCCCGCGCCTCCGCGCGCCATCAAATTCGGTGAGAGGTGGCCATCTGTATCATGGTGATGGGTACACTTTCCCGTTTCCTGAAGCGGATCGATCAGTCCTTTCAAGCGCGGCAAATTCAATCCATTTTGTCCTGAAGACCCATCATGCCGATCACCCATATTTCCGTGCGCGGCGCGCGCCAGCATAACCTCCGCGACATCAGTGTGCGCATTCCGCGGAACACCTTGACGGTCGTTACAGGCCTCTCCGGCTCAGGCAAGAGCTCTCTCGCCTTCGACACCATCTACGCTGAAGGCCAGCGTCGCTACGTCGAAACCCTTTCCGCCTACGCGCGACAATTTCTCGATCAGATTGAGCGGCCCGATGTGGACTCGATTGAAGGCCTGTCGCCGGCTATCTCCATCGAGCAGANNGAGCAGAAGACCACCAGCCGCAGCCCTCGTTCCACGGTCGGTACCATCACTGAAATCTACGACTACCTGCGGCTCCTCTATGCCTCGGTGGGTACGCCGCATTGCCCCAACTGCGGCCGTCCAATCGCCCGCCAGACAGCCGAGCAGATTGTTGCGCGCATCCTCGAACTCGGCAAAGGCGAGCGCGTAACCATCATGGCCCCCATCGTCCGCGGCCGCAAAGGCGAGTTCAAAGATCTGCTCGATCAACTGGACCAGCAAGGCTTTCGTGCCCGTGTCGATGGCGAGATTCGCGACCTCGCTGACCCACTCCTGCTTGATCGCCGCAAAAACCACACCATCGAAGCCATCATCGATCGAATCCTCCTCAAACCGTCCGCCCCCGCCCCGGCCGTGACCAATGGCCCCCTTGCGCCTCGCATTCCCGCCGCAAAGATCACTGGCCCGGAACCCGCCGGCGCGAAACCCTCCGTCGAAAAGCGGCTCGAGCAAGCTGTCGCCAAGGCCCTGCAACTGGCCAATGGCCTGGTACTCGTCTCTGCCGGCACGCAAGGCGCTGATGAGCAGTTATTCTCCTCCAGCATGGCCTGCCCCGATTGCGGTCTCGACGTGCCCAAGCTCGAGCCGCGCAGCTTC
>PLTV01000390.1:0-14107 GCA_003164635.1 Acidobacteriaceae bacterium
CTAGAAGCTTTTCGCTGCACAGTGTGATGGACTAGGATTCTTCTTCCGCGTGAAGGAGGAATTCATGGTGCGCTGCGCACGCTTTTTGTGTTGTCTTCTTGTTTCTCCGCTGGCCGCGGCCGGATGCGGCGCGCAGACCATCTCTGTCTACCAGACCACGCCTGATTTGCTGGAGACTCTCTCGGAGCGGGCGACGCTGCACCTGAGCGCCAAGAACGGGCCCGAGGCGATTCTGCCGGTGCTGACAGTGGATGACGGGAAGCGCTTTCAGGAGATTGACGGGTTTGGCGCGTCTCTAACCGACTCGGCGGCCTGGCTGTTTGCGAAGAAACTGCAGCCGGCGCAGATGGACGCGACATTCAAGATGCTGTTCAGCCGCAAGAGCGGGATTGGGCTGAGTATCCTGCGGCAGCCGGTGGGCTCGTCTGATCTGGCGGTGACGTTTTATTCGTTCGACGACCTGTGTCAGCAGGCAGCCAAAGCCTGCACAACACCCGAGGGAGCGACCGATCCCAAGCTTGAGCATTTCAGCCTGGCGCACGACGCGGAATACATTCTGCCGGAGCTGCGGCAAATTCTGGGAATCAACCCGGGGATGCACGTGATGCTGACGCCGTGGAGTCCGCCGGGATGGATGAAGACTTCAGGGTCGATGCTGGGATCGAACCCGGAAACGAAAGAGGAGTCGAGCCTGTGGCCGGAGGATTTTCCGGCATTTGCGAATTACCTGGTGAAGACTGTTCAGGGCTACCAGGCGGCCGGCGTGCCGATTTGGGCCATAAGCGTGGAGAACGAGCCCTTGTATGCGCCGCCTACCTATAGCGGCATGCAGATGACGGCGGAAGAGCAAGCGCTTTTCTTCGGCAATGCGCTGGGCCCGGCGCTGTCCGCGGCGGACTTGACGCCGAAAGTGATGGCTTACGACCACAACTGGGACCGGCCCGACTATCCCGAAACTGTGCTTCGTGATGAAAAAGCGGGCGCGCTCGCTGCCGGAACGGCGTGGCATCACTACGGCGGCGATCCCTCTGTCATGACGAAGATCCATGAGGAGTTCCCTCAGAAGGATGAATGGGTGACGGAGTCAAGCGGCGGGACCTGGCAGACAGGAACCATCTTTGCGGATGAGGCGGCCGAGCTGATCGCCGTGATGCGCAACTGGTCGCGCAGTTATGTGCTTTGGGCGCTGGCGACGGACCAGAATCACGGGCCGGTGGTGGGCGGTTGCGATACCTGCCGCGGGTTGGTGACGATCGACATTTCAAACCCCGACAAGCCGCAGGTGAAACCGGAGCTGGACTTCTTCGTGCTGGGGCAGGCGAGCAAGTTTCTGCAGGCGGGCGCGGTGCGCATTGCGTCCGATGAACCCGCGGAAACGACGCTGAAAGACGTGGCGTTTCGCAATCCGAACGGCACGGTGGTGCTCTATGCGCTCAATGCCGGAAAAGCGGCGCAGGGATTCCGAATTGGATTCAGGGGCAAGACGGCGGCTACCACGCTGCCTGCGGGCGCGGTAGCCACGTTTGTGTGGAAGCCGTGAACCCCTGCGGTGGAGCAGATGCTTGCTTTCTGCTCGCAGGAGGTTCGTGTGACCGTTCTCCCAGAACGGGTTTGATTTAGTTTTGGGGAGCCGGAGCTCCCGCGGGCGGCGCCCCCGGCGGCGGACCGCCATGCTCGCGCTTGGGGATCACGAACGGCTCGGGATCGAGGTGGCCGCGGTGACAGGTGCCGCAGGCCACCGGCTGCTCAACATTCTCGAGCTTCATGATGTAGTCCTTGTTGATGCCCTGCACCATGGTGTACATGAGGCGCGCCGTGTTCTTTTCCGGCTTGGAGTCGTCAGCGAAGTTCATGCGCGGACGACCGTTCGGGTCAAGATTCTTCGTATCCTGCGTGTGACAGGTGTTGCAGTGAACGCCGAGCGAGCCGGCCCAATTCTGCATAATGTCGCGCAGTTGCTGGCCGTTCGTGTTCTTGGGCAGAACCTTCAGATTGGTGGGCTCGGGAAGCGCGAATTGTCCGGGCGGCGGACCGCCGGGCCCCGGAGGTGGGCCTTGCGGTTGCTGAGCGAATGTGGAGACAGCAAAGGCGGCGCCGAGCAGGATCGTTGCGATGGGCAAGAAGCGGGAGGCAAATTTCAAGAGCGGAATTCCTTTCTGAGGGGAGTGCCTTAACCGATGGACGGAATTCTACCGGATTAAGATGCGTTGGCCAGTTAGGCCCCTGGCTCCTGAGACGTAGGGATGTGCCGGCAAAGCGAAGCGCAAAGGCAAGTCGGGGGCGTGCGTGATGCCGATGCGCACGGTCACCAGCGCTTCAGGGAAGGCGGCTGTGTCGTCGCGGACTTGCAATGGAGAAGCCCGATTGACCAGGTCGAGACCGTTATGGCCAAGCCGGGTGAGGCCGAGTGCCTGGCAGAGCCGGCCGGGACCGGAGGTAAGCAAGCGGGGCGGCGCATTGGACGCAAGGCCGCGATTGATGGCCATTTGGCGGAGAGCGCTGGGGTCGCCGAGAGGTTCGAGGGCACGCAGGAGAATGGACCCGGCCCGCCCCACGGTTTCGCAGGAGATGTTAGCGCAGAAGTAGCGACCGTAGATTGCGTAGATGTAAGCATGCCCTGCCGAGCCAAAGAGGACCTCATTGCGCGGAGTGGGGCCCCGGTGGGAATGCGCAGCAGGGTCGGGCGTGTCGTCGTGCGGGCCGAGATAGGCTTCGACTTCGACAATCCGACCGGCGAGGACCAGGCCGCCGGTACTGTGGACAAGAAGCTTGCCTAGAAGGCGCGGGGCTACCAGCTCGGGCTTGTCTTCGAAGAAGGAGCGGGGAAGCAGGTGGCCGTAGATGCTTGAAGTGCTTGCTTTCCCACCCATTCGCGATGTGGCTGCGGATGGATGGGGCGCCCGGCCGGTTTGCGATGAAACCGAAGAAGGACCTGGTTCAGAGCCTTTCTTCTTCATTTGTGAGTCTTGTTCCATTCCTTGACGAGCGCCAGAACCTGTTCAGCGTGGCCTTCGGGCGTGACTTTGGGGAAGATGTGCAGCAAAGTCTGATCGGGGCCGATCACAAATGTGGTCCGTTCAATACCCCAGACCTTCTTGCCGTACATGTTCTTTTCCTTCATAACGCCAAACTGATTGCAGACTTTCTCGTNNCAAGGAGTGTGTAGGGCAGGTCGTACTTGGCGCGAAACTTCGCCTGGGCCTTGGGCGTGTCCCGCGAAATGCCGAGCACCACAGCCCCGGCCGTCTGCAGCTTCTTGAAGGTGTCGCGAAACCCGCAGGCCTCAATGGTGCAGCCAGGAGTGTCCGCTCTAGGATAAAAAAAGAGAACGACGGGCTTGCCTTTGTAGTCGGATAAGGTTACGGCCTTATCTTCGTCGGTTTGCAGCGTAAAATCGGCGACCTTCTGATTCAGTTCCATTCCGTAGTTCCTCTTGCCCTGGATGGGGCAGCTCAACCATCCGTATGATAATTCCCGTGGGCGGTTTATTCATGGCTTTGCGCAGACGATTGAAATTGCGGATGTGTCGGATGGGATGGGTGGCGATCCTCGCGATGGCGGCAAGCTGCGCTGCATCTGCGCAATACGTGGGCAAGGTAACGGAGGGCAAGAAGGAAGCACCAGAGCTGCGTTCGGTCGCGGTTCTCGAATACACGGGAGACGAGGGAAATCCTAAGGCGAGCCGTCTGGTGCCCGTGGCAGTGCTGGACGGCGGTGCATTGCAGGATGGAAGCGTTTATCTGGCACGACCGGAGCCAATGGCACTTATTCCCGAAGTTGAATACGAATTGGAGCAGGACGGCAAGCCGGTGGGACTTTTCGACATCAAGAACGCGGGACAGCAGGACGGCGGCTGGGTTGGCTTCGGAGCGTGGAAGCCTTTGCCCTCGGCGAAGCCGAAGCCAACAGCCAAAGACCTGGCGTATGTCCACCTGGACGATGGAGACGATGCGCAGAGCGATGAGCCGGTTCTGCATCGCAAACACCCCGCGGACGCACCTGCCAAAAACGGCAGCGGAAGCAGCGACGCCGGCGCGCCGAGCGAGCCCGGCGATCCGGATCGGCCGGTACTGCGCAAGAAGGCGGACAGCCCGGACACCGGCAGCTCGACAACAACCGCGCCCGGGAGTGGGAGCGGCAACGGGCCGGTGCTGCATAAGAGCGATTCCGCGAGTTCCGGTGACAGCACCCAGGCAAGCAGCGATCCCGATCGGCCGGTGATGAAGAAATCGAAGAAGAGCGAGCCTGCTCCGACTGCGAGCGATGAGGATACGGTTGCGGCATCCGATCCAGACAGGCCTCGGCTGATGCGGGGCAAATCGACAGGCGATGCGATCGAAGTGGCTCCGAGCCTGAAGGGATTTCCGCCGGATGTGCAGCAGGTGGTCGCAGTCTCGGATGCCAGGACCCGGCCGCCCCATCCGTGGCTTTACTCGTGGTCGAATCTGGACGATGAGGCGAAGATGAAGTCGGCGATGGAAGACATTGCGCGAACTGCACTGGGCCTGAACCCGCCGGCGGCCAAGCCTGCGGCGAAGCGAACCGCAACGACGACCACACGGAAAGCCGCGAAACCAGCGCCGACCGCGCCTGTGCCGCTCGACAACGAGCAGTTTCGCGTCTTCGAGCTGGCGTATGGATCGGGCGCGACACTCGTGCTGAGCGCGCATACCGACGGGCCCTTAGCTCAGCAAAAGTTTGTGACCCTGGTGGCGCAGCCCGATTTGTATGGAAATGCGCTTGTCCTCTTGAAGAACGTAACGGACGGCGCGCATCTTGACCAGAAACCGCGCATGCGATTGGTGGACGCCGTGGATGCCCTGGCCGATAACCGGGGTGAGTTGCTCTTTGAGCTGCGCGGTGCCACACAACGGCAATTCGCCCTCTATCGCGTGCTGCGCGGGCAGGCGGAAAAGCTATTCGTCACCGGTGGTGGTGTAGAAAGCAACGACTAGAGCGGTTCCGCAATCCATGAAGCCTTTTGAAGCAGAGCAAAGGGCACCCTTTTCTTTAAGTAAAAGGGTATTTTAGAGCGCGGGATTCCGGACACACCGATTCTGGAAGCGCTGTAAGCGCGCCATGGATTCAAAGGGCTTGGCGGCAACATTTTGGCTGCGACAGAAGTGAATAACCTTGAATGCTGGTTGACGGGGCGCAAAGCCTCAGTTGGCAAAACGCGCATCCTATACAATGAAGTTAAGAGCGGGTAGCTTTCCGCTCGCGAAGGATGTCTAACCGAATGGCGTCAGTGTTACCCGTTCCAACTTCCCCCGCAGTCACAACTGAAGGCCTAGCGCTCCCGATCCCTGCGGAGCAGGAAGTGCTCACGCCAGCCGCGGTCATTCCGCAAGCTGCGACCGAGCGAGTTGACATTCGCATGGGACGCGCCGCGACGGTGAGCCAGGGCATCAACTGGTTGACTCTATTCGTGGTGATCGCCTTTCATATTGGCGCGATTGCGGCCCTGTTCTTCTTCAGTTGGCAACGGTTCGCGGTCATGGTGGTGCTGTACGTTGTCGCCATCAATGTGGGCATCGGCATGTGCTATCACCGGCTTTTGACGCATCGGGGTTACCAGGTTCCCAAATGGCTTGAATACGTGATGTCGACGTGTGCCACGCTGGCGCTGGAAGGCGGACCCATGTTCTGGGTTTCGACTCATCGCGTGCATCATCAATTGAGCGACCAGGACGGCGATCCGCACACTCCGCGCGAGGGCGCGTGGTGGGCACATACGGGTTGGATCCTGGTTGGCAACTCGCTTCACGCACAAGCCGAATTTCTGAACCGCTATTCCCCCGATCTAGGCCGCGACCGCTTCCATGTGTGGCTGAGCAAATTCCATTGGATTCCGCTGGTGGCGAGCGGCGTGGTTCTGTTTGCCGTGGGATGGCTCACCGGGGGGCCCGTAAATGCGATTGGCTGGCTCTTGTGGGGCGCGTTTCTGCGCGTGACACTCGGATTGCACGCAACCTGGCTGGTGAATTCCGCGACGCACCTTTGGGGTGGTCGGCGTTTCAAAACTCGCGACGACTCACGCAACAGCTGGTGGGTGGCACTCCTCACCGGCGGCGAGGGATGGCACAACAATCATCATGCCCACCCGGTATCGGCACGGCACGGATTGGCCTGGTACGAATTTGACCCGAACTTTTGGGGAATCTGGCTTCTTTCGAAGGTTGGCCTGGCGCGGAAGATTCACGTGGCCAAGTACGACAAGGAGAACCCGAAGCCTGCGGGGGCGTAGTCCGAAGGAAGACAGTCGTTTCAGTGTTGAGAAAGAGCCGGCATCGCAGATGTGCGCTGCCGGCTTTCTTGTCTTTCTACACCAACCGTGCGCCCGCGAGTTTCTCAAGCACCGCAACCGGCGCTGTAGACGGGTTGACGGTTGCCGCGGGATCCACAAGGAACGTCTGCTCCAGCGCGAACTGGCCGGCGAGCACCGCGTGCGGAACCGTGTCGGTATAGACCATCCAGCTTGACCCCGGCGCGAACTGGAACGAGTGCCGCACGCAGTCACGCTGAAACTGCTCGTCTTCCTTCATCGCATTATGCAGCTCGTGCATGAACTGGTCGTAGGGCGTGCGCTTCCATCGAGGCGCGATCTTCGCGAGCCCCGTCGCGGACGCGAGACTCTTGGCAGCTCTCGTTAAGGTTCCATTCGAGACCGGCATTGCCAGCTTGCCCGGAGTGAATTGGCCCAGGATCTGCGTAAAGGGCTCGCCCACCATCCAGTCCCGTGTGCGCGTGGGGTGGATGTTGTGAAAGAAACGAAGAATCCGCCGTCCGCGTGTGGGCCGCGTGGGAAAAGCATCAGTGTGCAGCAGATCGTTCCGTCGATGCTTCGGTAAATCGCGTCCGTCCTCCTCAATGGGGCGAAAGCTGGCGTAGTCAAGCAGCCATCCCTGCCGATACGGGGCAAGAAACCCGGACAGAAAGCTGGTGACGCTGGACGAGTACCAGCGCATGAAGGTGGCCAGGCGTTCCGTGGTAGTGTCGTCGGCTTGCGCGTCCATGCCGCTCAGCTTGTCCTGTGCCGGCTTATAGGCAATGTTCTTGTGCAGCGTGCTTTCGGTTTGCGAGCTGCCAAGCAGAAAATCCTGGTCCTGCGCGGGAATCGGAAGAGGCGTTTCGGGAAAGTAAAGGACTGCGCCTGCTTCAAGCCGCGCACACCATGCGCGCGCCTGCTCGCCGCTGCGTGGCCGACCCTCCTGAAGAGCATCCAGGGAGATGGAGTGCACAGGTTGCATTTGGCTACCTCAGCATTTTGGCGCGAAACCACACTGCGCCGAAGAGTGGGAGGGCAACGACCAGCACGAGGACACCTGCGGGAAACCCAACGTATCGGTAACTGTCAGCGTAGCTAATCGCATGATGTCCGAAGACATTCCATGCCAGCAGCGAGAAGATGGCGACCGTGGTCGAGGCAAAGAACGTGAGGAAAGCAGATGCCAGCGCGAGCAGGAGACTGGTGAAAAGTCCAAACCCTTCCAGTGGGAAACCCAGGATTTTTCCGCCGCGTCGCGTTCCGACCCATTCGGCCATCTGTAAGCAACTCCCTTTTCTCGTCTAGAATACAGGTTGATGGCAACGAGCGCACAAGCCGAGTTGTGGCACGCGGAAAAGGTCGCAACGCAGGTGACGGTCGGCGAGGCCCCCAACGGCGTTCATTACGCAGCGTGGGGCGAGACGCGCGTCTCTGACACCGACCTTGAGCGGCTGGTGGGCGCGGTGCCCGTAACACTGTCTGCCGCGCTGGCCAACCGCACCTACTATTTTGTGCCGCTCGCGATTGCCGACACCGGTGATGTGATGGTGGCTCCGTCGTACTCGGTCGAGCTTGGCGATCGCGCTATTTGCCATCGCAACGTGACGTTCGGCACGACGGAAGCGGTTTTCCTTTCTACGCGTTTGGTAGAAGACCGCTTCGGGCTGGCATTTGAGTTTTTTATCAACGTTGCGCATAACTTTGTTGACGCGGCGGGTGTGCCGGAGAGTTTTTCAGCTCTGGTGTGGTCGCAGGCCGAGGCGCAGGTGCGCGGCGAAACGAGCCAGGATGCGTGGGAGTCGCGGCGGCGGGCTTTGGATCAGCGCGGCCTGGAGAGTCGCGACAGCAAGAAAATTGTGGATGAGCGATCGCGCAACAGCTTTTACGAGTCGGCCTTCTCTGACTCACTGGCGGTCTACATGCTTTCGCTGGCGGTGGACTTCGATTACCACGATCTGCGCGAGCGCGACTACCCGTTGCTGGCCGCGCCTGCCCTGGCGGAACGGCTGCGGCATGTGGCGAGCTTGTTTCCGGCCAGTGCTGGATACGATTTTCAGATTCTCTATCGCCGCAAAGGGTAAAAACGACGCAGCTCTGCGCCGTTCCGCTCCATTCTTTCCTGAATTGAGGAATCGAGCACGCTACCTTTCTCTCCTTGAAAGCATCAGAGTGTTTGCCTGACCATGCGGTCCGGCGCCTCGCTAAGTTCGCTTGAACCTTCCACTGGTTGAGTGATCTTGCCTGAAGTCTGGAGTTGCCTGATGAAAAACCATCGCCTTGTACTCGTGTGCTTGATTTCCGCAATATCGTTGGGAGCAAACGCTCAAATCGCTGCCAATCCCAACCGGCAAGCGATCTCTTCAAATGCTGAGGCAGCACCTGTTGCCCTTGTCTATATCGCGAGCACACCGAAAGGTGGAAGCGCGAACGAAATTGTGGCCTATTCCGCCGCGACGAACGGAAAACTCACCCCCATCGCGGGCTCGCCATTCCCGGAAAATGTGATGAGCCTGGCGGCAAATGCAAAGTATCTCGTGGCCGTGAATGCGAATGGATTCGACATCGATTCGTACAAGATTGAATCGGACGGGGCTCTGCATTACGAAGCATCGAAGAACGCAGCCAAGTCCGACGACTGCAACACGCTGGGCGCGCTGTTTTTTGACCGAAGCGGACGATCGCTCTACGACATGGAGACCAACGGCAGCGGATGCGCGAACAACACCTATGAGAGCTTCAACGTGGCCGCATCGAATGGAAACGTGGAAACGGTTGGCGATAGCGGCGCGAATGCGTGGCTGCAGCTTCCGGCGAGTTTCATTGGCAACGATGTATACGCGTACACGGCGTCGTGCATCCGGGACATGTATTGGGGGATCTACGGATTCAAGCGGAGTAGCAACGGCGATCTGCGTGCGATCAACATCAACGGTGCGCCTCCGACGCCGCCGAATGGCTACTTTTATTGCCCTGCTCTGACGGCGACGGATGGTTCGAACCACGTGGCCATGACAATGCAGCCGGTGAATCAAAATACGTTCCTTCCCGATCGTCCTGCGCAGCTTGCCAGTTATACCGCGGACGACGCGGGGAACTTGAGCACAACGAACACGGCAGGGAAAATGCCGGAGACTGAAGCGGGGCTCGTGAACGATCTGAAGATGTCACCGTCAGGCGAGCTGCTGGCGGTTGCCGGGTCAAGCGGATTGCAGGTCTTCCATTTCAACGGGGAAAAGGCGATCACGCGGGAAACCGGTTTGCTTACAAAAGACGCGATTGTTGCGTGTTTCTGGGACAAGTCGAACCACCTTTACGCGATCAGCACGGCAAGCGGCAAGTTGTTTGCCTTCACCGTTACGACCGAGAAGGCCGGCGAAGCGCCTGGATCGCCCTACGATGTGAGCTCGCCGCAAGATCTTGTTGCGGAGCCGATTCCCTAAGCCGGCTGTTGCTCAAGATGAAGCCGGGTTGCTACTCCGCTTGAGCTGCGTCTAAATCGCATTGCATAATTTCAGAAAGCGATGGCGATGCGCCTGGCGATGACTGCAGTGTGCGCGGCGATACTTGTGGCGTTCTGCGCCGCGCGCTGGGCGCATGGACAGACAAGCGCCGGATCGACGGAGCAATTGCCGCCGTTCAAGCTGTCGGTCGACGAAGTGAGCCTGAGGTTCCATGCATCCGGCGCGGATGGTCTGGCCGTCAACGACTTAAAGCTCGATGAGTTGAGCCTGCTGGACAATGGCTCGCCGCCGCGCCGCATCGTTGCATTTTCTCCCTTGCAGAATCTCCCCATCCGAGCCGGAATCCTTCTCGATACAAGCGCGTCGATGGCGGCACATCTCGGCGTCGACCGTGCTGTATCTATCGAATTCGCGCAACGCGTGCTGCGGCAAAGGAACGATCAGGCATTTGTGATGGAGTTCGGGTACATTTCGAACATTGCGCAGACGTGGACAAGCGACACCTCAGCTTTGACGCGGTCGATCGGCCAGGCTGTAACCGGGCGCGATAATCCGCTGGGCGGGACGGCGTTGTTCGACACACTCTTCCGTGCCTGTTTCACCGTCATTGGTCAGGTTGATCATGCGAGGAGCGGGAACGTGATCTTGCTTTTCTCCGACGGAGAGGACAATCACAGCTACATGTCACTCGCCGAGGTGGTGAACGTCTGCCAGAAGTCCAACACCGCCATCTATACATTTCGCGCGGAACCGAATCCCAGCTTGTGGTCGAGCGGCCCAAAGGTCTTGTCGGATCTTGCTGCGCAGACCGGAGGCCGTGCCTTTGCCAGCGCAGATTCCGAAGCTGAAGTCGTCAGCGATTTGCTCCAGATTGAGGCCGACCTGCGTAATGAGTACAGGCTGATTTACAACCCGCCAGCATTACAACACGACGGCGCATTTCATCGCATTGAGTTGAAAATGCCGGAGCGGGTCGCGAGCATGGTGATCCGTTCGGGATATTACGATCGGCCGCGTTGACCGGCGGCTCTCAGCTTGAATACAGGTTTGCGGCCAGGAACTCGTTGCGGAACTTGCCGTCAGGATCGCAAGTCTTGAGGAAGGCTTTGAATTCATCGAGCTTCCTGTATCGGGATTGAAGTGTTGCGGGCGGCAGTGTGAAGAGCTTGGCCCAGTGGGGGCGAGGTTCAAACGGCTCAAGCTGCTTTTCGATCTGCGGCAGAATTTTGCCTACCTCGGGCCACTCGGGCTTCCAGGTGAAGTGGATTGCGAGTGAGTCGCGCCGGTAAGCAGTACTCATCCAGAAGTCGTCGGCAGCGATGGTGCGCAGCTCGGTGATAAAAAGATGAGGCGTGATCTGGTCGCGCAGCTTCTCCACGGCGAGGATGGCCTCATACGCGTGCTCACGTGGAATCAAGTACTCGGTCTGCAGTTCGCGGCCGCTCGAGGGCGTGAAGTTCATGCGGAAGTGGGGCAGGCGCTCATACCATGGACCGGGAACGCCCTGCTGTTCGGTGCAGGGTTCGGCGTCGTGCCCGGCAACGGGATGCACCTTGCGCGTGGCGAGTTTGGCTCCGTAAAACTCGGGCGGCCATTCGTTTTTGGCGCCGGGTAGAATACGGCGCTTGATCCAGAGCTGTGTTGCCTCGTGGTTTTGCCAGAGGGTAAACAGGCTGACGCTGTAGCCGCTGCCGTAGATCGCCTCGAAATGATCTTTAAGATTGTCGAAGGAGAGGTGTTCGTACACGGACTGAGCCATCTGGTACGAAGGCAGCAGGTCGAGCGTGACACGGGTGACAACACCGTAAGCGCCAAGGCCGACCACCGCCGCGAGGAAACGCTCACCATCTTTCGCGCGCGATAGAGTGGCCACCTCCCCGTTTGCGGTGACGAATTCCAAGGCAGCTACGGCCGAAGCCAGGTTGCGATTCGTGAGTCCTGAGCCGTGCGTCGCAGTGGCAATTGCGCCGGCTACGGAAATATGCGGAAGCGAGGCCAGGTTTTGTAGCGAGTAGCCGCGGGCATCAATAAACGGAGCAAGCTTGCCGTAGGGAACGCCGGCGCCCACGGTAACGGTTTTTGCCTTGTCGTCGATGGTCATCTGGTCGAGACGCTTGAGCGAAATCTGCGCGGAGCGGCTGTCGGCGATTGTGTTGAACGAGTGCCGCGATCCGAGAGCGCGCATTTTCGCGGTGGTTTTCACGGCCTGCTGCACCTCTTCCAGCGAGCCGGGCGTCAGCAGGCGATCGGTGCTGTACGTGATGTTGCCGGCCCAGTTTTCGCGCGGCCCCGCCGGCTCTTGCCCAGGCAGCACATGCGACAACATGCTTCCGGCGGCAAGCACTCCGGAAGCCTTCAAAAACTCACGTTTATCCATCGATTGCGCTCCAGCGCGGGGAATCCTGTGCAGTCCACGGCGAACAGGGGCTGCAGGGCAAGGATAGGGCCCGCAACGCTGCGGAGCAACGGATTTTTATGGATGCCGGTGGGAGAGCGGCGTTTGATTATGCGTCTTCGAAGGCAATGCGGCCTTCGCTGATGGTCCACTTGACCTTGCCCTGCATGGTCCAGCCGTCGAACGGCGTGTTTCGCGACTTGGAGCGCGTATCGCGCGCGCGGAAGATCCATTCGGTTTTGGGATCGAAGACAACAACATCGGCGAAGCTGCCGACGGTGAGAGTGCCGCGGCCTTTAAGACCGAGCAAGGCGGCGGGCTGGGCGCTGAGCAAACTCAGGACGCGGCCAAGGGGCATCTTCCACTCTTTATGCAGCCAGCGCAGGCTCAGGCCCAGCGCCGTCTCAAGACCTGTAATGCCGTTGGGCGCATGCTCGAACTCGACTTCCTTTTCGTGAATGGCGTGGGGCGCGTGGTCGGTGGCAATGGCGTCGACAACACCGTCGAGGATGGCCTCGATCATTGCGTCGCGATCGACGGCCGCGCGCAAAGGCGGATTCATTTTGGCGTTGGTGTTGTATTGGCCGACGTACTCCTCAGTAAGAAGGAAGTGGTGCGGAGCGACTTCGCAGGTGACGCGCAATCCGCTGCGGCGAGCCTGGCGGACAGCGGCAAGCGCTGCCGCGGTGGATGTGTGGGCCACGTGCAGGTGGACACGCGGATCGCGCAGTTCGGTCACCAGGCGAATGTCGCGCTCAACCATCCCGGATTCTGCCTCGCGCGGCATGCCCCGCAATCCGAGCTTGAATGCGATTGCACCAGCGTTCATGCTGGCGCCCTGGGTGAGGCGGGTGTCTTCGGCGTGCTGAATCACGCTCAAGCCAACGCGCGATGCGGCAGAGAGCGTTTCGCGCATGATGTTGTCTTTGAGAATGGGATACCCGTCATCCGTAACGGCCACACAGCCCGCGGATTTGAGGGCCGCGAAATCATTGATGGCCTCGCCCTTGGAGCCGCGTGTTGCGGCCCCGATGGGGAAGACGCGCACCGATGCACCGCGCTCGGGCGCCTGCATCCAACGCGTAATTTCCGGCGAGTCGTTTACAGGCTTCGTGTTGGGCATCGCCGCAACCGCGGTAAATCCACCTGCAGCAGCAGCGGCCGTGCCGGTTGCGATGGTCTCCTTGTAACCCTGGCCGGGCTCGCGGAGATGCACATGAATGTCCACCAGGCCGGGCGCGATTGTTAGCCCCGTTGCGTCGAGCACCTGGACTTCGGGACCGGCGCCATTGGCTTGCTTGAGCTTGCCGGGAGCGGCAATCTCGGCCACGCGGCCGTCTTTCAGGAAAATATCTTTAGGCCCATCCACGCCTGCGGCCGGGTCAATCAGGTGACCGCCGCGAATCACAAGTGCTGTCATGCGTGGCCTCCCGTCTGGGTCGATGCGGTCAACGCTCGCTCTACCACAGCCATGCGAATGGCAACCCCGTTGCGCACTTGTTCCAGAATGGCGGACTGCGGACCGTCGGCGACGCCGGCCGTGACTTCGAGCCCGCGAATGATGGGCCCTGGGTGGAGGACAATGGCCGTGGGTGCCTGACTCGCCAGGCGTTGTCCGGTGAGCTGGTAGTTCGCTTTGTACTCCTCCAGTTCCAATTGCAAACCGGCAAGGCGCTCGGCCTGAATGCGCAGCATCATCACTGCTTCCGACTGGCGCAAGGCCGCCTCGAAGTTGCGTTCGATAGCGATGCCGGGGCCCGACTGCGTGGCGAGCTCGGGCAACAGCTCTCTGGGGCCGCAGAGCAAGACGTGCGCACCGAGCCGAGGCAGCAAAAGCATGTTGGAGCGTGCGACGCGGCTATGAAGAATGTCGCCGACAATCGTGACGGTAACGCCGGCGAGGGTTTCGCCGGTCACATTCGCAACGCCAGGCCGCAAATGCGTGAGGATGGTGCGCAGATCGAGCAGCGCCTGGGTGGGATG
>PLTV01000390.1:14123-14507 GCA_003164635.1 Acidobacteriaceae bacterium
AAACCAGCGTGGTGTCGGCGCCCAAAGCCTTGGCTGCCAGTTCAAAGCTTGTGCGCGTGCGCGTGGAGGACTCGTAAAAGAGAAGAGCCACACGGCGCTTGGCGAAGAGCCGATCGCGCGTGAGCGGGTCCTGCGTCTCGAGCACGCTGGCGCGTGTGAGAATGTGGCCGATCTGCTCCAGGCTCAGATCAGAAGCGGAAAGAAGCGAGCCAGGATGATATGGAAACGGCGATTCGGGTGCTGGCGGCGGATGAATCGGGCGGCGCGTGGGTGCTGCGGTCGGGTTCATGAATTCTCAGCTTCTAGCTCTTAGCTCTCAGCTTTCGGCTGGAAGCTGCCTTGCTTGCTATACGCGCTCCACCAGCAAAACCTGTTCGTCGTTGT
>PLTV01000180.1 GCA_003164635.1 Acidobacteriaceae bacterium
CGGCTTTTACGCGAATTTTGGCTTCATCGATGAACATTTGTCAGAGGTCAGAGGTAAGGTTCAGGGCTAGGGACTGAGGGAGTCGGGATGAATTGTGCTCGGGGTCACGGTTGAGCGTGCATTCGTCATGGCGTCTTTCCAGTTTACCGTTTCGGGCCTACAATCGGTTGCAACATTCCTTATTGGGCATTTGGAGCCTGTGTGCCGGAGCGAAGTTGCCGGGACGCGATGGCTCCGCGCCGGCCTGGCAGGAGAGCGGGCTGGCGGAATGCCATTGATGCGCTTGATCACCGGATCTGCCGCGAGCGGGAAACTCGATGGCAGAGGCGAAACGAGTTTGGACGGTGCTGGCGCTGGCGGCTTTGCTGGCTGTGGGTGTTGGGCGTGCGGCCGGGCAGGCGACGAGGAATGATGCGCGCGGCACTCTGACGGGAATATTGACGGATTTGCAGTCGGTTCCGCTGGGCGGGGCGACGCTGGTGGTGCGCAACCAGGCCACTGGAGAGGAGGCGCGCGGAATCACAGGGGGGAATGGAAGCTTTCGCGTGAGTGGGCTGGTTGAGGGGACGTACACGCTGGAGGCAACGAGCGAGCGCCTGGGGCACGGGCGGCTGGAGGACGTGCTTGTGTTTGGGGATAAGCCGACCAAGGTGCGGGCGGCGATGGCGCTTGATGCGGGGGCGGCTGTGGCGCCGGCGATGCGGCCGATGGTCGCGGCATCGGTTGGGATGCCGGCGGCTCATGCGGTGGTTGCGGGTGTGGTTGAAGGGATGCCTGCGGCTGGCCCGCCGACGGCGGTTCCTTTGAAGGCGGCTGCGGGAAGGGAGATTCCGGAGCCGGCGAAGGCTGCGGTGGACACGGCGCTGCCGGTGGAGGGTGTGCGCGAGCTGGCTATTCCTGAAAGGTCAACGTGGCGGACGGTTGGGCCGATGCCCGAGGTAGATTCCGCGGTGGTGATGGCCACGCTGGAGGGAACTCCGCTCGTGCGGGTCGTTTTGGAAGGGCGACCGGTGCCGGGTGCGGGTTCATTTGGCGCAACACCAGAAAATGCTGCGCCGAGCGAGGGTGCAAAGAAGTTTGTGCGGGTCGACCCGGCGACACCTGCGGTGGCGACGACCGTGAGCGCGGCGGAGTTGCAGGGGTTGCCGGCGGCGGGAAGGCGGTGGCAGGGCTTTTTGCCCGAAGTTGCGTCGGCAGGGAGCGAAGCGCAGGGCGGGGCAACCGCAGGCGGGGGACTGCAGGCGGCCGAGACAAGCCTGGATGCAATGGACATGCGCATGGCGTTCGGGGGGGCGGGCAAGTCTGAAGAGGATGAGCAGCGTCCGGGATCGAACGGACAGGGAGGGAGAGATCAAGGCGCACTCGGTCTGGCGTGGTCAGGTGGGCGCGGATCGCCGGTGGCCGAGGCGGCGATCCGCGAGGTGCGTACGGCGGCCGGGAATGCGGAAGCAGATGCGGATCGTAGCGGGGGCGGGCGGCTTGACATCGAGACAGAGAGGGGAAGGAACGGCCTGCATGGGCAAGGCTTCGCATTCGATCGGCAGAACACCTGGGGAGCGCAAAACCCGTTCACGCAATGGATTACGCAGACGGCGCCCGCGACACAGACGACGGTTCCGGTGTTCGGGAATGGGCCGAACGGCGCGCCTGAGCGGTACACGCCGCCGGACCACGAAATGGTATGGGGGCTGGGTCTTGGAAGCCAGATCCGGCGGGACAAGCTGTTCTGGTTTGGCGCATTTGATAGTTACCACCGCAACGACCCCGGCCTGGCGACGGTGAAGCACCCCTATTTATTGGAGACGCCGAACAATTGCCCGTCGATTCCATGCGTTCCGATAACGGAGGGGTTTTTTGCGCAGCCGAGCAATGACCAGATGCAGGTGTTGAGCGCGCGCCTGGGATTGAGTGGCGCAAATCCTGTCGCGGAGGGATTGTCGGCGTACTCGAATATGCTGACGACGCTGGCCGGGCTGCTGGGGCCGGCTCCGCGGAGTGAAACGCAGTGGGTGGGTTTTGGGCGGTTGGATTGGGAAGCAGCAGAGCGGCATCGCGCGACTTTGGAGGGAACCGGCGGTCATTGGGATGCACCCGGCGGCGGGCTCACGCGGGTCTCGGAGCCTTACGGAAAGGACAGCTTTGGATCGAGCCGGGCGAGCGAGGCGATGCTCCTTGCGCGGTGGGAAGCATTCCTGACGCCGAACCTGTTGTTTATATCGGATGGCGCGGTGGGGAGAAACATTCTGGGCACGCATGCCGAGTCACCTTCAGCGTATGAGCAGACGTTCCTGCCGCCGAACGTATGGGGGCAACTGCCGCAGATCGGGGTGGACTCGCGTTACGGATTCACCATTGGAAATCCGTCGCGGTTCGGAATGGGGAGTTCTCCAGACGAGCACGCGTACCAGGCGCGGGAAGGTGTGGACTGGGTGCGGGGAAGCTTGCTGGTGCGCGGCGGATTTCAACTGGAACACAATGAGGACGCGACAAGTTTGCTACGCAACCAGACGGGGACGTATTCCTACGCGAACGTTGAGAATTTTGCTTCAGATGCCCTGGCGTTCTCGGCGTTTGGGGTTTCAGGAGAACTGAGCCCCGACAACCAGCACAATTGCGATGCGACCGGGAAGGCCTGGCGGGACACGGAGGGTGGGCTGCATGGGCTGGGGTATCTGCCGTGCTACTCGTATTATTCGCAGATGCTGGGGCCGACGAACTGGAGGCTAAGCACCAACGACTGGGCTGCGTTTTCAACCATTCAATGGCAACCGCGGAAGTTTGTTGTGGTTTCAGGCGGTCTTCGTTGGGAGCGAGAACAGCTTCCGCCGCCGATTGCAGCGTTGAACAATGCGGCTCTCCCACTCACCACGCAGTTGCCTAGGTTGGGGAACGACTGGGGACCGCGGGTGAGCGTAGCAGTGGGCAGCGTGGAGACTCATGTGCCAGTGCTGCGCCTGGGGTACGGGATGTTCTTCGGGCGGACAGAGAACGGGACAATTGAAACCGCTCTCACGCAGACGGGCAGCGCCGCGGGCGATATGAGCATTTTTCTGCGTCCGACTGACAATTTGCAGGGCGGGGGTGCGCCCGTTTTTCCGCAGGTGCTGAGCGGGATGCCGGGGAGCGTGGTGAAACCTGGCGCAGTCGAGTTCGCGCCGGAATTCCGCACGCCGGAGATACACCAGGCCGTGGCGGCGCTGGAAGAGTCGCTCCCTGGGCACTTGCGGGTGACCACGAGCGGCATCCTGAGTCTTGGCCGGCGGCTTCCGGTGTCGATCGATACCAATCTGGATAAGGCAGTGAACCCGGGGACGATCACCTATGCCGTGGTGGACGGAAAAGGCGCCGGACCGATCAAGACGCCACAGATCACGGTCCCGTTCTACGCTTCGTGGCCATCGCCAAGCACGGCGACCGGGTTTGCGGGACGCGCGAATCCGAATTACCAGCAAATTTCGGAGATCATGAGTCGGGCAAACTCGACATACGAGGCAGCAGTTTTCAAGATTGTGCGCGATACGCGGCGTGGATTAAGTCTGCGCGCTCAATACACCTATGCCCATGCCATGGACTGGAATCCGAATGCGACCACGACCGTCGCGGGCAGCGATGTGTTCGATCCGGAGGATTTCAGCCACGAATACGGGACCAGCGATCTGGACGTGCGCCACGCGGCAAATGCGATGGCTCTGATCGAAACACCATGGAAGGTCAGCGGGGGATTGGGAAGGCTTGCGAACGGCTGGAAAGTTTCGGGTATCGGGCACTATCGCAGCGGGCTGCCCTTCACCATGCGGACTTCTGGCTCACTGGCAGAGGAGTTCGACCAACTGACGGGGGCCGCGATCGTCGGTTTGGGACCGGGAATGAACGGATCGGGCGGGGACAACCGGGTGGTGGGCGTAGGGCGGAACACCTATCGATTTCCGCCGACGTGGAAGGCCGATCTGCGGGTCGGCAAATCGATCGACCTGGGAGCGATGCGGCGGCTGGAGCTGCTGGTGGAAAGCTTCAACCTGTTCAATCATCAAAACGTAACCGAGGTGGAAACGACGGGGTATTACCTGGAGCCCGGAAGCATGGACGGTACACCCCCGACTTTGAACTTCCTGACGGGCCTGAAGGCCAATACAACCGCCTTTGGGGCGCCATTAAACGTGAATGCGCTGAATTTCTACCGCGAAAGGCAAATTCAAGTGGGAGTGAGGATGCGTTTTTAGGGCAACATACAACTTTCGGGGAATGCGGCCTAACCCCAATGTGAACCGGTGAGCAGCGAAAGGAGGAGAGCAAGTTTAGTTACTGTCCCTTACATTCAAGGCCTGGGGGGGATTCAATGGCAATCGCTATTGGGGTCAGTGTCGAAGGCGGACGTAAGAATTTTCGCATCTGGTTGCAGGAACACAAAGCATTTCGCCTCTTGATGGCGGGTTCGGGCATTGCTCTGTCTTGGGCCTGGAGCATGAACTGGGCCAGCGAGCGCTCGTTTCCGAGCACGCAGTCCATCGGTGAGCGACTTTGGCAGTTCACTCCTTTTTGCCTGGGCACATTGATCAGTCTTTGCTGCCTGGCATGGGCCAGCATGCTTCTTTGGTCGACAGTGAGCCGCGCCAAGTCGACAAGCAAGGTGGCTTCGGCCCGGACCTACTGGACAGCTCCGACCCAGCTTAAATCGATTGTTGTTACCTTTCTCGGCGGCACAACCATGCTTTGTGTCGTTGGACTTCTCTCGGCAAATATTCCCGCTGCTCCAGCGCGTGCTTCATTTCTCGCCATCGGCGCCGCTCTGTGGCTGGTCCTGGTAGACATTTTCTTTAACGTGTTGCGCAGCAAGGCTCCTCAAGGAAACTGGCGGAAGCTCGCACCTCTCGTGATCGCCCCCCCGATCATTGGGCTCGTGCTTACCGCTCTCCTTGAGGAGTCCAGCGCAATGGGTCAGCGGAGCCCGCTTGCCTGGGGACTTCGCACGGCTCTCGCGCTTTCCATGCTGATGATTCCGGCTTCGGCAGTCGTCGGCCTGTTGCCTCTCTGGCTGGTGCGCCGTGGCCATTACGGCCTGGCATTGCAAGCCAACCGGATGCTTTTCTGGGCAGTGGGTCACAACCCTTCGATGGAAGGGTGGATTCTGGCTTTGGCCGGTCGTTACAGCGAAGCGCGGACCTATCTTCGGCCGTTGGCGTTTGACCGCCAAGATTCGCCGCGGCTCACAAGCCCCGAGCTGTTCCTCTATGCGATGGTTCTTTCCATCGAAGGCGAAGACGCCAAGGCGGAGGAGCTTTTCGAGGCGGCTATTCAAACTCCACAGGCAAATGGAAACTTCCATTTCGGACTTGCCGAGCTCTTGTTGACTCGCAAGGATAATTCGGAGCGGGCTCGCGAACTCGTGGAAGCAGTGTTGGCCGGATATCCGGCTCACCCGCAATCGATCGAACTTCGCTCCACCCGGTCGCAGATGCTTGCATTCCATGCATGGGCGCTCGCGTCGAACGGATCGCGGCAAGCGGCGGAGTCGCGCATGCAGGAAGCAGTGACGAGCGCTTCCGGCGGCGGAAGGTTCAACCTGGCCGCGATGCAACTTCCCATCGGAGACATGTGGGCAACGCTCGGTGAGCGCGAGAAAGCGCGGGCATCGTATCAAGCGGCAGTCGTGCAATTCCCCACAGGGGATTTGGCTGTGCGCGCGCGCCGCAAGATTGCGCAGATTGATACGCATTTTCGTTTAGAAGCTTAAGGCCGTCTGGGGACGGACGGTCTTGGGAGTACGGGGCAAGCCCTGAAGAGCTGCCCTGGTACTGCAAGTGAACATGGGCGTGAACTCATTTGGGTACGGGCGAAAGCCCGTACCCTTTCTTCTTTGGGCGGGGCTTGTTCAGAAGGCAGTTTGACTTCCGCAGGCCGGATCGGGGGTGAC
>PLTV01000084.1 GCA_003164635.1 Acidobacteriaceae bacterium
CCGATCTGCACTCCGGCATGTATGGGGGGGCGGCGCCCAATCCGTTTGTGGCCCTGGCGCAGATTCTCGCGAATCTCAAGGACAAGGAAGGCCGCATCCTCATTCCGGGGTTTTACGATGACGTCGTTCCGCCCAGCGCAGAGGAGTTAGCAGCCTGGAANNAGCCTGCCCTTCGACGAAGAACATTATCGGCAGACCGAAGTGGGATCGCGTGAACTGGTCGGCGAAAGCGGCTACAGCGTGCTGGAGCGCACCTGGGCGCGGCCTACGCTCGATGTCCATGGAATTCCGGGTGGATTCACTGGAGCCGGGGCGAAGACGGTGATTCCGGCCAAAGCGACAGCCAAAGTTTCAATGCGCCTGGTTCCCGACATGACGCCGGCCAAGAGCTTCGCGCTCTACAAAGAGTATGTCGAGAAGCTTGTGCCGCCGGGTGTCGATGTCGAGGTTCGATTGATTCACTCCGGCGATCCGTGCCTGATTCCCGTCGATAACCCTTATATTCAGGCCGCCACGCGCGCACTCCACAAGGTGTGGGGCAAGGACACGGTCTTCATTCGCTCGGGAGGCTCCATCCCCATTGTGGGCGACTTCGCGCGGAACCTGGGACTGCCCAGCGTGATGATGGGTTTTGGGCTGCCCGACGATAATTTGCATGCCCCCAACGAAAAATTCAATCTGCAGAATTTTGCGCTGGGGATCGAGTCGTTGATTGAGTTCCTGGAAGAAGCGGGGCGTTAGTCGGCCTCGTTCCTTCGTGATGAATGAGCACGCATCGGAGGGAATGGTTCGGACGCCCCTACGGGGCTAAGGGAATTCTTGCCCGGTTCCCAGGATTGCGTCCGCTGGCGCGAACTTATCCTGGGCTAGTTTCCTTCGGCCCCTACGGGGCCAGAGATTTTCTTGGGCTAGTTTCCATGGGCCCCTACGGGGCCAGAGAAAAAAACGCGGGAATGCGCGGGAGCTGGTGGTCGGGTAAGCTGGAAAGAATGGCGACGCCCGACCAACCTCTCGAACCGGATTTGAGCGGCACGTTGATTCCCGAGCTCGCTGGGCTGCTGGGTGAAACCCCCTCCGGTCTTCCACCCGGCAACGATGACCAGGCACAAGATTCCGGCACGTCGCCGGCAACTGACGAGCCGCTGATTTCGTTCAAGCATGTTTCTATCTGGTTCGGCGATCGCAAAATTCTGAACGACGTGAGTTTTACGGTTCAGCGGGGTCAGACGCTGTGCATTCTGGGCCGCAGCGGAGTGGGCAAATCGGTCGCCTTGCGCATCCTGATGGGTTTTCTGCAGCCGCAGGTCGGCGCCATCTCCGTGGGCGGGGAAGAGATCAATGGGCTCGACGAAGAGGGCATGCGGGCGATTCGCAAGCGCGTGACCATGGTTTTCCAAAATGGGGCGCTATTCGACTCCATGAGCGTGCGGGAGAATGTCGCTTTCCCGTTGCGCGAGCGCGGCGGGCTGGCCGAAGACCAGATTACCGAGATTGTGGAGCGTCTCATCCGCATGGTGGGCGCCGAAGATGTTGCCGACGCCTATCCCGGCAGCCTTTCCACGGGCCGCAAACGCGCAGTGGCCATGGCGCGCGCACTTGCCGCGCAGCCTGAGGTGGTGCTTTACGACGAACCAACGACCATGGTGGATCCGATCATCGCCCGGCGCCTGGGGGATCTGATTCAACGTCTCAAGCGGCAACTCGGCTTTACGAGCATTGTGGTCACGCACGATATGCGCTTCGCCGAGAAGCTCGCCGACCAGGTGCTTTTCCTGGACCAGGGAAGAGCGGCATTCTACGGACCTTTATCGGGGTTTCTTGCGTCCGATGAGCCGAATATCCGCCAATTTCTGGCCCTGGACGCCTACGTATTACCTTCGGCATAACGTATTAACCTTTGAGTCATCTCAGCCGCAAATTAGTAATGTGACAGCCTTCACGTTGGCGCCGTTTTTTACATGCAATACTTGGTATCCGGTCTATGATGTTGCTATTGCACCAGTTTGGATGCGTTACTTGATTGGCACAAGTCTCGAAATGCGCTTGCGGGCAGTGTTTCCCGGCGTTTAAGTTGAAATTGTCATTGGCTGCTTTCGGTTTTCATCTCACTTTCGCGTTTTGCACAAGCGGGTCAAAATTCGGCTCGATGCACGCGTTCCCCAGGCCGCGAATCCTCTCAAGTTCGATCAGGGCAGGGGTGACCCTCCTGGTCGTGGACGAAGCGTTTTTTCAAACCGCAGCATTTTGTTTCGGCAAGGGTTCCATCGTTCAGAACAGATTGAATCCAAAGCATGTTACGTCAACTTTTTCCTCCAGGTCTCTGAGTAGGGCCGTGAATTGTACATTGCTCGATGAATTGAACCTTGGAGGTCAGCGGAAATCCTATGGCGACATCTGATTTCTGGCAGAGAGTTTCATCTTCTGTGTCGGCAAGCGCGAATGGTCCCAACGCCAGGGCGGAAAAGCCCGGGCACCCGGTATTTGGCCGCGACAGCTTTTGGATCGTGCTGGATGTACTGACGATTCTGGGAGCGGTTGCACTGGCCACGGTCTACCGTTTTCATACAACGCCCATTGCGGGCGCGCGTGGCGTTTTGCGCGGGACCTTGATTCACGGGCGCTCGCTCGGAATCCTGCTTATTCTTTTGTGCGGCTATACCCTGGCCCTGGTGCTGACCAGCAGGCGGTTTCACCTGTATACGCCAATGCGGATTGCAAGCATTTTGCACGAGCAACGGCTGAGTGCGCAGGCCTGCCTTTACTCGGGGCTGCTTCTGGCGGGAACGCTCTACTTGATTCATGCCGAAGATATTTCGCGCACACTGGTGCTGATCACGGTGGGCCTGGTGACGGTGGCGTTAGGTTTGAGGCGCCTGGCGTATCGGCTGATCATCTACCGCCAGTTTGAGGCGGGGGTGGGCACGCGCAATGTTTTGATCATTGGGGTCGGGGCTGAGGCACAGGCTTTGCGCCATCATCTGAACAGCATTCGGCACCTCGGCTATACGTTCAAGGGCTTCATCGATCTTCCGGGATCGGGGTCGCAAATCGCATCCACTTCGGGTGAGGTGGTGGGCAAGCTTGACTCGCTGTTTCAGATCACGCGCAAGCTGTTTGTGGACGAAATTTTTTTCACCACGCAATGCGACCGCGAGATTGTTCACGACGTGCTTGACCAGGCGCAGTTCCATGGAGTGGATTTGCGGGTGGTGCCGGGCATGTACGACGGGCACGCATGGAATAGCCCGATCGAATATATCGGCCAGTTTCCTACCATTCCGCTGCATCGCGGGCATGTGCCGGAGATGGGCCTGCTTCTCAAGCGCGCCATGGACCTGGTGCTCGGCGCGATGGCGATGATCGCATTTTCGCCGCTGCTGCTGGCGATCGCAATCGCCATCAAGCTGGACTCGCCGGGGCCGATTCTGTATTTCTCAGAGCGTCTGGGCAAGAAGGGCATCGTGTTCCGCTGCATCAAGTTCCGCACCATGGTGCGCGATGCGGAGAAGCGCCGCGCCGATGTGCTGCACATGAACGAGCGGGACGGCGTGCTCTTCAAGATGACCAACGATCCACGCATTACCAAGGTGGGCCGTTTCCTGCGTAAATATTCGCTCGACGAGCTCCCTCAGTTCCTGAACGTTCTGCGCGGCGAGATGAGTATTGTGGGCCCGCGCCCGCCGTTGGCCAGCGAGGTACGCGAATACAAGCTGAGCCATTTGCGCAGACTGGATGTGATGCCGGGAATCACCGGGCTTTGGCAGGTGCAGGCGCGCCGCGACCCCTCGTTCGACAACTACATTTCGCTGGATACGACCTACGTGGATAACTGGAGCATCTGGCTGGACCTCAAGATTCTGGCCCGCACGGTTGGTGTAGTTATCGCAGGGACGGGATCCTAAGGCGCGGGACCAAGAGTGCAATTAGAGAGGCCGCTTCTTTTGGAGCGGCCTTTTTCGCGCCGGGGTATTCTGCGCGGGGGGATTAAACTGGAGAGGTGAAGATCGCCTTAGCCCAGATCAATCCCACGGTTGGGGATTTTCAGGGGAACCTCGAAAAAATCATCGCAACCAGCCGACGTGCCGCCGGGCAAGGCGCGCGCCTCACTGTGTTTTCCGAGCTGGCGGTGTGCGGCTATCCGCCCGCGGACTTCCTTGAAAAACCGAGCTTCCTGGCGCGCTGCCGCACTGCGGTTGACGAGTTGGCCGCCGCATCTGTCAATCTTTCCACGGCGATTCTGGCCGGTGTGGCTCTTCCGGCCGAGCCTGGACGCGGCAAGCCGGCAGTGAATGCAGCCGTGCTGCTGGATCGCGGGCGACTGCTGCTGGAGCAGCACAAGCGGCTGCTGCCTTTCTACGACGTTTTCGACGAGCAACGTTACTTTGCACCCGCGCGCGAACAGCGGGTGGTGGAACTCGATGGAGTGCGGCTGGCCATTACCATCTGCGAAGACGCGTGGAACGACAAGAACTTCTGGCCGCGGCGGCTCTATTCGGTCGATCCCATTGAAGAGCTGATGAGCCAGCACCCGGCGCTGCACATCAATCTTTCCTCTTCGCCCTTCTGGCACGGCAAGCGCCCGCTGCGCCGGCAGATGCTGACGGCTATCGCCCGGCGCGACGGTGTGCCGGTGTTGATGTGCAACCAGGTCGGGGGCAACGACAGCCTGATCTTCGATGGATCGTCGCTGGCCGTCGGAGCCAATGGGAAACTGATTGCCCAGGCGGCGTCGTTTGCCGAAGACCTTGTCATCATCGATCCATTTGGCGCTGCCGCTCTACCTGAGGATGCGGCCGAAGACGATGAAACCGAAGCGGCGTATCAGGCGCTGGTCCTTGGCACCCGGGACTACGTTCGCAAATGCGGATTTCACAACGTCCTGATCGCGCTGAGTGGCGGCATTGATTCGGCGCTGGTGGCGGCTATCGCGCGGGATGCACTGGGCGCAGAGAATGTGCTTGCGGTCGGAATGCCGAGCCCCTATTCCTCAGCAGGTTCCATTGATGACAGCCGGCAGCTGGCGGCGAATCTCGGCATTCGATTTGAGCTCATCGGCATCAGCGAACTCTTCAAGGAATACACACAGGCTCTAGCGCCGCTTTTCTCCGGGACCAGGCCGGATACGACCGAAGAGAATATTCAGTCGCGCGTGCGAGGCACGCTGATGATGGCGCTGTCGAACAAATTTTCGGCGCTGGTTCTGACCACGGGCAACAAATCGGAGATGGCGGTCGGCTATTGCACTCTTTACGGCGACATGGTCGGCGCGCTGGCGGTCATCGGCGATCTCGTCAAGACGCGCGTGTACGCAGTTTGCCGCTGGCTGAATCGCGACGAGGAAGTGATTCCAAAGGCCATTTTGGAGAAACCGCCTTCGGCCGAGTTGCGCCCCGATCAAAAGGACACGGATTCGTTGCCGCCCTACGATGTACTCGATCCAATTCTGGAAGCGTATGTCGAGCGTTATGAGCCACCGGAGCAAATCGCCGCCGAATACGGATTCGATCTCGAGCTGGTTCAGCACGTCGTGCGCCTGGTGGAGCGCTCGGAGTACAAGCGCCAGCAGGCCGCGCCAGTTCTCAAGGTCACCTCGAAGTCGTTCGGGATGGGACGAAGGTTCCCCATTGCCGTCAAAGTCGAGGTGTAAGCTGGAAGGTGGGAGCCTCTCCCGCGAAATTGCATCAGGGATCGAGCCCGAAGCCGCCAACCCTCCAGTCGATACACCACCCGGGAGGGCGGATTTGTGCAAGGATGACGGGTTGAAAGTCCCTGAGAAAACATGAATTAAGGAGAATTCGCTTGATCCGTATGTCTTTTCGTGTCGCCAGCCTTGCCGCGCTGGTTGCGTTGAGTTTGCCGGCACTTCAGTCCGCAGCTCAACAAAATGTACCGCCCGCTCCCGCCGCGCCTGCCGCGGAGCCGGGCACACCTTCCGCTCCGGCCGCCACTGCTCCGGTGTTTCCCAAGGCTGATCCGGCAAACTTTACCGCGGCTTCGCCGACCAAGGAAGCCGTGAATGCATTCCTTTCGGCGAGCTGGGGTTATGACGAGGCGCGCATCTGGCAGGTTCAGGCCATTCAAAAAACCTCGGTCGAGGGCGTGAGCAAAGTGCTTGTGTACATTGGCGACAAAACCGGCAAGCAAAAGCCCGCGGGGCTGCAGTTCTTTGTGCTCCCCGATGGCCAGCACATCATCGCCGGGGAGGAGCTCATTCCATTTGGCGAGCACCCCTACGCGGAATACCGGTCGAAGATGCAGCAACAGGCCGATGGCCCTTATCGCGGTGGCGCCGGCAAGGATTTTGAGATTGTCGAGTTTGCCGATTATCAATGCCCGCATTGCAAAGAAGCCCAGGCCAACATGGAGAAACTCGGCACGGACTTCCCCAAGGCGCGCATTGTCTTCGAGAATTTCCCGCTGACCCAGCACCCGGAGGCCGCGACCGCAGCTGCTTACGGTGTGTGCGTGGCGAAGCTTGGCGGCAGCAGCGCTTTCTTCCAGTTCACCACGGCGGTGTTTGACGGCCAGGACGGACTGGCGACTCCGGATGGCGCGACGCTGACCCTGAACAGCGCCGTCACCAAGGCGGGACTTGACCCAGCCAAGGTTACGGAGTGCTCCAAGCTGCCAGCCACCGCATCGACGGTGGAGGCTTCAGTCAAGCTTGCCAAGGATGTCAACGTGAACCAGACGCCCACGCTGCTAGTGAATGGCCGCCAGGTTCCGGCTAATGCGCCCTACGACACGATCAAGCAGATCGTTCAATACCAGGAGAAGCTGGACGGGATTTCGCAGTAAGTTCCAGGCGTCGTCGAGCAGTTAAAACCCGGCCTTCTCATCGTTCCTTGATGAGAAGGCCGGGTTCATTTGGTGCTGATTTTTATGTTTTTTTTGCGCGCGTTGTTCGGTTCACAAGGGTTTAGCGTTGGGCGATGTTGCGTTCGATGCGCAGCATGGGCGAGTGGCCCGCGGCCTGTGTTCCGCGAACTACGTGGGGAGTCATCACGATCAGCAGGGTCGATTTGCTTTTCTGATTATCGATGCCGGTGATGTTGTTGAGCCCTGGAACTTCGCTGAGCCCCGGCACACCGCTAATAGCGCTGCTTTCCTGCTTGTCGAGCTCGCTTACAATTACCACGCCTTCTCCCTGTTTCAGGGTAGTAATTCCGGAGTAGGAGCGGCTGTTCAGAATGGGGTTGCCATTGATCGTTCCGCCGGAGAGCGCGTCGATCTTCATGTCGACCGTTAATGCCACGTCGTTGTTGCGAAGAACCCTGGGGGTCGCCTTGAGCGTCAGTCCAAGGTCCTGATATTCCACCTGGGGAATATTCGGCAGGCTGCCTCCCAACGATCCAAGCAGGGAAGTGAGATTGCTCGACGTACCCGCACCGGTGAGTCCAGGGATGCTTGCGACGCTGGGTGAGAGGCTGGAGAACGACGAGGTCTGAATGGGATATCGTGTGCCCGAGCGGATGGTGCCGGCAGCCGAGTCTGAGCCAGCGCTTACGCCGTCGGAAAGCCGGAGGAGCATGTGGTCGAGTTCTTTCGAATCGGAAGAGTTGAGATTCAGATTGGCCGACGCGGTTCCCGGAGAAAGCGCCGATTGTGTAATGCCGCCGCCGAAGAGTGCGATGCCGCTGGAGAATAGGGAACTCGAGACCTGTCCCGAGGCGATGAGAATGCCGAGAATGGCGAGGGTGTCGCCAGGCGCGGCCAGGCCGGAGGAGATGATCTGCTGCACCAGGCTCTGGTTGGCGTTCAAAATCGATTGCTCTTCGGAGTAGACGTTGAAGGCCGAGATCGATTGCGGCGGGTGAATGCCGGTGTTGCGATCGCTGGTGTGCGCAAGCTGAATGAGGCTCACTTCGAGGAGAACCTGGTTGTGACCGTCGATGAGATCGTGGATTGTTGCATTGAATGCGTTGAGCGTGGACGACGGCGCGCGGATGCTGATGGTTCCTGCCGAGGGATCAACGATCGCATGCTGCATGTCAAAGATGTTGCGCGCCATGCTGCTGACTTCAGAGAACTCAACCGTGGTTAGCCCCGGCAGGTATACCGTTTCGACATCTTGCCGCTCAAACTGACGCCGGTTGTCGGGTGAGTCTTTGGCTATCACCGCACGGTGCGCATCGAGGGGAACGTAAAACGAATTTGTCACCATGCCGACGGTCCGCGCCGCTTGTTCGAACGTCACGTCGTCCACATCGAAACGCACAAGGGTTGCGGGGACGCTGTCATCGATGGCCGGGTCGATGCCATAGGCTTTGAAGACCTGCTGGATCGTCTGCCGCCTGTTCACATGCAGATGGAAGCTGTGCGTACCCGGGGTTGGTTCCACCCGCAGTGTGCTGCCAAACCCGTCTGCCGCCTTGGCATACAAACCGGCCGGCTGGTTTTGCTGTGAATCTTCTCCCAGCTCATGAAGATGTTCGGTAACCTGGACATTTCTCGGATCGAGCGTCAGGGCGTGTTCCAAAGCGGCTCGTTCCGCAATCAAGTCTCCACGCACGCGATCTTGGGTCGCCTGCTGGATAAGTGCAGTGACCGCGTGACTTCGATCAAGCTCTGCCGCCAGCCCGTAATCTCGATTGGTGGGGTCAAGCGCTTTCGCTTTTTCGTACTTATCGAGGGCTTCTTCAAATTGCTGCTTCTCAAAAAGCTTGCTGGCCTCGAGAAAAAGTCTGGCCGCACGGCGACGGTCGCCCTGGCTGGCGTCACTGGCATTTGCAGAAGTGTTCTGCGATGCCGCACTTTGTTTCGGAGCTTGTGCGGACGTGGATGTGGGCGCAACCTGCGCGAAGCTTATGGCTGGATACCACG
Source organism: Acidobacteriaceae bacterium (assembly GCA_003164635.1). GTDB lineage: Bacteria > Acidobacteriota > Terriglobia > Terriglobales > Acidobacteriaceae > Telmatobacter. The sequence continues at coordinate 8,824 of PLTV01000084.1, forward strand.
CCAGCAGCAGTGCCGCCGTGAAGAGATTCGACGTGCGCTGCCGCGAGTGAATCACTTTGACTTTGAATCGTTTTGGTTTCACGATTCGGTCCCGGTATGCGCGAGCAGGTCGGCCAGAGACGTTGCGCAGACCTCAGGTTGATATTGCATCAGCTCATCGAAGCTGTAGCGGCCGGTGGCGACAGCGATTACGGAAAGGAAATTGGCACGCGCCGCTTCAATGTCGCGTGGTGTGTCGCCTACCACGCAGATCGATGCGCCGCGGCCGGCGAGTTCCCGCGCCTTGTCTGCTGCCTGGCCCACCAATTCGCTGCGTATGGGAAAGTGATCGCTAAATCCGCCGAATCGGAACCACTGGCGCAGACCCGCCTGTTCGACCTTGATCCAGCCGATTAACTCCAGATTGCCCGTGGCCACACCCAACAGGGCGCCTCGCCGTGCAAGGTGGTCAAGAACCTGCTCTACCCCCGGCATGCGCACGAGGTCCATCTCAAGGCGGCGTTCGGACACTGCGTGGCGCATGGCTTCGAGGATGCCGTCGAGGTGCGCCTCAAGCAAATCGGCCGGAACCCCTGCCTGGCGACAGGCTTCGCGCAAAATTGCGGTATCGGTGCTTCCGTGCAGCACAATGCCGGCAAGCGTGATCTCGAACCCGGTCACGCGGTGCACGCTGGACGCGAATGAGTCGACATGCACGCGGTCGCGGCTGCGCAGGAGCGTGCCGTCAATATCGAACAGGTAAGCATCCTGCCTGTCCCATCGAAAACCTGGCTCGATCGCGACGCGCGCATCGTTGGTCAAAGAAGATGTCAGCATATCCTTCGCAGGAACTTCAGCCTTGGCGGAAGGGCAAAGCTGCTGCCCTAACGAATGGACGTTCGCTGCGCGGCGGACGCTTGAGCCCCGCGCGAACTTCCGCCAAATCGAGTTCGAGTTCCGCCATGGCGCGGCTCAAGGTATTGCGGTGCATGCCCAACTCGTCAGCGGCCTTACACTGGTTACCCCGGTGTGCTACCAAAACTTCGCGCAAATACTGCCTCTTGAAATCGCGAACGGCATCCTCGTAGGGAATGCCGCTGGAATGCATTTGCGTCACCAGGCTGGCCAGTTCTCTTTTCACGTTCACCTCTTGCTACTCTATCTGAATTCCTCCCGCTTTCGAAGCTTCTCGCGCGGGAAAATTATGGCTTGGCATCGTTGGGGTGCATCCACTCCGGACTCTGCTCCTCCAACTGCCGAAGCCCCGATCGCAACCGGGTTGACAACTGGTCCGGACTCATGTGTGCGCTGACGTGCAACGCAGCAAAAAAATGCCGCGGAAGTTTGGCGTCCACCAGCCAATGCGCCCTGGGGTAAAAGGCCACCGTGACGAGGATCGCCAGCGTCACCAGCAGGACTCCCTGCACAAAGCCGAATGCCGCCCCGGCAAGCCGGTCAAGGCAACCCAATCCAATTTTCTGAAAGGTCTTGGCGAGAATCGATCCAATGATTGCGGCAATCGCCATCACCACAATCGCGATCAGAATGAAGGCGAGCACATCGGCCAGTTCGTCGCTGTGCATCAGTCCCTTCAAGGGCGCGGCGACGATGGGATAGTTCCACTCGGCCAGAGCCAGTCCCAGGATCAACCCGCCCAGCGAGCACACGGAACGAAAGAAGCCTTGCGTCAACCCGCTGATGACCGAGAGCCCTATGACGATGATGATCGCCAGATCAACCCAGGAAACACCTGTACTCGTCATCGAATCTCCTCAGATAAGGATTTCAGCCGGAAGGGTGGGGGAACGGAGCTGCCCATACAGGCCGCTCCTACAGAACCAATTCTCTTCCAGTCAAAAGGCGGAATGCTTCAAGATACTTCGCCTGCGTGCGTTTCGCAACATCTTCCGGTAGATTGGGCGCAGGCGCCTGTTTGTTCCAGCGAATGGCTTCGAGATAATCGCGCACAAACTGCTTGTCGAAAGAGGGCTGGGCTCCGCC
>PLTV01000287.1:0-189 GCA_003164635.1 Acidobacteriaceae bacterium
ACTACGACGGCGATGGGCGGCTCGATCTGTTCGTGACGGGTTATGTCCACTTCGACCGCAACAATCTTCCTTACGCGCACACCGCGGCGGCCAGCAACAACACGTGCGAATATCGCGGCGTGCCGGTAATGTGCGGACCGCGCGGATTGCAAAGCGAGCCGGATCACCTGTTCCATAACAATGGCGACG
>PLTV01000287.1:218-2724 GCA_003164635.1 Acidobacteriaceae bacterium
GACGGCACGTTTGAAGACGTGAGCCTGACTTCAGGCTTTGCTTTGAACGCCGACGGGCGCGAAGTGGCCGCCATGGGGATTGCGATCGGCGACTACTTGAACAACGGGTTGCTCGATTTTGCGATCAGCGATTTTTCCGACGAGTCGAAGCTTCTATTTCACGACGAAGGCGCGGCAAATTTCAGCGAGGTTTCGCTGCGCGCCGGACTGGGCAAGCGGTCGATGTCGTTTTTGAGCTGGGGCACCGGATTTCTGGATTACGACAATGACGGCTGGCTCGATCTGATGTTCATCAACGGGCACATTTATCCGATTGCGGACAAGGAAGACTGGGGTTCCTCGTATGCCCAGCGCGTTTTGCTGTTTCGCAATCTGCGCAACGGGAATTTTGAGGAAGTGCCGCCGGTGACCGGGACAGGTCTTGCGGCTTTGACGTCGGGGCGTGGCGCGGCCTTTGGCGACTTGTTCAATAACGGCAAGATCGACGTGGTCATCAGCCCTATCGATGGGCCGCCGCTGCTGCTGAAAAATGTGAATGCCGATCGTCATCATTGGGTGGAGTTGAAGCTGGTGGGCGGCCCGAAGGGCCCTCGCGACGCAGTGGGGGCAACTGTGTATCTGGCAGCCAACGGCATGCGGCAGCGGCAGGATGTTTTGAGCGGCGGCAGCTATGCATCGAGCAACGACCAGAGGCCGCATTTTGGAATTGGAGACGCGACCGACGCTGGAACGGCGGAGATTCACTGGCCTTCGGGAGCAAAAGAGACGATCAAGCTGCCGGCAGTGGATCGCATCTATACCGTCGAGGAAGGGAAGGGAATTACGGGCGCGCTGTGCGGCGGGCAAACCTGCCCGGTTGCGGCGCCCCCAACGGCTGCCACGCCTCCTGCCGCACGGGTGAATCCATGAGTGCCATGGGGCGCGTGCATGCGGCATTGTGCGGACTGGGGCTGGCATTGGCTTCGCTTGCCCTGGCGCAAACGCCCGCGGCACCGCCGCCGCATTCCGCGTCTGCCCCCGCCAATGAACTGAAAGGCCAGACTCCCGCAAAGTTCATCGACATCACCGAAAAGGCTGGCGTTCATTTCAAGCATGTATCGCCGCATACCACGCGGAAATACCTGCTGGAGACCATGGGCTCCGGGGTGGCTCTGTTCGATTGCGATAACGACGGGCGGCTCGATTTGTTTTTGGTAAACGGCGCTCCGTATACCGATCCGACACCGGCGGGGTTCATTCCGCGGAAGACCGGGCCGCAGGACTGGAACCGCATGTACCGCCAGAAGGCCGACGGGACGTTTGAAGATGTTACCGAGAAGTCGGGGCTAAAGGGGGTCGGTTTCGACATGGGCGTGGCCGTGGCCGACTACGACAACGACGGCTACGAGGATGTTTTCGTCACCGGCTATGGCAGCAACCATCTCTACCACAACAACGGAAATTGCACCTTTACCGATGTGACCGAGAAGGCCGGTGTCACCGGGGGCGGGTGGTCAAGTTCGGCGGCGTGGGTGGATCTGGATAATGACGGCCTGCTCGACCTGGTTGTGGATCGCTATGTGACCTGGGACTGGAACGATGTGTGGTGCGGCGAGCGGCGGGAAGGCTATCGCGGCATCTGCCACCCCGACGTCTTTCCGCCCATCACCATGCTGGTTTACCACAACGACGGCAATGGCCACTTTACCGAAGTCGGCCACAAACTCGGGCTCGACAAGCCGGCCAAGGCGCTGGGTATTGCCATTGCGGATTACGATCGCGACGGGCGCATCGATCTGTTTGTCGCCAACGACTCGATGCCCGAGTTTCTCTTCCACCAGAAATCGGACGGGACCTTTGAGGAGGTTGGCCTGGAGTCGGCCGTGGCTGTGAACTCCGAAGGGCAGACCTACGCGGGCATGGGGGTCGATTTCGAGGACTACGACAATGACGGCTGGCCCGATATCGTGGTGACCGACCTGGCCAACCAGCGCTATGCGCTTTACCAGAACAACCGCGATGGCACCTTCAACTACGCCTCGCTGCTTTCGGGGGTGAGTTCCATTTCGCAACTGCACTCGGGCTGGAGCCTGCGCTTTATGGACTACGACAACGATGGCTGGAAGGACTTGTTGATCGCCCAGGGGCACGACATGGACAACATCCAGACGGTGTCGCCGATGCTGCGGTATCGCGAGCCGATGATGCTGCTGCGCAATACCGGCAAGAAGTTTGTCGACGTCTCTTCGATTTCGGGGGACATTTTTCAGGATGGCTGGGTGGGACGGGGCATGGCCATCGGCGACATTGATAATGATGGCCGGATTGATGCCGTGGTCAGCACGAACAACGGTCCGGCGCACATTTTGCTGAATAAGACCGAGACTCCTAACCATTGGATCACCCTCCATCTGACCGGGCACAAGAGCAACCGGGACGGAATCGGAGCGCTGGTGAAGTTGACCACGGCCAAGGGCAGCCAATGGGTAACGGTGACGACTGCCAGCGGCTACCTGTCGGCGAGCGA
>PLTV01000287.1:2739-18509 GCA_003164635.1 Acidobacteriaceae bacterium
GGAATTCCGAGCAGGAGCGGGATTTCATTTTTGGAATTTCGCGCGTCCGAATCTATTATTTTTCAGCAGCTTGCCGAAGCCTCTTTTCGAGGGAGATCCTCTCAAGACGGGCACATCCGGGGGTGATGCCGCGGGCGAAATTGCAGATTTCCCCGGAAATTTGAGTCTCCATCTTTCGATGGAGAAAATCCTTGACAGCGCATGTTCGGCGGCATAATATCGCTCGCTATGGAATCGTTGTCACTGCGAGATGGTATCGATTCCATGGAATCGCGAGCAGCCGGTCAACAGTCGTACCGTTGCCCTCGTCGGAATTCACGGTTTGAATCAAGAAAGAGAACCATTCAAGGAGAACCAGTGAGACACAAACCAAAAAATCAGGAACGCTCCCCGTTGTCAGTGCCTATCCTGATCCCATCGTTCGTCTTTGCCCTGGCAGTGGCGTTGGTGGGGTTACTGTTGTTGGCTCCGCGGTCGGCTTCCGCACAGGCCAGCGCAGGCATCGCCGGCACGGTCACCGACTCCACGGGCGCCATCGTCAGGGGCGCCAAAGTCAGTGTCGTCAATGAAGCCACCTCGGTCTCTGACAAGACCGTGACGGAAAGCGCAGGAACCTACTCCTTCAAAGGATTGTTGCCGGGACATTACACGGTGACGGTCGAAGCCAGCGGTTTCAAGAAATCGGTGCAGCACTCAATCAACATCGAAGTCAGTTCCACGGCGACAATCGATGTCTCGTTGGTACCCGGCGGAGCGAACGAAACGGTAGCCGTGGCCGCCGACGAAGTCGCTTTGAATACGACCCAGCCTGAATTGGGCAGCACGATCGAGCCTGTCGTCGTTGAAGCATTGCCGACAGAAGTATCGGGCCGCGGCCGGCAGGTCGACCAACTTCAGTTCATGGCTCCCGGCACAACCGGCAGCACATTCTCCCACCGCATCAGCGGCGGCGTCGACTTCGAGCAGGAGATTCTGTATAACGGCATCCCTGCACCGCAGCCGGAAACGGAAGGCTATACCACCAACTTCAACCCTCCCTTCGACCTGGTCGAAGAGTCGAAGGTTGAGCGCACCACGTTTGCGGCTCAGTTCGGATTGGGCCAGGGCGCGCTGACTTACGAAATGAAATCGGGCACCAACCAGTATCACGGCAGCGCCTTTGAAATTAACCGTAACAGTCTCTTTGACTCCGTTCCGTTCTTCAACCACACGTACTGGGGCGGCTCCGGCAAAGTCCCAACCGATCACGAGAACAACTACGGCTTCTCGATCGGCGGTCCAATCCGCATTCCGCATCTGTATGATGGCCGCAACAAGACCTTCGGCAACTACAGCCAGGAATGGTACAAGCAGAACGAAGAAAACACGAGCCTCGCGACTGTGCCGACCGCGCAGGAAAAGACCGGCGACTTCACCGACTTTGTCGACGGCAGCACGGGCAACCTGATTCCGATCTTCGACCCCACCACAGGGCAGCAGTTCCAGTGCAATGGAACGCTGAACGTCATCTGCCCCAGCCGTATCAGCCCCACCTCCGCACTGCTGATTCCGTACATCCCCAATCCGGATCGTACCGGTTCCGGTATCGGCGGCCTGGTGGACAACAAGAACTTTGCGCCGAACTCCATCCCGAACATCCAGCACGTCTGGGGATTCGTGGTTGACCAGAATCTTACGCCCACGCAGAGCATTCACTACGCTATGTGGCGGAACAGCTATACCTCTGAAGGTCCTGACTACACAGCCATGGTCCTTCCTCCCAACCCGCTCAACGGCTATAAGTTCTATCCCTCGCTGGGCAGTATCTTCCTGCTGAACTACTCGAACGCCATCACGCCTCACCTGGTGATGACGGCCGGACTCGGTTGGATCGGTGAAATCAACAACCAGTTTAACGAGAGCAAGGGATGCCCCGGCGTCTCTGGCGGTTGCGCTGCCGTGTTCCCGCAGGTTGGCGGCGCGGATATTCCTCCGAACATCAACTTCGGTGGCCAGAATGCACCCAGCAGCTGGGGTACCAGCGGTGCGTGGTTCCAATCCATCAACCGCAAACTGGGCACCTCGATCGTGAACAACTGGCTCTGGACGAAGGGCCGCCACACCTTCAATATCGGTGGCGAGTACCGTCGTGCCTACCAGGATGACAACGAAGAGCAGACTGAAGGCGGCCAATTCGGTTTCAGCAACTATGAAACCTCGCAAGCGGGTCCGAATATCGGCACCGATGGCAGCTCGTTTGCCAGCTTCCTGCTCGGCCTTCCTGACAACGCGAACCGCAGCGAAAGCCAGGAACTGCGCCTGCGCAACCTTGATATCTCGCCCTACATTCAGGACGACATCAAGCTCAGCCCGCGCCTGACTGTTAACCTCGGCGTGCGCTGGGACATCCAGGTGCCCTTCACAGAAAACAACAACCTGATCGTGTTCTTCGATCCTGATACACCGGGAACCGATCCTTCTGCCGGCGGCATTCCGGGCGGCTTGCTGAAGTTTGGCAATTGCACCGGCTGCGCAGGATACAACCGCGCAGACACCCACTACACCCACTTTGGCCCGCGTCTTGGTTTTGCTTACAAGCTGGATAACAAGACTGTGGTCCAGGGCGGATTCGACATCGCGTTCCTCGACGGCGGCGCGTACGAATACGGCACCAACAAGGTCGCGGTCAACTACGGCAACCTGCTGACGGGCGCCTTCTCACGGCCTAGCACAGGAAGCACGGTGTCTGGATTCGGGAGCTGGGATACCAACTCGCTGCCGGCGCCGGCGGTCACGCCTTTCGGTCCTGGAATCGGCGACGGCTTACAGGTGAATGCCTTCAGCAAGAAAGATGGCTACGCACCTTATAGCCAGCAGTGGAACTTGAACGTGCAGCGCGAGCTGCCCTGGAACATCTACGTGATGGCTGCCTATGCAGGTAACCGCGTGATTCACCTACCCAGCCAGAACAACCGCATCGACCAGATGAACCCGGCATACGATTCTCAGTACGGCACCGTGCTGAGCACCTGCGCGGCCAACCTGGGCAACAGCGTGTTGAGCGATACATTCTCAAGCGGCTGCGCCCAGTCCGATGGGTTTGCTCTGCCCTACCCGAACTTCGTCGCGGAATTCGGCGGCAGTTCGACGGTGCAGCAATCCCTCGTGCCCTTTCCGCAGTACACCTACATCATGAACAACTTTGAAGGCTTTGGCACCACCTACTACAACAGCCTTCAGGTCGAGTTCGACAAGCGCTTCAGCAACGGATTGTCCTTTCTGGGTGGCTACACGCTTTCGCACCTGATGGACAACACCAGCAGCGGTTTCTCGAGCTTTACATCGGGCGGCATCAACAAGTACAACCAGAAGCCGGAATGGGCCGTTTCGAACTCGGATGAGCCGCAGACCCTCAAGGTCAGCGGAACTTACGAGCTTCCCATCGGTCCTGGCAAGCGCTATGTCAACAACCACTCCCTTGGCAACATCGTGGGCGGCTGGCAGGTCGGCTGGATTCTCGACTATGAGAATGGTGGAGACATCGGCGTAAATCAGAACGGTTCACCCTTCCCGAACGGTTTCGATCGTCCAGCCAGGAACCTCTCTGTGCCTCTGAAGACCGCTTCTTACAAGCGCGAAAAGGACTTCTGGTTGAGCGGCGGCACGGGAACGCCCCCGCAGATTTACAACCCGGCAGCCTTCTCGGTTGTGAACCAGTACACCATTACGACCACGCCGCGTGCCTTTGGATCTTTGAGGAACCCGGGCATCGCCAACGAGAGCATCAACGCGAGAAAGCACTTCTACATTGGAGAGCGCGTACAGGCCATTCTCCAGGTGGATTACTTCAACGCGTTCAACCGCACCATCTTCAACGGTCCTGACAACAATGCCAGTGACGGTACGTTTGCCGAAACAAACTCCGAGGGCACCAACAACGGAGCCTTCAACGGCACATCGAACCGGCAAGGCCAGGTCCAGCTCCGAATTCAGTTCTAACCAGGTTGCGCGGATTGGTTTCTCAATCCGCGCAGCATGTTTTGTCCCATCCAATGGCCGGATTGCAGAGACTGCAATCCGGTCATTTTTTCATCGAGAAACTGAATCATCCAGTAACTGAATTTCGTCCTGAGCATTGCAGAGAATTACCCTGCTGCAGCGCAGAATCAACGTATGCCAACCGCTCAACCAAACCTGTTCCGAGAACAAGATGGCGTCGATTTGTTCCAAAGCCCCCTCCCCCTCCCCCCACTCTGCGGCATTGCGATGAAAAGGGGAAAGTTACATTCATCTGCTACCCGATTTTGCACTGTTTTCAGTGCTGGTTTCAGTTCGATTTCCACGGAATTATAATCACACTGTGAAGAAGCACATGTCTAAACGCTGGATTCACCGCGCTCTTTCTGCGATTGCCAGCGCTTTCCTGCTCGCGGGAGCGGCGTCTTTGGCCTGGGCTCAGAGCAGTGACGAAGTCACACCTGAAGTGCAGCAACTCTACGCGCAAGCCAAGGCGGCGCAGCAGCGCGGGGACAGCGCTGCTGCGATTGAAAAATACCGTGCCATGATCAAGCTGGCGCCGCACCTGGCCGCAGCCTACAACAACCTGGGCATGCTCTATTTCAACCAGAATGACTATCCGCACGCCGCCGAGGTGCTGAAGCGCGGATTGGAACTTCATCAGGATATGCCTACGGCCGCGGCAATGCTCGGCATGAGTTATTTCCAACTGGGCGAAGACGACAAGGCCGAACCTCTTCTGCGCAATGCTTTGAAGGCCAATCCGAACGACGATCGCATCGAGATGATGCTGGTGCGGATTTTGGTGAACGTCAGAAAGCTGGATGAAGCGGCCACGATGTTGAATGCGCACCTGAAGCGCAATCCCAAGGACCAGGAAGCCTGGTACATTCTGGGCAAAACGTATCTGCAACTTTCAGAGGAATCGCTGCAAAAGATCAACGAGATCGATCCGAATTCCGTGGTCGCGCATGAAATCACCGGCGAAATCGATGAGAGCATGCATAACTACGACGTGGCGCTGGTGGAGTACAAGAAGGCCATCGATCTGGCGCCGCACGAGCCGGGCACGCACATGCACATGGCCAATGGCTATTGGCTGATTGGCAAATGGGAGTCGGCACAGGAAGAATTCAAAGCTGAGCTGGCCAATGATCCGAATAATTGCACGGCGCGATGGAAGCTGGCGAATTCCATGCTTGAGGCAAACGACTCGAGCGAGGATGCGCTCGCGCAACTGAACCAGGCGGTAGAGCGCTGCCCGAATTTGATGCAGGCGCGGGTGGACAGGGCGCGAGCGTTGGTCCGCATGGGAAAGCAATCGGATGCGTTGCCCGATTTGCTTCTGGCGGAAAAGGACAGTCCCACGGAGCCCAGCATTCACTTCCTGCTCGGAGCCGTTTATCGAGCGCAGGGAAAGACCGCGGAGGCCCAACAGGAGATGCGCACCTATGGGCAGTTGCAGAAAGACGCCAGCGCGGCCGTCGCAGGGCAAGCCAACGATGCATCGCGCATCAAAAATGACGCACACTAGGGCGCTTTTCGGCATCGCCGTACTCGCTGTCCCACTGCTTTGGGCGGTGGCGAGTGGCGCGCAACACCCCGCCGATCCACTAGCCGCGGAGCGCGCTGCGTTAGCAAACGGTAACCTCACGGACGCAAGTGACGGCCTTCGCGCTTATCTCAAGGCTCATCCCGATTCGGCAGATGCGCATTTCCTGCTGGGCTATGCGCTATTTCGCGAGAAAAAGGCGCTGGAATCTCTGGCGGAATTCACTGCTGGCGCGCGCACTCGGCGACCCAAGGCCGATGAGCTGATGACAGTGGCATCGGACTATGTGATGCTCGGCGATTTTGCCGACGCAGACAAATGGTTTACCGAGGTGACGGTGGAAGCGCCGAACAATCCCGACGCCTGGTATCTTCTGGGGCGAACCAAGTACAACGAGAATGCGTTTGCTGTGGCTCAATCGAGTTTTGAGCGTGCGTTGGCGCTGAGACCGAAATACATTGAGGCCGAGAATAACCTGGGCCTGGTTTTGCGCGAATTGAACGAGCAGGCCAAAGCCAAAGAGGCATTTCAAACGGCGATTGCGTGGCAGGGAGACGGGGCGAAAGATCCGCAGCCTTTTCTAAATCTGGGCTCGATGCTTGCCGATGAGCGAAACTTCACCGAGGCGATGCCGTATCTGGAAAAGGCCAGGACGCTGGCACCGGGAAATCCCAAGGTACATGAAGAAATGGCCCAGGTATACGAGGCGCAGAAGAACCTACCCCAGGCGCAGGCAGAGCTGGAACAGGCTGTGGCGCTGTCGCCCGAGACTTCGGGCCTGCACTTCAAGCTCGGTCAGATTTACCGCCGCGAGGGCAATCGCGAACGCGCGCAGCAGGAGTTCGATTTGTGCGAGAAGCTGAACAGCACTCACTCGTCCTCCGCGACGCCCAACCTGCCTAAGCCACCACCTTCCCCGAAGCAATAGCGCGCCGCGTGCGGGAAGTCGCGGGCTGTTCAAAAAGAAGGATGGTATCGTTTCCAATCGCAAGTTCGCGGGGGTATAATTCGCGGAGACGATTCGACCCATGGCGCGCAGCCTCGAACGCGAAACCTTGCCGGTCGGCGTGTGAGTGAGGGATTTGGAATGAGGAACGTGACAAGTGCAAGTGAAGCAGGCCGCTTCTTGAACTTCGGCCTTTGGTCGGTGACGATTTGCCTTCTCTTTGTTTTGGCCGGTCTGGTTCCGGCGGCGGCGCAGTCGGCCGAACAGGCTGCGCAAATCGTGAAATCCCTCGACAGCAACAGCAAGGCTGTGGTGGGCCGGTTGAGCGAACTCGACAGCCTGCCGGCGGTGGAGTGGCGCTTTCACGCTGGAGACCTGGCGCACGGCGAGTCGCCGGACCTTGACGATTCCTCGTGGCAAACGGTGAAGGGAAGGACTAACGGGTCCGAAGAGGCAGAGTGGTTTCGCCGCTGGGTTGAGGTTCCCGAATCTTTTCACGGATACGACCTCACGGGCACGCGCATCTGGTTTTCGTTTTCGGCCGACGCCAACGGTCCGATGCCGGAGATCATCTACTTCAATGGCCGGCGCGTGGCCCTCGGCGACGACCTGGAACCGATCGTCCTCTTCGACAAAGCCAAGCCGGGGGAGAAGGTTCTGATCGCAGTGAAGTTAATGCACACTGTCGACAAAAAGAACTTTGTGGGCGCGACGCTCAAGATCGACTTCTCTGAGAACCGGCCGAATCCTGAAGATTTGCGCCTTGAACTTCTTTCCGCGGCATTGCTGGTCCCCAGCGTTTCAAAGGATGTGCAAGCCGATACGTCAAGTCTGGAGAAGGCCGCTGGGGCGGTTGATTTGAGCGCCCTCGATGCCAAGGATCAGACCAAGTTCGATGCTTCGCTGAAGCAAGCGCAATCGACGCTCGAAGCACTGAAACCGACGTTGCAACAGTACACGCTGCATTTGACCGGCAATTCTCACATCGATGCGGCATGGCTTTGGCCCTGGACCGAGACCGTGGACGTGGTGAAGCGCACTTTCAGCACCGCGCTGCAATTGATGAATGAATATCCGGACTACACTTACACGCAATCAGCCGCACAATACAATGCATGGCTTGCCGACAAGTATCCGGAGATCAATGAAGAGATCAAGAAGCGCATCAAGGAAGGGCGCTGGGAGATCGTCGGCGGCATGTGGGTCGAGCCGGACTTGAATATGCCCGACGGCGAAGCGCAGGTGCGCTCTATCCTCGTGGGCAAGCGCTGGTTCCAGAAGGAGTACGGCGTCGATGTGCGCATCGGATGGAATCCCGATTCGTTCGGATACACGTGGCAGTTGCCGCAGATTTATAAGCGTTCCGGCATCGACTATTTCGTAACGCAGAAGATGACGTGGAACGATACCAACCAACTGCCGTTCAAGCTTTTCTGGTGGCAGTCGCCGGATGGCAGCAAGGTTCTCACATATTTCCCGCATGATTACGCCAACGACAATCTGAATCCGGTTCGTCTCAGTTATGACTTGGCGCAGGCGCGCGAAAGAGCGCCGGGCATGCACGAAATGATGGATCTCTACGGCATTGGCGATCATGGCGGTGGCCCAACGCGCGCCATTCTCGACGAGGGCATGCACTGGGCGCAGTCGGACAAGGTTGTGCCGCAGATGAAGTTCGGCACGGCGCAAAGCTTCTTCACTTCTGTTGAGAGCAAGATTGCAAAGGACTCGCCGGTGTGGAACTACGAGTCCATCGCCAAGGGTTACAAAGCGCCGTCGACGCCTTCCGAGGGCGAGATTGCGATTCCGACGTGGAATTCGGAGATGTACTTCGAGTATCACCGCGGGGTGATGACAACACAGGCCAACCACAAGCGCAACATGCGCGACAGCGAAGAGCAGGCCATCAATGCGGAAAAACTGGCCTCGCTGGCGTGGCTCGAAGGCAAGCCGTATCCCGGCAACGAACTGACTGAGGCATGGAAGAAAATCACGTTCAACGATTTTCACGATCTTGCTGCCGGTTCGGGCATCGGGATCATTTACAAGGAAGCGCAGAAGGACTTTGACGACGTACGCTGGGCGACCAACGAGATCGATGCGCAGTCGATCAAGACGCTGGCTGCGAATATCGACACGCACGTTTCGGGCGGAGTGCCGGTGCTGGTCATGAATCCATTGGCGTGGGAGCGTTCCGGGCCGGTGACGGTCGATGTTCAGCTGCCGACGGCTTCGGCGGGCGGCGTTTCAGTGCTCGACCCGGCGGGTCACGTGGTTCCTTCGCAGGTTCTGAAGAGCGATGCAAAGACCAATAGCTACCAGCTTTTGGTCGATGTGCGCGATGTGCCCTCGCTGGGGTACAAAGTGCTGCATGTGGTTCCTGGAACGAAGCAATTCGCAAGCGACCTGAAGGCGGAGGGGTTGACGCTTGAAAACTCCAACATCAAGGTAATGGTCGACAGTCAGACGGGCTGCATTACCAGCTTGTACGACAAGAAAACCAAATTCGAATCGCTGGCGCCGGGCGCGTGCGGCAACCAGCTTCAAACCTTCAAGGATCTGCCCAAGGATTACGACGCCTGGAACATCGATCCGGGGACGCTCGATCATTTCACGGCGATCGAGAAGGCTGACTCAGTTGAACTTGTCGAAAAAGGACCGCTGCGCGGCGCCATTCGCGTTTCACATACCTGGCAAAAGTCGAAGTTCGTTCAGGAGGTCACATTAGACGCGGGCGCGGACCAGGTCGATATTGTCAATGACTTCGACTGGCATGAGGAGCACGTTCTTCTTAAGGCCGCTTTTCCGCTGGCGGCGACAAGCGACAAGGCTACATACGAAGTTCCGTATGGCAGCATTCAGCGCGCAACCACGCGCAACAACACCTGGGAGCAGGCGCAATTTGAAGTGCCTGCGCTGCGTTGGGCGGATCTCGGCGACGGACAGCACGGCTTCAGTTTGCTGAACCACTCAAAGTATGGGTACGACGACAAGGACAACGTGCTGCGACTCTCGTTGCTGCGTTCGCCAACCTCGCCCGATCCTGAGGCGGACCGCGGCCACCACCACTTCACGTATGCGCTCTATCCGCACGGCGGCGATTGGAAGCAGGCGCTCACGGTGCGCCACGGGTATGAATTCAATTACAAGCTCGCGGCTACGCAGGTGGAAGCGCATAGCGGCGCCATGCCGGCGGAGTTCGCCTATGTCACCGTCAAGCCGGAGAACGTGGTCCTGACCGCGCTCAAGAAGGCCGAAGACAGCGATGCATTGATCTTCCGCGTGTACGAATGGGCGGGGAAGAGTGGAGACGTTGAATTCCACGTGCCCAAAGGTGCTACGGAGGCGACCGTTACCAATCTGTTGGAGAAGCCCGAAGGCACGGCGCTCAAGGTCGCGGATGGCGTGGTCACGGCACCGATTCATCCGTTCGAAATTCTGACCGTGCGCGTGGACTACCCCACCCGCAAGTAGCCACTTGATTAAAGGAAAGTTGTTGCGGCGCTTCGATCTACCGGGGCGCCGCTTACTTTTGGTGGTCAGGAATTTGCGGGTGTGCAGCCGCAGGAGTTGCGCTGGATCAGGCAAGTCTTCAGCTTGATTTGGCGGGGCTGTTTGGAACTCGCAGGGCTGGATTTGTCTCCCGCGTAAAGCTGTTCGAAGAGAATCTCTGCCGCCTTTTTGCCGATCTCATCGACTGGCTGCTGAATGACGCTGATGGACGGGCGGACTGTGGAAGCTAGCTCGAAATCGTCAAAGCCAAGCAGGGCGATGGTTTCAGGAACGGCCACGTTGAATTTTTGCAGCGCCTCGAAGGCATAGATGGTGGTGCTGTTTTTGAGGGCGAAAATCGCGTCGGGCGGGTTCGCGCTATCGAGCAGTTTGCGAATCGCAAGCTCCGCCGAGTGATAGTCCTTGACCGAGGTATCAAAGATCGGAGTCAGGTGTGCGGCTTCGATTGACTTGCGGTAGCCGTTCATCCGCTCCCGAATGGTGTAGAGACCGCTTTCACCCGTGAGGCAAACAATACGTTTGTAACCGTGATCGATAAGGTGCTGTGTGGCCGTCATCGCGCCGCGCAGGTTATCGGCCACAACCGAAGTGATAGAAGAATTGCCAACGGGCCGGTCAATGGAAACGACCGGTATGGCCACTCGCTCGAGCAGGTCGCGGAGCGCGTGATTTTGCGAGTCAGCCGGTACGATTATCAGGCCGTCTACACGGTGGCGGATCAAAACATCGAGGTTATCGAGATCGTTGCTCGGCTCATTGCCTGTGACTGTGACAATGAGAAGGGAATCGTTGGCGCGCGCGATGGCTTGCACCGCTTCAGCGCAACTGGAAAAGAACGGATCGGCAATGCTTGGAACGACCAGCCCGATCGTTTTGGTTCGATGCCCCTTGAGGGTTCTTGCGGCCTGGTTTGGCATATAGCCAAGCGTCTCGATTACGCGCCGAACGTGCGCAAGGGTTTTAGGACTTACCCGATCGCCGCCGTTAATTACGCGGGAGACTGTCGTGGTACCGACGCCCGCTTTTCGAGCAACCTGGCTGAGGGTTGGGTGTGCATTACTCTTCGCCATTTGAGAGCGGCTAAATTGGAGGCCGTTGCCGTAACACAAGTCTATTCTGCGTTCTCCTAAAAGTTAAGGCTCTGGGCGAGAATTGTGTCGATTTACTGGCAGAAAAACAGCATGAAAGTCTTTCCTCCGGTAACCGGCTTCGAAAAAGAGGTAACTGCCCCAGGAAAGCTTTGCATGACGCGCAAAAATGGTGTCTCGTGCGTCTGTTTCGAGCAGGTTTGCGTCAACTCAGAGCAAATGGCAACGCAAAGGTTGGCCGCTATCTCGCTGCACCCTCCCAGGGTCGATTCATGATCGAGTTTGCCTTCGTGAGGAGGCCGCACTGAGCGCTAAAAATTGGCGGAGCAAATTCGGTTTGTACTATCGTCATGCATGTGGTATCGTTTCCATTTACAGAAGTTGGGGTTGTCAGAATGCAGCCGCCGTTCAGTCGCCCACGATGTGGAGATTGCGCGATTATGCTGCGAGCCCCTTCGGCGAGTTTTGATCGCATCCAGGCAGGTACGGTGACACGGAAATGGCCACGCAGAGTCCGCGGGTACTGACAATCGGCATCGATTTTGGCGGTACCAACCTCAGGGTTGCGGCATACCAGCCGGAGAAGGGCGTTCTGGATTCCATTGCGCTCGCAACGCGCCTGCACGCTGGGCCGCAGGCAGTGGTTGAAGATATGTGCGACGCTGTGCTGCGATTGCTCGAGAAACACGCACATGTGGGCGAACTTGCGGGCATTGGAGTGGGCTCCCCAGGACCCCTTGAACTCCCCGCCGGCCGGCTGCATCACCCTCCGAATCTTCCTGGATGGGACGGATTTCACCTGTTGGGCGAGATGGAAAAGCGACTGCGTCTGCCTATAGCCGTGGAAAGCGATGCGAATGTTGCGGCGCTGGCCGAATATACCCTTGGGTTGGGCAAGGAGCTGGGAGTTGATTCGCTGTGCATGTTGACCCTGGGCACTGGTGTGGGTAACGGAATCATTCTCGATGGAAAGCTCTGGCATGGCTCCACCGGCATGGGCGGAGAGGCGGGCCACATGACCATTGAGCCTGACGGCGCGCTCTGCGGATGTGGAAACAACGGCTGTCTCGAGGCCTGCGCATCGGCTACCGCGCTGGTGAATGCGGCGGAGTTGCTCGTCGCCACAGGCAAAGCTCCCGGCCTGGCGAAACTCAAAAACGGCGATGCTCGGTTGACTGCTCTGACAATTGCCGAGGCTGCCAGGCTCGGCGACAAGGCTGCACTCGCCCTTTATGTGAAGACTGGTACCTCCCTTGGAGTTGGATTGGCTGGGTTGATCAACATTTTCAATTTGCCCCTCTATGTGGTCGGTGGAGGCGTGGCTGAATCGTGGGACCTGCTGTCGCCGTCATTGTTCGAAGAACTGGAACGGCGCAGTTATGTCTACTCGCTAACTGCGCCAGGCCGGGCCGCTTCCGCAGCGATGCCGGGTGGCGGGACGCGCGTGATGAGAGCGCGGCTCGGGCCAGAGGCAGGCCTGCTCGGCGCCTGCATTCTTCCCCTGTACCAAGCGCGATCCAATGCGTCCGAGCCCATCGGGATCGCGACGCGAGTCCACTGACGAAGCTTGCTCCGAATTGGGTTTTAGAGGAGCAGAAGCGGAAGACTGTCCGACCATCCCGATACTGAGGCTCGGAATTTGCTTCTGCGCCTTGGAATCTAATGGCAAATTCGGGCGCATTGATTTGAATTGAATTGCGAGAAGGCGCGCAACTTGTTCTGGTTCGCATCCTGCTGGGTTGGATACGATAGAGCGTGGGAACGCGGGAGGATGAAGCATGAAGGCATTGGTGAAGAGCCGCGCTGAACGCGGACTTTGGTTGGAAGACGTTCCGGAGCCGACGATCGGCATCAATGACGTCCTTGTGCGCGTGCGCTATGCGGGGATTTGCGGCACGGACGTGCATATCTATCAGTGGGACGATTGGGCGCAGAAAACGATCCCCGTGCCCATGGTAATCGGGCATGAATTCGTCGGCCAGATCGTCGAGGTGGGTTCGAACGTCAACGACTTTTTCCCAGGTGACATTGTCAGCGGAGAGGGGCACGTGGTCTGCGGCCGATGTCGCAACTGCCTTGCCGGGCGGCGCCACCTGTGTGCGCAAACGCAGGGTGTTGGCGTCAATCGTCCCGGCGGGTTCGCTGAATTCATTTCGCTCCCCATGACCAATATCTGGCGGCACGATCCGAAGATCAACCAGGAAGTGGCGGCCATCTTCGATCCGTTTGGCAACGCCGTCCACACGGCACTCTCGTTCCCGGTGCTGGGTGAAGACGTGCTCATCACCGGCGCGGGTCCAATCGGCATCATGGCCATTCCTGTGGTTCGCCATGCGGGCGCGCGGCATGTTGTGGTGACCGACCTGAACCCCTTCCGGCTCGATCTGGCAAGGAAGATGGGCGCGACCGTTGCTGTCAATCCGGCTGAAACGCCCATCGCCGAAGTGCAAAAGCAGCTTGGCATGGCCGAAGGATTCGACGTAGGCCTGGAGATGTCGGGCAACGGACACGCGTTGCGCGACATGATCGGCAATATGTGCCATGGCGGGAAAATCGCGATCCTCGGCATTCCCGCCAAGGAAATGCCCATCGATTTGCGCCAGGTTGTTTTCAACATGATTACGATTAAGGGAATCTATGGGCGGGAGATGTACGAAACCTGGTATAAGATGTCGGTGCTTCTCGAGTCGGGAGTCGATATCTCGCCGGTGATAACTCATCGCTATTCGTACAAAGACTTTGAGTCAGGTTTCGATGCCATGATCTCAGGCCAGACCGGTAAGGTTGTTTTGGATTGGACTAGCCTTGCCTGAGTCGGATTATTTGGGAAGAACTTAGCTAGCGAGCACGCAAATTCGATCAAGAAGCGAGGAGATATGGGAACCGGTCTCCGTCTTGAAACCATCGGCCAGGACCTGCGCTACGCGTTCCGTCAGCTGCGCAGAAATCCCGGGTTTGCACTCACGGCAATCTTTACTCTTGCGCTGGGAATCGGCGCCAGCACAGCGGTTTTCAGCGTTGCCTACGGCGTACTGATCGATCCTTTTCCCTATAAAGACGTGCATACACTGGCGACGCCCAAGCTCTGTAATCCTGACTGGCCGCGTTGCGGTTGGGGCGGCTATTCGCCGGCTCAATTCAATGAGATTGTTGAAAAGACGGATATCTTCGATGGTGTAACTGCTTCCACTATCAGCGATGTCGTTCTTACCGGAGGGTCGGAGCCACAAAGGCTGCGGGGTAATTACATCACACCTAATACCTTCGACGTGTTAGGCGTGCAACCGATTCTCGGCCGCGACATCAGCGAGAACGATGTTACCAACAGTCATGACGAAGTAGCTCTGCTGAGTTATCGCTACTGGCAGGCGCATTACGGAGGAAGCCAGTCGATTCTTGGTAAGGTGTTGAACTTCAATGGGCATCCTCGCACCATTGTCGGCGTAATGCCACCGAGGTTTTTGTGGCGCGGGGGCGATGTTTACCTGCCCATCCGCATGACCAGCGAGACGAAAGTACAGGGGCAGCGCTACTTCGCCCTCGTGGGGCGGCTCAAGCCGGGTGTGACCGAGGCCCAAGCCACGGCAGAGTTGACACCCATTTTCGACGACTTCCGGAAGACGAATCCTTTCCGGTTTCCCAAGGGTCTTCGCCTGGGCATCATCACGTTCGACGAAATGTTCCAGTCGAACCTTGCCGGCGTGCTTCACCTGCTTCTTGGCGCCGCATTCGTGCTGCTTTTCATCGCATGCGTGAACGTGTCGAGCCTTATGCTTGCACGCGCGGTCAACCGCGAACGGGAGTTTGTGATTCGCGCCTCGGTCGGGGCTTCGCGCAAGCGGCTGGTGCGACATGCGCTCACCGAATCGCTGGTTCTGGCAATGACAGCCATGCCTATCGCACTGATTTTCGCGTGGGCAGGGCTGAAAGCCACGCTGCGCATCGTTCCGACGGAAACCATTCCCGACGAAGCCGTGATCACCATGAACGTCCCTGTGCTGCTTTGTTCCCTGGCGATTGCGCTGGGAACAGTGCTGATCTTCGGGCTGGCTCCGGCGTGGCACAGCGCGAGCCCGCACCTTGCCGCGGCGTTGAACCGCATTCGTTCTTCAGGCGGGAAGGCTCAGCGGCGCTTGCTCAGCGGATTTGTCGTTACGGAGATTGCGCTATCGCTTGCGCTGCTGATGCTGGCGGGGCTGATGGTGCGATCGTTGCTGGCGGTAGAATCGGTGCCGATTCCGTTCCCGCCTGACCGCACGTTGATGATGCGCCTGCCGCTCACTGAAGGCCACTATCCAACACCCGAAAAGCGCAATGTCTTCGTGCGCGATCTTCTCGATCGCGTGCGAGCGATTCCCGGTGTCAGTATGGCGACCGTCGATGCGGCATTTCCGTTTCTCGATATGGATGGCGAGCGCGTACAGATTACCGGCCAGCCCGAAGACAAGCGCGTGGTGTCGATGCACCTCACCAGCCCGGAGTTCCTCGCGCTCTCAGGAAGAAGCATGCTCCAAGGACACTTTATCGATGCGCGCGAAGTCTCAGTACAGGCGCATGAGATGGTGGTTTCTGAAAACTTTGCTCAGCGCTACTTCCCCGGCGAAAACGCAATTGGACGCACGGTTCATCTACCCGACTTCAAGCCCGATGGCAAGAGCAAGTTTGCCGACGACGC
>PLTV01000287.1:18516-30749 GCA_003164635.1 Acidobacteriaceae bacterium
GCCGATGTACTCGTCGTCAACACGGCGCTGGCGGCGGGTGAACTTGTCAATCCTGTACGGCGCACCATTTATGCGGTCGACAGCGAACAGCCGATCGTGGATGCGATGACCCTGCGGCAGATGCTCGACATGTATGGCTACGCTGGGCCGCGCTTCTCGCTCGCCCTTTTTGGAAGCTTCGCTGCGGCTGCGCTGCTTCTGGCTCTGGTCGGCGTCTATGGGGTCCTTTCTTTTGTCACCTCGCAGCGCACGCAGGAGATTGGCATTCGCATGGCACTCGGCGCCAACCGCACCCACGTGATGTGGATGGTGCTGCGCCAGGCACTTCTACTCGCTTTGCTCGGTGTGGCTGTGGGCCTTCCGCTGGCCTTTGTGGCGGGGAGATTCGCGCAGGACCAACTGGTGCAGACGTCGCAGCACGATCCGTTTGCGTTGGCCGCAGCCATCCTGGTGTTGCCGTTGCTGGCGATTGCCGGAACGTACATTCCTGCGCGCCGAGCCTCCCGAATCAATCCTGTGACGGCACTGCGGTCGGATTAGCTAAAAGGCAGATGACGACTATGGCCGGTCTAAAAAAAGAAAAAAGGGGTATATCTGTAAAGAAGCCGTTTAGTTTCAACGGGATGGAGAAGATCAATCCCGCTAAAAATCAGATTCTAAACGAGTTATTTGCAGAATCTAGACAACAAAGGAGTTACGGGAGCAATTTTCGCCTTTTTGGAGGCGGAATGGCGGCCGGCCCGATGTTGACGGATGTTGGGCATAAATCCATTGTGCACGTTTTGCGTTAATTGCATGCAACTCGAAATTGAGAAGACGAGCAAGGAGGGGTTCGTGGTTTCCCACCCTCCCGCGATGAGACTGCGGAAGGATGGGGCACCCAGTTTCGGGGCGGTTGGAGGTGATCTTCGTTGCTGGTTTGGGTTCGTGGATTCCCACCCTTCCGCGATGAAGCTTCGGAAGGGTGGGAATCCCAGAATCGCAGATGCCGTCAAAGAGGGTCGTGCTTTCCCACGCGGCTATTGGTGATAGTTCGGATACGCGGGGTGTTCGATCTGGGTCTGCGGGTGCTTGGCGAGGTCTTCGAGCGCAATCGAGACGGCTTTCTCCAACTGCGGATCGTGGCCCTCGCTTACGGCTTTGGGATCCTGGTCGACAACTACGTCGGGATCGACGCCATGGTTCTCAACGTCCCACTCGCCTTTGGGCGAGAAGAAAGCCACGCTCGGCGATGTGACGTTGCCGCCATCCATCAGGACAGGAATGCCGCTGATGCCGACCAGGCCGCCCCAGGTGCGCTTGCCAACAAGCGTTCCCAGCTTGGCCTGCTTGAAGAGCCAAGGCAATGCGTCGCCGCCGGAGCCCGAGAATTCGTTGGCGATCATCACTTTCGGTCCGTAAATGCCAGCGTTCGGCGTGTGTTCGATATGGCCATAGCGGGGCGACCAATAGGACTCGATGTGCCGGGTCATGACCTCTACAAAGTAATCGGCCACCTGGCCGCCGGCATTGAAGCGCTCATCGACGACGGCGCCCTGCTTGTCGGTCTGCGCGAAGTAATAGCGGTTGAAGTTGGTGAATCCACCCTGACCTGTGTCGGGCAGGTAGAGGTACGCGAGTTTGCCGCCTGAAAGCTGATCCACTTTTTGCTGATTGCCTTCGATCCAGTCGATGTTACGCAAATTTGCTTCGCTGGCGATGGGGGTTACCGAGAGATCGCGCGGGTTCTTGCCATCCGCCGATGTGATGCGCAGGCTGATGACATGGCCGGCTGTGCCTTCAAGCGGCTTTTGAATATCGGTCGAGGCGTCCAGGTCGAGTCCGTTGATGGCGACGATGCAATCGCCTGCGTTTACGTTTAAACCCGGTTGCGCGAGCGGAGCTTTTGCCTGCGGGTTGAATTTGCCGCCTGTATAAATCTTGGCCACGCAATAGCGGTTGTCTTTGACGGTGTAATCGGCGCCAAGCAGGCCACCGGGAACGTGTTGGGCTGAAGGAATGGTTCCGCCGAATCCACGCAAATGACCGACAGAAAAGGCTCCGAGCATTTCCTGAAAGATGTAGTTGAGGTCGGCACGCGAGGCGATAGATGCAACGTAGGGTTCGAACTTTTTTTCGTCGGCAATGGTGTCGGTTCCGTGGAAATGCGGATCGTAGAAGAACGACCGCTCGATGCGCCAGACCTCGTGGTACATCTGCATCCACTCTTGCGATGGCACCACGTGGACTTTGAGGTCAGCAAAGTTGAGCGATCCATCGCCGGGCTTGGCCGGCGCGTTGGCCGGAACGATCACCCAGCTTGGCGGGGCGCCGGGGCCTTCCGCATCCGGGTGCCGGTTCGAAATACCGAGCAGCATCTTTTCGCCGTCGGACGAGAGGGTAAAGCTCTCCACGTGCTCGGCAAGCTTTTCGGCTTTGCGATCTTCGAGGACCCAGCGGCTGAGCGTGGCCTCTTCGCCTGGGCTGCCGGCGGGCCTGGTACTCTCGAGGAAATAGATGCTGCCTTTTTTGCCGGCCGCCAGCGCCTCGTATTGCGCGGTGGGTAAGGGCAGGGCAACGATGCGGCCCTGAATTCCGGCAAGATCCACCTTAATCGGCTTCACAGGTTTTCCAGTTTCAGCCTTCGATTTCTCATCGCTTGGCTTGCCAGCGTCCGCTTTCTTCGAAGTATCGTCGTTCTCTTTCTTGTCAGCGTTGTCTGCGTCCTTCTTCTCGTCTTTCTTGTCGTCCTTCTTGTCTTCGTCTTTTTTGGCTTCGTCTTTCTTTTCGCCGGCCGGTTTTTCATCGTCGAGTTCGGGAGCGATGGGCGACGCCTGGTCGGCGGCGAGCACGGCAGCGTAGATGTGCGATGTGGGGTTGTAGAGGTCGCTGGTCATGTCGAGGCCGTCTGACGTTGCGCCGGAGTTGGTGCTGGCCAAGAAGTAGAGGTATTTGCCGTCGCGATCGAACGCGGGTTCGGTGGAGTCGGCGATTTCGTCGGTCACCTGCGTCGATTGGCCTGAATCGATTGAGTAGAGATACAGGGCATGGAGATGATTGGCGAGCGAGCGCGGATAAGCGATCCACTTCGAATCGGGCGACCAGTCGAGATCGTAGTTCGCGTTGGAGAATCCGCCGTATTCGTTCTTATCGAGGATGGTTGTGAGTTTGCCGGTGGCTACTTCGAGCATGTAGATATGCAGTCGATTGTCGTGGAAGGCGATGCGCTTGGAATCGGGCGACCACTTTGGATCGAAATAGTAGGCCGGCTCGGAGGCGAGGGGGATTTTTTTGATTGCCGCAGCACCGGCTACGGCGGTGCCTGTTTGCGGCGCGACATGCAGCGCATATAACCCGGACTCGTCGGAGAAGTACGCGATGGACTGGCCGTCAGGGGACCACACGGGGTCGCGTTCCATAACGCCCGGCGTGCTGGTGATGTCGCGCGTGGGGCCATGCTTGACGGGCACGGTGAAGATGTCGCCGTGTGCTTCAACGACTGCGCGCAGGCCGGTGGGCGAGATAGAGATATGGTCAATTTCGTCGCCCACGCTTTGAATGTGGGGCCGCACCTCGGGCAGGTCAGCGTCCATCTCAATCGGCACCAGTTTGTCTTTGCCGCTAGCCGTGTCGTAGAGGTGGATTTCGCCCAACTGGTCGTAGACGAGCGTGTCGCCCTGGCCGGCAAGGGAGCGAATATCGGGGCCGTTGTTTGCGAAAGCTTCGGTCACCGTTTTCGATGTCGGGTCGTACTTGAAAATGCCGATGTGCCCTTTGCGCCCAGAGAGAAAGTAGAGTTTGCCGCCAGCGTAGACGGGCGAAAAATCGGATGCGACCTCGTGCGGAATCTGCGTGGATTCGAGGCCCGGCAGCGACGTAAGCCAGATGACGCTGGCTCGTCCGCCGCGATAATTGCCCCACGAAACGTAGGACGTGTAATCGAAGCCGAAGGCGGGCGGCAGCGGCGTATAGGCAATCTGCTTGCCGTCCGCGGAGAGCTGGCCCTGGTAAGCCATGGGCAGCGGCAGCAGCGTGGCGATGCCGCCTTTGGCCGGGACGGAGTAGAGCTGGGTGTAGCGGCTGGCCGACTGGCGGGTGGAGCGAAAGACGATGTCCTTGCCATCGGGCGTCCAGGCAACGGCAAAATCCGCGGCTGGGTGGTACGTGACGCGATAGGGAACGCCGCCTGTGACCGGAATGGTGAACACATCGGTATTTCCGTCGTAGTCGCCGGTGAAGGCCAGGGTGCTTCCATCCGGAGAAAACACCGGTGCGGTTTCGATGCCCACGCCGACCGTGAGGCGCGTGGCTCGACCGCCATCGCGAGGCACAGTCCACAAATCTCCGGCGTAGCCAAACGCGATGGTGTCGCGGCTGAGTGCGGGGCGCTGGTAGATGTGCGGGCGGGAGTCGGCAAAAGATGCAGCAATGCCTGCACTGAAGAGCAGGATCGCGAACGCAGCGGATGCGAGGATACGGAGTGAGCGCACGAGGGCCTCCGGGGATGGAGTAGGGACCAATCCATCTTAAACGCCGGCAAGAGCGTTATGCTCCGGAAAGATGCGGGCTTCGAACTTCGCGGCCGGGTTTCCGCGCATCTAAACGAGATCAAGGCGGGTTGAACGTGCAGCGCTTCTTGAACGGATTTCTGCTTGTGCTTGGACTGATGCTGCCCTGGGGCGGCAATGCGCGCGCCTATTCGCTACTCACGCACGAGCAGTTGATCGATCTCACCTGGAAAGACTCCATTGTCCCGTTGCTGCTGAGCCGCTATCCGAATCTGACGGAAGCCCAACTCGACGAGGCGCGCGCCTATGCCTACGGCGGGTGCGTTATTCAGGACATTGGCTATTACCCTTTCGGCGACCTGAATTACTCCAACCTGACTCACTATGTCCGCACGGGCGATTTTGTCGTCAACCTTTTTCGCAACGCGCACAATGCGGATGAGCTTGCCTTTGCTGTCGGCGCGCTCTCGCACTATATCGGCGACTCCATTGGGCATCCTGAGGCCACCAATCGGGCTGTCCCTGTCGAGTTCCCCAAGTTGCGCGCCGAATATGGACCGGTTGTGAACTACGCCGAGGGCGAGCATGAGCACGTGCAAGCGGAGTTCGCCTTCGATATCAACGAGGTTCTGCACCACCGCGTTGCACCTATTCATTATCTTCGGCACATAGGACTTGGCGTTCCGTTGAAGCAACTTGCGCTTGCCTTCTACCAGACGTATGGCGTCGGGGAAGACTTTACGAACAGGCGCGGGCGGCGCGTGAACGTGAATGCGTATCGATTTGCGGTTCGCAGTTTTATTCCGCGCATTGCGTATGCGGTGGCGGTTTTGCATCGGCATCGCACGCTTCCCGACCCGACGACGCCCGACGTTGTTGAACTGGAGCGAGAGGCGGCGGCTGTTGCAGATGAAAATAACTGGCAGGCCTATCGCAAGAAGGCAGGCCTTGGGACGTACCTGCTGGCCGGGCTTCTTTTCGTCGCGCCGAAGTTTGGGCAGCTAAGGATGGTGGACATCAAGGGTCCAACGGCGCAAACAGAAGCCGATTACGCGCAAAGTGTGGCGCGATCGACAGCAGCACTGCGCACGATGCTGGCTCGATTTACGCCGCCCGACAAGAGATTGCCTCATAGCGCCGATCTTGCGACAGGCCCCCCGCAGACCCATCTTGCCGTGGTCAATACTGCCGACAAAAACCTGGCCGGGCACACCGGCGCTGCCGCGGAGGGCCCTGGGGACGTTCACCATCCCCTGCCGAACCGCGATCTGGACACGGGCAAGGTTGTGCAACCCGGAGGCTATTCGCTCACCGACTCGACCTACGCGCATCTGCTTCACCTTCTCACGCGGCAGCCGAATGAGCCGATTCCGCCCGGCATCAAGGTCGACATCGAAGCCTACTATGCCGACCCCAACGCGCCGATCACAACCAAGAAGAATCCGCAGCTGTGGGCGCAGGTGCAGGCGGACCTGGCAACGCTTGGCGCCATGCCCACAAGCGCTGAACCTGAGCCCTTCTTAACTTACGACAACGGAGGCGACAAGAAGTAGTGCGGCCCCACGCTCCTGCGCGCGGACGACTACCAGACACGGCAAGAGGGTGTGTGTACCATGGGCTGTCCGGCCTTGCAGTTGAAGGCCTTCTGGAACTCAGGCATGTTCGAAACCACGCCGTTTATGCGCGCGAATCCTGGCGAGTGCGGATTCGTAATAGCACTCACACGCAAATTCTCAACGCGTTCGTTCTCGCAGGCCCACTGCGCCATGCCCACAAAGAATCGCTGATCGGGCGTGAACCCGTCTGCTGAAGTCAGTGTTTGCCCTTCGGTCTGCTTCTTCCATGCGATGTAAGCCAGAAGCGTGCCGCCCAGGTCGGCCACATCTTCGCCGCTGGTCAGCTTGGAGTTGATGTGAATGTCATCGACAATCACATAGCCTGCGTACTGATCGCGATCGCAGTTGATGCGATCTTCAAAGCCCTTGGCGTCTTCCGGAGTCCACCAGTCGCGCAGGTTGCCCTTGGAGTCAAACTGGCGGCCTTCATCGTCGAATGCGTGTGTGAGCTCATGACCGATGGTGGCGCCGGTGTTGCCGTAGTTGGGCGCGTCGTCTTCTTTCGTGTCGTAAAGGGGCGGCTGCAATACGCCGGCAGGGAAGTTGATGTCGTTCATCTGCGGACTGAAATACGCATTCACCGTTGGCGGAGTCATGCCCCACTCGTCGCGGTCCACGGGCTTGCCAAGCTTGTTCCAGCGGCGCGCGTCTTCAAAGTGGTGGGCGCGCAAGGCGTCGCCGAAGTAGTCATCGGGCTTGACTTCGAGGGACGAATAGTCACGCCATTTTTCGGGATAGCCAATTTTGTTGCGGATGGCGTGCAGCTTGCGCAGCGCCTCAGCCCTGGTTGCCGGGCTCATCCAGTCGAGATTTTCGATTTCGTGCTGCATGGCCGTTTCGATCTGCTCGGTCATACGTTGTGTCTTGGCCTTGGTGTCGGCTGAAAATGTCCGATGCACAAATTCCTGGCCCAGGGCCTCGCCGAGGTTGCGGTCGACCATACGCGTACAGATCTTCCACCGTGGAGGCATGGCGGGAACGCCGCGCAAGGTTTTCGAGAAGAAATCGAAGGAAGCCTGCTCGAATGGATGCGCCAGATAGGGTGCAGCGGCGGTCAGCAGATGGAAGCGCAGATAGCCGCGCAACGCGGCCACATCCTCCGTGGTCAGTTCGGATTCGAGCGCCTTCATGAACTCGGGCTGTGACACGTTGAGTTTCGTAATTCCTGCCACGCCCTCGACTTTGAAGTACACCGGCCAGTCAATGGAGGGTGTCTGTTTGCTTAGCTCCTCGATTGTCTCCATGTGGTAGGTGGCGTGCGGATCCCGGCGCTGGACACGTGTGAGTGAGGCCTTGGCGAGCGCGGTCTCGATCTTCAGCGTTGCCTCGGCGTCTGACTTTGCTTGATCGGCACTTTCGCTCGCCAGCACTAGAATCTGCTGGATATACGCGATGTATTGGTTGCGAAGTTTCACGCTTTTTTCGTCGGTCTTGGTGTAGTAGTCGCGGTCGGGTAGTCCGAGGCCGCCGGCGCCCACCTCAACAATCATCAGCGACGAGTCGATTGCATCCTGGCCAGTGCCGGAGTTGAAGAAGAAGCCTCCAGGATATTCATGGTGCAGGCGCGCCAACGCGTTGGCCACTTCGGCTCGTGTCTTCAGTGCGTCGATCGCGGCCAACTCCGCCTGGATGGGTTTGTCGCCCAATGTGTCGATGGCGGAAGTATTCATGCAGGCCCCGAAATAATCGCCTACTTTCTGTTGCACCGGCGTGCGGTTCTGCGCCTTGGCATCGTCAGCGAGGATGCCCCACAGAAACTGCTGGTTCTCGTTGGCCAGCTTGGCGTAGACGCTCCAGCTTGCCTGGTCGGCGGGAATGGGATTGTTTTTTTCCCAGCCACCACAACTGAATTTGTAGAAGTCGGCACATGGGTCGACGGACTTGTCGAGGCTCGTCACATCCAGGGAAGGGGAATAGGGCATTGCCTGAAGGGGCTGAGCCGGTTGCTGCGCGGGCAATTGAACGCCACAGAATACAAGCGCGGCAGCGACTGAAAACAGAGGTTTCCTGAACATGGGTTCTCCCGTGAGTGAATGGTACAACGCCGCGGGCACGCCCTCACGCATGGCCCTGATCGGCTCACGGATGCGAAGATTAGGCTATACCGGCGCGGCCCTCCACGGGCGGCGCGGGATTGCCAAGGACAACCACGCATGCGCCGAGTCGCGCTGATCTACAACCCGGCTTCGGGCCAGAGCTTCTGGCGCCGAAATTCGTCGATCGAGCAGATGACGGCCATCCTCAGAGGCGCGGGCATCGAGGCCGAAACGCTTCAGACGGTCGGTCCGGGGAGCGCCAGGGCGCTTGCCCACGAGGCGGTTGAACGAGGATGCGACACCGTCCTGGCCTGTGGCGGGGATGGCACCGTGCACGAGGTGCTGCAAAGCCTGGTTGGCACGGATGCGGCGCTCGGTGTGGTACCCCTGGGCACGGCCAATGCACTGGCCGCGGACCTCGGGCTCAATTCATCGCCGCAGAAGGCGATTCGTAAACTGCTGGCAGCGGAGCCGGTCCGCATTCCTGTAGGCCGCATTTCCTATTGCAACCGCGACGGGGAGGCGCGTACACGCTACTTCACCGTGGCAGCGGGAGTGGGGGCTGACGCATTCTTTCTCTCTCGCCTCGATGCCGGCCTCAAGCGGCGCTTCGGCTACCTTGTTTACCTGGTGGAGGCGTTTCGCGTGTGGGCTACGCACACATTTCCGCTTTTCGACGCCACTGTGTATGGTATCGGAGGTTCCGAGCCACGCACGCTTGAGTTGTCGCAGCTTCTTGCGGTGCGTATCCGCGACTTCGGAGGCGTGCTGCACAAACTGGCGCCGGGCGCCACGCTGCGCGGCGACCGCCTTTGCCTGCTGGCGTTTCGCACGCGAAGCCGCTTCGACTATTGGCGATTCCTGCTGGCGGTGATTTTTCGTCGCCAGACTTTTACGCGGCAGATCGAATTGCTCACCGCAGACTCGGTCGAATGTCGGGCGCGCGAAGACGCCGGCACGCGCATCTTTACCGAGGCCGACGGCGAACTTCTCGGCGACCTCCCGATGCGCATCGACGTTGTGCCGGATGGCGTTTATCTGCTCATTCCGCCCAGTGCAAGGCTTTGACGCCGATTCGCGGGATTTGAACGCGTGTTCAGCCCTATTTGCGCATGGCCGCCCGTAACTGCGATCATCGCTCAAAAGTTTTTCTCCGGGGCGACTATGATGAAGAGATCTGGACTCCTTGCCGTAGGTGCTGCCTTGACTTTGACCGCCAATCTTTCCGCTCAGCCTTCCGGATGGCCTCCGCCAGCGGGTCAACTCACCGTGAACGTGTGGCCCGGAGCTGCGCCCGGCTCGCCTACGAATCTTCCGCCGGAAGCCGACACAACCACGGCCAAGGACAATTTGATTGCCGGTCGTTCGCTGGTGCGCCTTGGAAACGTCTCCGTGCCGACGCTAACGCTCTATCGCGCCAAGGGCACCAGCGGATCGAACCCCGCCGTTGTAGTTTTTCCGGGGGGCGGCTACAGCATTCTGGCGATCGATCTTGAGGGGACCGAAGTCTGCGACTGGCTGAACGCCGCCGGCGTGACCTGCGTGCTGCTCAAATATCGGGTGCCGAACACGGGGCCGTATCCCAAATCGCCGGCCGCATTGCAGGATGCGCAGCGGGCAGTGGGACTGGTGCGCGCGCATGCGCAGGAGTGGGGCATCGATCCAAAGCGTGTGGGTGTTCTTGGATTTTCTGCCGGAGCACACCTGGCCGCCGCCTTGAGCACGCACTACGACAAGCGTCTCTACGATTCAATGGATGCTGCCGACCAACTGAGTTGCCGTCCCGACTTTGCGGTCATTGTCTATCCCGGCTACCTGGCGCTTGCCGACAAGAACTTCGCGGCCAACCCCGATATCAATCCGACCGCAGATACGCCGGCGACGTTCATTGTCCAGGCCGAAGACGATCCGGTGCATGTTGAAAACGCAACCGTCTATTTCATGCAGCTCAAGAATGCCAAAGTGCCTGCGGAACTGCATATCTACGCGAAGGGCGGACACGGCTACGGCTTGCGCCGCACCGAGCTTCCCGTGACCACCTGGCCGCAGGCAGTGGAAACATGGCTGCACACTATCGGCATTCTCGCGGCGCGCTAAGACGAAGAGGCAAACCACGCCATGCTTCTTGTTGTGCTCACCATCTCCGACCGCTGCGCGCAGGGCCTGATGACAGACACCGCGGGACCTGCTGTCGTCGAGATTCTTCGCGGGCAGTGGCCGCAGGCTGAAATCGCGACCGGCCTTCTTGCGGATGATGAAGACGCGGTCGCCGCCGCGTTGGAGAAATTCACCCTCGAACACGCGGAGCTTGTGCTGACTGTGGGTGGGACGGGGCTGGGGCCCCGCGATCGAACGCCTGAAGCTACACGCCGTGCGCTCGACAGGGAAGCGCCCGGTCTCGCCGAGGCGATGCGCTTGCAGGGAGCTGCCGTCAATCCTTACGCATGGCTCAGCAGGGGAGTGGCGGGCCTACGTGCATCCACTCTGATCGTCAATTTGCCGGGGAGCCGTCGCGGCGCGGAAGAGAGCCTTGTGTCAATTTTGGCATTGATTCGGCACGGACTGGAAGTCGTCGCAGGGGGCCAAATTCATCCTTAAAACGCATGTTTGGGAACGCGACTGGCCGGGTTGAACCGTGTTGATCAGGCGGCGACTGAGGCGCGCGCTGCTTTCGGTCGTTTCCCACGCGCCGATTTTTGTTCGGTAACGGTGAGGCGCAGTCCAAGGGTTTTGAGAACGGCTACCAGAGTTTTCAGGGTTGGATTGCCCTTGGGCGAGAGCGCGCGATAGAGCGATTCGCGGCTGATGCCTGCCTGAGCGGCTACGGCACCCAATCCGCCGTAGGCTTCGGCGACGGCGCGAATTGCCAGCAAGCTACCGCCACGTTCTTTGGGATTATCGAGCGATTCCATGGCAACTTGCAGAAGCGCGACCGCGTACTCGCGGTCCTCGCGCAATTCTTCGATCTCCCGCTGGTGATGCGATACGCCGGCTATGAGCTTTTTCATGGCTGCCTCTGTTTCCAATTTGTCCAAAGCGCCTTGGCTTTCGCGATGTCTTTTGCCTGACTTCCCTTATCGCCCCCGCAGAGAAGGATGACTAAAAGCTGTCCACGCTTTCCGCAGTAAACGCGGTATCCGGCGCCCACATCGATGCGCAGTTCCAAAACTCCCTCGCCCACCGGCTTGCAGTCGCCGAGGTTACCGAACTGAACCTGATGTAGCCGAGCCTCGATCCGAGCCTTTGCCATGCGGTCGCGGAGGCCGCGGAACCATTCTGTATAGGGTTCACGCCCATCCTCTTGCTGAAAACGGATGAGTTCGATCACGGAATAAGTGTAGCATAAAAGCTACAAGCCGTTCATCGGCCGCACTGTGATGCACGGACACCCGCTCTCTGGGGGAAAACCGGAACGGCGAACCTGCCTATAGGCGGCAAGTTCGTCGGCCGCGACGTGATTTCTTAGCAGGCCTTGATCATGATCGAAGAACCGTGTGATGACATTCGTTTCGATATCCAGTTCTCTCAGCCGATTCCTGAAAGTACATCGGTGTAGGGCACCGCATACAAAAAGCACTTCCCGATGAAGGTCTTTGCTCAGCTTCTCAACCCAAAACTTCTCGCGGATCGGCCAACGATGTGCAATATCGTGCAGGTGCGCTTCTCGTTCACTGCGAATTAACCTTTTAAGATCGCGATTGCAGGGATCATCAATGAAGTGGAGGCCTCTGCCTATTCCCAGCCGAGCCTTTTCCGCTGGACAGGGTTCACAATACCGATGTTCGACGTCTGTGGTTTTCTGCAGCTCGTTCACAAGATCCCGAGCGACAGAGGAAAGCGGTCTTCGGTTTGGACGGTTCGGATCACAGTCATGCGGTTCTGCAAGCTCCTCAGCAACAAGCGAAATGCTGTATCGAAGGATTTGATCTCTAAGGAATCCTTTGAAAGAGGCTTGGGCCCTCGGAAAATATGCTGAAACAGGGTTGAAAGTCTGAACGCTGTGCCTACACCCGACCAAGTGGACCATCGTTCGTTCCGTGCCGCTCAGTTCAAAAACATCGTGCGGTAGAGCGTATCGCGCTGGACGGGCTTGA
>PLTV01000316.1 GCA_003164635.1 Acidobacteriaceae bacterium
CGTAGAGCATCTTTTCGAAGTGGGGCACGACCCAGCGCTCGTCGACGCTGTAGCGATGGAAGCCACCGGCGAGATGGTCGTAGACGCCGCCGCGCGCCATCTTCTCGAGCGTGACGGAAAAGGCCACGGCAGCTTCGCCGTTGTCGCGATTCATGGCCACTTCAAGCAGGAGGTCGAGAGCGGCGGGGTGCGGGAATTTGGGCTGGGAGCCGAATCCGCCATTGCGCGGATCGAAGAGTTTGAGAGATGCGGCGACGATTTTATCAACGAGGTCAAGTGAAAGATCGCCGCCTCGGCCGGAGAAGCTCTCGTTTTGCTCGATGGCCGCCATGACGCTGCCGGCGGATTCGAGCGCTTCGTCGCGGCGCTCGCGCCAGGCTTGAGCCATGGTGAGGAGGACGCGGCCAAAACCGGGCCGACCGTAGCGGTCGCCGGGGGGGAAATAGGTTCCGCCGAAATAAGGGCGGCCATCAGGCGTCAGGATGGCGGTAAGAGGCCATCCGCCTTGACCGCTGATGGCAGAGACGGCGGCCTGATAGCGTGCATCGACATCAGGACGCTCATCGCGATCAACCTTTACGGCGACGTAGTTCTGGTTGATGATGTTGGCGATTTCAGGATTCTCGTAGGATTCGCGGTCCATGACGTGGCACCAGTGGCACCACACCGCGCCGATGTCGAGGAGGATGGGCTTGTCTTCGGCCAGGGCGCGGGCAAAGGCGGCTTCTCCCCAGGGCAGCCACTGCACCGGTTGATGGCGTGCGGAGCGCAGATACGAGGAGGCAGCTTGGCCCAGCAGATTTGTGTCGCTCAACGCGGGATTCTCCTCCGACAGCATGGCACGAGGATACATGGGTTATCCCGTTCCCATCCAGAGATCGGTACATGCGGACTCCAATTGTTCAACGTGTTGATGAGCGCGACGGGCCCGCCATGGCGGAATATACGAACGGCAACTGAGCATTTCAGGCAACACAAAATCGGGTCGCGCCATCCAACTCTCTCGACGATTTCCGCATTCAGGTCTGGGCTGAGAAGATGGTTGGACTGTTCTGGGGCAGGGGGCCGGTCCACCGGTCATTTTGTCATTGCTCGTCATCGCAAATCATAGGCGCTCGTCATGGAGATAGAAAGAATGCCGGACAAGACCGCTCGAACCGGAACCGATGGTACAGGGAACGAAGGCGCCGGGGTCGAATGTGGCCGTGAGCAGGAGATGCAAGCCACAGGGCCAGCGATGAGCCAGTTGATCTACGAATTCGATTGGTCGTCAACCGCGCTCGGGCGAGCGTCTGAGTGGCCGGATAGCCTGAAGGCGGTTGTGCGCATTTTGCTAACTTCGGGATTTCCGATGTGGATGGCCTGGGGACCGGAGCTGACCTGCCTGTATAACGACGCGTATGCGCGCACGACGCTGGGCAAGAAACATCCATCTGCGCTGGGACAGCCGGCCTCAGAAGTGTGGCCCGAAATATGGAAAGAGATTCACCCGCTCATTGAACGAGTGATGAAGACCGGCGAGACCTGCTGGGAAGAGGTTCTTCGGCTCATTCTGGAGCGTAACGGCTATCCCGAAGAGACGTTCCACACGTTCTCGTACAGTCCGCTTGAGGGTCCGGACGGAAGCATCGCCGGTATGCTCTGCGTGGTGATTGAAGACACTGTGCGCGTAATTGGAGAGCGGCAGCTATCGGCGCTGAGCGCACTGGCGGGAGCGCTGGCGGGCACGATCACGGGACAGGATGTGTATGCCGCAATCGAGCGCGGGGTGAGCAATCAGAACGATTTGCCGTGGACATTGACGTACCTTTTCGAGGAAGAGGGAAGACGACTGCGCCTCGTTGCGAAGACCGGATTTGAGGGAAACCACGCAGCCGCGGCGGAGACGATTGAGATGGACGCGCCGGATAAGCCGTGGCCGATTGATGAGCTTCTGGAAGCAAACGGCGCAGTGACGATGGAAAACCTGGCCAGCTGCTTCAGCAACCTTCCTTCCGGATCTCTCGACAAGCCGCCGATGCGGGCGCGGCTGGTTCCGATTGCGCGGCAAGGACAGGAAAGGCCTGCGGGAGTTTTCATCGCTGCACTCAATCCATATCGTGAACTCGATGCGGGGTATGCGGGGTTTCTCGACCTGGTGGCGGGACAGATTGCAGCCAGTATCACCAATGCAAAGGCCTACGAGGAAGAGCGCCAGCGCGCCGAAGGCCTGGCGGAACTGGATCGAGCCAAGACGGCATTTTTCAGCAACGTGAGCCATGAGCTGCGCACGCCGCTGACATTGATCCTGGGGCCGATTGAAGATGCGCTAGCCAACCAGGAGCCTCCTTCACAAACGTCGCTGGAGATGCTGCACCGCAATGCGTTGCGGCTTCTGAAGCTGGTGAACGGACTGCTCGACTTTGTGCGCATTGAAGTGGGAAGGCTACGCGCGAGTTACGAAGCCACCGATCTCTCGCTACTGACGGCGCAGCTTGCGAGCGTGTTCCGTTCAGCGGCCGACCGCGCGGGGATACAGCTGGTAGTGGAGTGCCCGCCGCTGCCGGAGCCGGTGTATGTGGACCGGGAGATGTGGGAAAAGATTGTGCTGAATCTGATTTCGAATGCGCTGAAGTCCACCTTCGAAGGGGAGATACGCGTGACGATGAGCGCGGCGGATGGGGAAGCTCAACTGTGCGTGATGGACACCGGCACAGGCATCGCAGAGACCGAGTTGCCGCATCTGTTTCAGCGTTTCAGGCGCATCGATGGCGCACGGCGGCGCAGCCATGAGGGCAGCGGCATCGGGCTGGCGCTGGTGCGGGAACTGGTGGAGATGCACGGCGGCTCAATCACTGTGGCGAGCACGTTTGGCAGGGGGACAACATTTGCAGTTGCAGTGCCCTTTGGGCGAGCGCATCTGTCGCATGGGCGCGTAGTCGGGGAAAGACAGAATCCGATTACGTTGCAAGGATCGACAGCGGTGTATGTGCAGGAGGCGATGGGCTGGCTTCCGGAGCGAAGCGTGCGGCGACTGGATGGAACGCATGGCGTGGAAGACAGCGGAACTGGGGGAAATGCAGCGCGATCCACGGAAAAGAAGCCGGAGATTCTGGTGGCGGACGATAACGCCGACATGCGCGAGTATTTAACTGAGCTGCTCGGATTGCGGTTCGCCGTGACTGCGGTGGGGAATGGCAAAGAAGCACTGGAGCAGGCTGGAAGGCGCAAACCCGCGCTGGTGTTGACCGATGTAATGATGCCGGAGCTGGACGGGTTTGGATTGCTTGCCGGGCTGCGGAAGGATCCGGGAACGCGGCCGATTCCGGTGATCATGCTCTCGGCGCGGGCAGGGGAAGAGTCGCGCATTGAAGGGATGGAGGCAGGCGCGGACGACTACCTGACCAAACCCTTCACGGCGCGCGAGCTTGTGGCGCGCGTGGAGGCGCAGCTGAAGCTGGCCCGGGTGCGGCGCGAGGCGATTGAACAGGAAGCGTCACTAACACACGAGATTTACAAGGCAAAGCAATTTGCGTGGGAGGTTCTGGAACACATCCCCGAAGTTTTTTACATTTTCGACGAAGAGCTTCGATTTACCTATGTGAACGCCATGGGAAGAGCGATCGCCGAACGCATGGAGCGAAAGTTTGTGGGCGAGACTCTATTCTCAGTGGTTCCGGACCTGCGAGGGACGGTGGTGGAGGAGAACCTTACGCACGCGATCACAGAGCGTGTGGCGGTGGAGTTTGAGTTTTATTACGAGCCATTGGAAAACTGGTTTCAATACCGGGTATATCCGCTGCCGGACGGCGGCCTGGCGATGTATGCGCGGGACATTACGGAAGAGCGGAAGACGGAACAGGCGCTGCGGAAATCGGAGCAGCTTGCAGCGGCGGGGCGGCTGGCGGCCAGCATTTCGCACGAGATCAATAATCCGCTTGAAGCGGTAACGAACTTGCTGTTCCTGGCCAAGATGGACTCGTCCATTGTGGGGAACACGAAGGGATTGCTGGAGCTTGCAGACAAGGAGCTGCAGCGTCTTTCGCACATTGCGGCGCGGAGCCTGAAGTTTTATCGGCAGCGCACGGCGGCCACTCCGACATCGCTGGAAGAGCTGATTGAGTCAGTGCTTTTCTTTCACGAAACCGAGATGGGCGCACGGGCAATCGTGTTGCGGCGCAAGTATCGAGAAGCGCCCAAGGTTTTGTGCTTCCCGGGCGAGATTCAACAGGTGGTGACGAACCTGGTGGACAATGCGCTGGATGCGCTGGAGCGGCATGGGCGCATGATTGTGGCGGTGCGGCCGGCGCGTGATGGAGGTGGGCACGCGGGGGTTGCGGTGACAGTTGCCGACACGGGCAGCGGCATGGAGCGAGAGACGCTGGAGCGGTTGTTTTCTCCCTTTGTCACGACCAAAGGCGAGTCGGGTAACGGGCTCGGTTTATGGGTATCGAAGGGAATTGTGGACAAGCATCACGGCACGCTTACGGTGCGCAGCCAGCCCAACCATGGGAGTGTATTTCGGTTGTTCTTGCCGCTGGACGCGGCTGCTCCCGAGGGTTCGTTGATGCAGGCTGCAGGGGCGGTGGTCCGTTGATCTGCAGCCTGATCGCGATGGGTTAGCTTTTGGCGAGTTCGGACTCGATGGCGGCCTTGAGTTCGGGAGCGTCGGGCTGGGTGTCGGGGGCGAAACGCTCGACCACCTTGCCGTTGCGGCTGACGAGGAATTTCTCGAAGTTCCAGAGAATTTCAGGCTCGGGATTGCCTTCGATTCCGTAGCCTTTGAGCTTTTCGCGGAAGGGGACCTCGGAAAGGCTGACGGCTTTGGGCTGTTCTTCGATCAGGGTCTTATAGAGCGGGTGCTTTTCAGGTCCAACGACGGTGATCTTTTCAAAGAGCGGAAACTTGACGCCGAAGTTGGTAGTGCAAAAGGTCTGGATTTCTTCGTTGGTTCCGGGCTCTTGGGCGCGGAAGTCGTTGGCGGGGAAACCGGCCACGACGAGTCCCTGACCCTTGTACTGCTCGTAGACTTTTTCGAGGCCCTCGTATTGCGGCGTCAGGCCGCATTTGGATGCGACATTGACGACGAGAAGCACGTGGCCTTTGAATTCGGCGAGGGTGGTGGGTTCGCCCGAAATCTTATTGATGGGGATGTCTAACACGGAAGCGCTCATGATGACTTTGTTCTCCTGACTCCTTCTCATTTTAAGCACCGGCGGCTGGGTCGTGTTTTCGCTCGTAGCAAAGTTGGTGCTTTCCCTGGCCGCGAAAGAGGCGAAAGATCCGTGGCGCAACGCTAAGTTCTTTGTTGTCAATATAAGCTCCATTTTGCATACATGATTTTTCGGTCTTTCTTGCTGATAACCCCTTTCCTTTGAGAAGTGTGCGAGCAATACATAGGGAGGGGTGGGGGCTATGTAGCAGGTTCGGACGGAGCGGATCTCCGACAGAGTAGACCGGGAACATTCCTAGCAGTTCTACACGCGCGTGCGAACGGAGAGGCGTCATGAAGGAATTGTGCGCCACTCACCTTTTATTCTGTGCAAATGCTCGTTGGCTTTATCAGGATGCTTTGTGCGAACGTATCAGCGCAGATGCGGTGGCTACTAATGCAGCATTGTCTGTGGCGGGCGAGCCATCGGGGAGGACGGTGACGTCTTCGAGTCCGGTGCGGATGCCGTGGCCGCGCTCGAGGGCGCGGCGATTGACGGCCCAGCAGGGGGAATCGTAACCGTGGTGAACCTGTTCGAGAGCGATGCCGGCAGTGAGGATGGTTTCTTCCATGGCGGCGGCGTGGGCCAGGGCAGTGCCAGGACCGGTGTCGAGCGGTTCGATGAGGACGCGCCGGCAACGCGGGGCCAGGCCGGAGCGGACGAAGGCGTGGGCGTCGTCGAGGGTGAGCAGGCCGGCTTCGAGGGCGATTCCGCGCGAGAGAAGGAGTTCGCAGAGTTCGACAATGCCGGGTTCACCCTGATTGACGGTGACGAGGTCGGGAAACTCTTGCCACGCGGCGACGATGCGGAGGCGCTCGCCTGGGTCAGCAACGATGGCTGCCGAGGTGGTGAGGGAGATCGGGATTCCTGAACAGAGTGCGCGTATGGCGCGAAGAGTCTTGGCGCAAGAGGCGCCGTCGAGGGTCTCGCGGCCCGCTTCATCAAAGGCATGCACATGCACCGAGTGGGCGCCGGCGTCGATGGCGGCGCGCGCGGCCTGGGCTATTGCCGACGGAGTGCGCGGGGCCGCGGGGTGAACTCGGTCTCCATTGAGAGCGGCTTGGAGGAATACGGGATTGTGCATCGGGCTGGAGTCTGAAAAATCTCTTTATCGAAGAGTAACTGACGTTTGCCGGTTGACGTTTTGCCCGTTACACATCCAGAACCTGGGAGTCGCCTAGAGGTTTCCTGATGTACGCGCAGCCGTCATCGCGCATGAACCGTTCGAAAACGGACACTCGTTTCACGGACGGACAGAAATAGACGAATGCGCAAGGCACGCCATGGAGCTATTTTGATGCTGGGTGGAGACTTACATTCAAAAGTGCTTTGGAACATAGCGTGCCGACGGAGAAGTAATACTCTCATTCCCCAAGAACAACGTTCCTATGGGAGGCGGTCATGGCAGGACTATTTCAGGATGTTCGCTATGCCTCACGGCAGTTGCGGAAAAACCCAGGATTCACCATCACTGCGACGGCCATGCTGGCCGTGGCCATCGGCGCCAACAGCACAGTCTTTAGCTGGATTGACGGCACCATGCTCCGTCCGCTGCCGTGCGCGCGGGACACGGGCCAACTGGTGAGCGTGATGCGCGGCGCGTGGAGTACCTCGCCGACGCCGCCCTTCTCTTATCTCGACTACCGCGACCTGAGAGATCAGAATCACTGCCTGACGGGGATTCTTGCCTATCACTCTGACTGGATCACATTGACCGGCGCAGGAGCCGCGCCGGAGCGCATCTATATCGGGAATGTGTCGGCGAACTTCTTCGACGTGCTGGGAGTGAAGCCTTTGCTGGGGCGGTTCTTTTTGCCCGAGGAGGAAACGCGGCCGGATGCCGTGCCGTATGTCGTGCTCGGGTATTCGATCTGGAAGACGCGCTATGCGGCAGACCCGCAGATCGTGGGCAAGGTGATCGAGATTGCCCGGCATCCTGTGACGGTGATCGGCGTAGCGCCGGAGGGGTTTATCGGGGCAGCGCCGGGGCTTCGGGACGATGCATGGCTGACGCTGAATCCGCTGGGGACGAACGCGTATGCGATCACGCATCGCAACAACGCCTTTCTCATTGCGCTGGCAAGGCTCCGGCCTGGAATGACCCGCGAGCAGGCGACGCAGGACCTCGAGACAATCATGCAGCGGATCGTGGCCGCCTATCCGGACGATCACCTGGGAACGAATACCATCACGCTCGACCCGATGTGGCGCTCGCCATTTGGGGCAAACGCTTACATGGCCGGTACACTGCCCATCCTGCTGGCCATCGCCGGAGTGGTGCTGCTGCTCACGTGCGCCAATGTGGCTACTCTTGCGCTGGTGCGGTTCGTGGCGAGGCGGCGCGAGATTGCGATTCGCCAGTCGCTGGGTGCGCAACGCATGCAACTCGTGCGGCAGATGGTGCTGGAGGGCGTGCTTCTCTCCGCCGGTGCGGGAGCCGTGGCGCTGTTGCTGACGTCGTGGACGGCGAAGACCTTCGCTCGATTCATTCCCGCAAACTCGAACCCCATTGTGCTGAATGGATCCGTGGACCGAAACGTCGTGATCGGGATTGTGCTGCTGGCGGCGCTGGCCAGCGTGCTCTCCGGCATGCTTCCAGCGTGGCGGTCGTCGCATGTGCCCGCGATCGAAGCGCTCAAGGATGAGGCGGCCAGCATCTCGGGCGGCACGCACAACCGGCGGCTGCTCAGCGGACTGGTGGTGGGGCAGATCGCGCTTTCGCTGGCGCTGCTGGTGATCTCCGGGCTGTTCCTTGAGACGCTGCGCAATCTCGCCGCGGGCGACCCCGGGTTCCAGCGGGATCATGTGTTGACGGCATCTGTGGGACTGAATATCGCCGGCTACTCCAACGAAGAGGTGGATGCGATCCGCCACAAGATTCTCGATCGAGTCGCGGGATTACCGACCGTAACGGCTGTTTCGCTCACCGATTGGGTGCCGATGAACTTCACACGCAAGACGTATGACGCCTATCCGGAAGGTTATGCGCCGCGCCCGCATGAATCGCTCGAGGTGCAACATGCCGACGTGTCGCCTGGATACTTCGAGACGCTGGGCGTGCCGATTCTCGAAGGGCGCGACTTTGCGCAGCATGACGACCAAAAGGCGACGCTGGTAGCGATCGTGGACCAGACAGCCGCGAAACGGTTTTGGCCAGGGCAGGACCCGGTGGGGAAGATACTCCATATAGGGAACCACGCTGCCGCGGTCATTGGCGTGGTGAAGAACACCAAGCACGAGTTTTTGAACGAACGCCCCGAGCCCATGGTCTACATGAGCTACTTCCAGCGAGGTTTCGAGACCGTTGTGCAGGTGAAGACGCAAGGCAATCCGAGCGACATAGCACCGGCTGTGGAGAACGCAATTCACGAGATCGATGGGCGGCTGCCGGTGTTCGACGTGCGCACGATGCGCGAGACCACGCAGATGGCAAGCATCTTTGCCGTCATGCAGAGCACGTTTGCGGGCATCTTCGCGGCGATCGCGCTGATACTGGCGACCACAGGCATCTATGGTGTGGTGGCGCACCGCACGGCGCTTCGCACGCACGAGATCGGCATCCGCGTCGCACTGGGCGCTTCGCGGGCGGGTGTGCTGCGGCTGGTGCTGTTGCAGGGGTTGCGGCTCACGGTCATTGGACTGGCGCTCGGGTTGGCCCTGTCATTCGGACTCACGCGTTTCATTTCGGATTTACTGTATGGAATCGGCGCGAATGATCCGGCAACGGTGATTGGCGTTGTTGTGCTGCTTGGAACGATGTCGCTGCTGGCATGCTACCTTCCGGCGCATCGAGCCATGCGCGCCGATCCTGTGGCCTCCATACGTGAGCTATAGGCAACAGTTTCGACGTGGCACGAATCTGCGTTCAACAGGCGAAGCCGACGTCCAGAAGTGAGGTTGTGTCCGGTTAGCCGACACTTCGGAAGTATCGCCACGTTGGACGCCCGTAGGCAACCGCAGATCCCTCACTTCGTTCGGGATGACAATGCTTTGGAAGAGGATAATGGTGGCGCTTGGGATTGTGGGGTTATGGTAGGCGACTCGTCCATTTACTTATAGGTTGCTGCCGGTTTCGTATCACTCGGAAAACTTAAGGGGTTCTGGATTGCGTTTGAGAAGCGGACGTTGCGCCGAGCGTCGACGATCTGCCTGGGGCGGGCACCCGCGACGTCACACTTGTTTTTCTTTGCGCGCCCTGGTTGCGGCAACGGCAGTCTCGAGCAGCGTCGCAAGCACCTGCATGTCGACATCGGCGAGTTTCTTGATGTAGAGGCATCCCTTCCCTGTCGTATGCTTGCCGAGCCTGGCGAGTAACGCATCGGCGCCAGCGAAGCCTATGGCGCCATACAAGACGTTGGCGGTCTTGCGCGGCGAAAAACCGACGATGGGCATGTCCCCTTCGCGCCCGCTCTCGTAGGTGTAGTGGTAGCTGTCGAAGCCGACGATCGACGGTCCCCACATGGCAGGCGCGCTTCCGGTGATTTTCTGCATTAGCTTGACCAGGGCCCTGGCGTCTGTGCGTCGGCCCTCGTCGGTGCACGCATCGAGAAACGCTGGAACGCTGGCGGTTGTGGGTTGGGTCTTGTTTTCGGCCATTGTTTTTCCTTCGTAAATCGACGTGGGAGCTGTCGGGGCAAATTCGATTGTCGCAGCGACATGACTGAACTCATACCCCGATACAGCGCCGCCTCGTTTATTTGAGGAGTTGGTGGGCGACCTGGATGTAGAGGTCGACAGCGGTGAGGAGCTCTTTCTTGGCGATTTTTTCGTGGGGGGTGTGGGCCACGTGAATGGAGCCGGGGCCGAGGAGCAGCGGCTGCCCCCAGTTGCTGAGTTGCGGAATGTCGGAGGTGAACTTGGCAATCATGGTGGGCAGACCGGGGACCGCTTTGAGTCGCACGAAGGGGATTTCGAGCGTGAAGTCGGCTTCGGCAAGGCCGGCGACGGCGTCGCGGACGGCAGCGCGGACGGGGGCCGAGTCGCCGACGAGGCGGATGAGGACTTGGGCCTCGGCTTTGTCGGCGATAACGTTGGGGGCGTGGCCGCCTTGGATCAGGCCGATATTGAGGGTGCTGGGGCCGACGTCTTCGATGGACGGGAGCGGAATGGACAGGATGCGTTCGAGGGCCTGGACGAGCTTGTGAACCGCACTGTCGCCGAGCTCGGGATAGGCAGAGTGGGCCATTTTGCCGGAGGCGCGGACGATGACGCGAAGAGCGCCCTTGGATGCGAGAGCGAGGCGGTTATCGGTCGGTTCGCCATTGATAAGGAAGCGACTGCCTTTGGGATGAAGATTGGCAGCCTTGGCGCCGGCCGAGTCGCGTTCTTCGCCGGAGACAAAGAGGAGGCCGATTTTGTAGCCCTGGGCACGGAGCGCTTCGGCAGCGGCCACCTGGGCGGCGAGGATTCCCTTGGCGTCGGCGACGCCGCGACCGTAGAGGTATTCCGCGTCTTCGCTGGGGGGGATATAGGGCGGTACGGTGTCGAGGTGGGTGGAAAAGACCAGGTCAGGCGTTTCACCGGCGGTTCCGGCATAG
Source organism: Acidobacteriaceae bacterium (assembly GCA_003164635.1). Taxonomy (GTDB): domain Bacteria; phylum Acidobacteriota; class Terriglobia; order Terriglobales; family Acidobacteriaceae; genus Telmatobacter. Next base: position 10,730 of record PLTV01000316.1, read on the forward strand.
ATATTCGAGCGGTGCGACTGGGTTGCGCTTTCGAGGGGCTGCTCAACGGGGGTCTTTTCGACGGACCAGCCACGGAGGTCGAGGAAATCGGCAAGGAAGTCGGCGAGAGGGCCCTCGGAATAGGTCGTGGAATCGATTGCGCAGAGGGCGAGGGTGAATGCGATGGGATCGAGAGGCGATGCAGGAAGCGAACCGGGCATGGTTCTGCCAGAATACGCCACCTGCGGTGGGGCGGACGCTCGCTTTTCGCTCGCAGGATATTCGTGCTTTCCCATCCATGAATCCAAGAGCGATTCATGGATGGGGCACCCTGACATCCGCGGCGCCCAGTATTCCATACGGAGGTGGTAACTGGCCTTTAGTTAATCGATTTCGCTGGTTTGCACTTGGGTACCGGATGAAAATGGAAAAGAGATTGGAATTCTCGAAAAAAAGTCTGGGTGGGGATAGAATGATGAGTGGAATGAGCGCGCTTGCCGCACCCAATTGGACACAGAGTAGCGAGGCGCGAAGCCTGGTACGGAGCGTCCGGCTGGAGGGCCCGGCGGGGCGGCTGGAAGCTCTGCTGAACGAAGGCTCGCCGAATGCGCGGTTTGCGGCGCTCGTTTGCCATCCTCATCCTGAGGGTGGGGGAACCCTGCACAACAAGGTGGTCTACCACGCCATGAAAGTACTGAACGACGCGCGCTGGGGCTGGGCATTGCCGGTGCTGCGGTTCAACTTTCGCGGAACGGGCTTAAGCCAGGGGACGCACGATGGCGAAGCGGAAGCGGGCGACGTCAAAGCGGCTATGGACTGGCTTGAAAACGAATACAAACTTCCGCTGGTGGTGGCGGGTTTCAGTTTTGGAGCGGCGATGGCGGCAAGCGCCTGCTGCGGCGATGGCGAGGAGGCGCGAAACGTGCGCGCGCTGATTGCCCTCGGGCTTCCCACCGAGTCAGAGTTTCGTACGTACCGGTATCCCTTTCTCGCGCATTGCGCGATTCCCAAACTTTTCTTGAGCGGAGACCACGACGAGTATGCGCCGGCTGAACAGCTGGCGCAGGTAGCTGGTTCCGCTGCCAACCCCAAACGGCTGCTTCTCCTCCCCGGCAGCGATCACTTTTTTCGAGGCCGGCTGGCGCCGATGCAGGAAGCGCTGGCGGGATGGCTCGAGGAGGAATTGCAATGATGGCAGTCAGCGACGTCGGCTTGGAGTCACTTCATGCGACAGCGACGGAAATCTTCACGGGGGCGATTGCGGCTTGCAACATTGCGTCGGCATTCGACCGAAGGCTTCGGTTCGAAGGGGACACGCTGCACAGGCTTCTGCCGGATGGCAGCGGCCCGGCAACGATTAAGCTGAACTGCTACAAGCGTATTTTTGTGATCGCTCTGGGCAAAGCCGCGGGGCCGATGCTGGAGACGTTGCTCAACCGCATGCCGCGACGCAAGGGGCTGCGCGGCATTTGCTGCTCAAACAATTTGCCGAAGAGCCGCAACTGGCGATTCCGGTATTTTGAGGGCGGGCATCCGCTGCCGAATGAAGAGTCGTTCGCGGCGGCGCGCGCGGCGCTGGCGATGCTGAAGAAGGCAAAGAAGGACACCTTGGTGTTCTTTCTGATTTCGGGTGGCGGCTCGGCGATGTTCGACTTGCCGCTGGACTCGCAGATTACACACGAAGAGACGATCGCGTTTCATAGCTTGCTACTGGGATCGGGGGCGCCGATCAACGAGATCAACACGCTGCGCAAACATTTCTCTGCCGTGAAAGGCGGACGGCTGGCAATGGCAGCGCCGGAAGCGGCGAAGGTGAGCCTGCTGGTTCCGGATGTGCCGTTGCGCGCTCTGGATGCACTGTCGTCGGGGCCGACATCGCCGGACCACTCGACGGTGGCGGATGTGCGCGAATTGCTGAAGAAATACAAGCTGAACGAGAGGTTACCGGTTTCGATACGCAATTTCTTCGAGCGTGAAGATTTGCCGGAGTCGCCAGGAAACAAGGGATGGCGGCCGCCGTTTTTTCCGCGGCTGGGGAAACCAGAGCCGGCGCGCAAGGTGACCTCGGCGACGACGATGAGCGGGGAGGATTCGGCATTTCGCGATTCGGTGTTTGAGATTTTGTTGTCGAGCCATGATCTGGTGGAGAATGCGCGAGCGCTGGCGGAGAAGGCTGGATTCTATGTCGCGGTGGACAACAGTTGCGACGATTGGGATTATGCCGACGCGGAGCGCTACCTGATGGATTTGTTCAACACGCTGCGGACGAAGCACAAGCGGCTGTGTTTGATCAGTGTGGGCGAGGTCACGGTGACGCTGGACAAGACACCGGGCGCGGGCGGGCGCAACCAGCAGTTTGCAATGGCGAGCGCGCTCGATCTGGAGCAGTACCAAGGCGAGCGGCTGACGGTTTTGAGCGCGGGGTCGGATGGGATTGACGGGAACACGCAGGCCGCGGGGGCGATGGCCGATCCAACGACTGTTGGGCGTGCGCATGCATTTGGATTTCATCTGAAGTCGTCGCTGACCGCGTTCGATGCGTGCCCGATGTTTACGGCACTGGGCGACTCGGTGGTGACAGGACCGACAGGACAAAACCTGCGCGACCTGCGGCTTCTGATTGCGGAGAGAGACTGACGGCTGACCGCGCGGCGAAGCGAGCATAGCCAATTCAATCGTCCCGCCTTTTCTGTTGAATGCATGAACGAACAGCAACGGCGCTGGTCGTCGGCGGCGCGATTGTCTCTCTACGCAAGGGATGGCCCGATGCGCTACCATGACTGTCAACCCTGACGAGGACTCATCTTGGCGCGAAAAGAAACAAGCAAGGCAGGCGCGAAAACCCCGGATATTCGCACCGTTGCGGCCTTGGCCAAGGTCTCGATCGCCACTGTTTCGAGGACGATCAACAATTCGCCGGCGGTGAGCGAGCGGCTGGCGAAGCGGGTTTGGCAAGCGATCGAGCAGCTCAATTATTTCCCCAACACGCATGCGCGCAGCCTGGTGTCGGGGCGGAGCCGCATTCTGGGCATCCTGGTCGAGAACATCACCAACCCATTTTTTCCCGAGTTGATTCAGAGCTTCGAAGAGATTGCGGTAGCGCACGGCTACGAGATTCTTGTGAGCTCGACGAACGGCGACCCGGCGGTGCTGGCGACATGCGTGCGGCGCATGCTGGAGCGGAAGGTGGAGGGCGTGGCTGTGCTGAGCTTCGGCGCGGAAGAGCCGGTGCTGGATCAACTGACGCACCGCGATATTCCGATGGTGCTTGCCGAGTTTCGCCTGGACGATCCCAAGGTGAGCACGATCCTGCTCGATTACTCGACAGGCATTCATGCGGCGGTGCAGCATCTGGCGGACCTTGGCCACACGCGCATTGCGTTTTTGGCAGGGCCGCATAAACTGCATTCGGCGATCACGCGCGAAAACGACTTTCGGGCAGCCATTCAAGATTCGGGGCTCACGATCCAGAAGAAGTGGATTATCGAATGCGATCACACGCTCAAAGGCGGGATGGTTGGATTCTCGCAGTTGCAGGAGTTGGGGACGCGGCCGACGGCGATTCTGTGCTCGAATGACATGACGGCGATTGGGGTACTGCGCGCCGCCTACATGGCGGGGCTGCGTGTGCCGGACGATGTATCCGTGGTGGGATTGGACGACATCGACTTTGCCGAGTTTACGCTGCCGCCGCTCACGACGATTCGGCTGTCGCGCACAGATTTGGCGCGATCGGCGTTTGACGCCTTGCGCCAGCAGGCGGAAGATCCAAACAATCCGAAGATACAGCGGGAGTACCTGGTGTCGACGAGCCTGGTGGTGCGCGGCTCGACGGGGGCGCCGCCGGCTTCACTTTAGGCTCGTCGAAGGATCCCAGCGACTAACGTTGCTCAAAACAAGTTCCAGGAATTTCCTCGATTCGCGTGTACACCGGCAGTCCTCGCTGGCGAGCGAGGCGGACATCTTCATCCGCGCCCGTGGAGTTCCCTTCCATACGGAACACTGCGTCGCAACGCTCAATGAGGCGGCTCGCAACCGGATGCAGGTACCTCGCAGCGACGGAGTCTGCCAATGACTTCGATCCGGCGTGCTTCATGATGGGGAGGGCCACCCATTCTCCGATCATTGGAATGTGGCCGGCCTCGAAGATGGGCAGTGCAATGGATTCCAGACGGTCCAGGTTTTTCTGGATCAGCGCAGGGTCGTCGTTGGTTCCGGAGCGGTAGGGTCCGGCGATCAAGATGATGAGGGGTTGGCTGCTGTTCATGAGTCTCTCCCTGATGCGATGTGAATCCAGAATAACTAAATGTGCATTTTCATGCAACTTCATGCACTTTCGTGAAAAAAGACGACGCGACATGCGATATTTGTTCTGTGCTGACACAACAACGGAAACAACTGATTTTGGAAGCTCTGCGGCGCAATGGTCAGGTCGTGGCGAAGGATCTTAGTGAAGAGCTGGATCTCTCGGAAGACACGATCCGACGGGATTTACGCGAGCTTGCGGCGGAAGGGCTGCTACAACGAGTGCATGGCGGGGCGCTTCCGGCTTCGCCGGCGATGGGGAATTTTGCGGCGCGACGGCATGTGGCGACGGATGAGAAGAGGCGGATTGGGCAAGCAGCGGCAGCAATGGTGCAGCCGGATCAGGTGGTGATTTTGGACGGCGGCACGACCGCTGTGCAGATCGCGCGGCATCTGCCAGCGGAACTGCGGGCAACCGTTGTGACGCATAGTCCAACCATTGCTCTGGAATTTGTTGAACATCGAAACATTGAAGTCATTCTCATTGGGGGAAGGCTCTTCAAACATTCGGTGGTTGCCATTGGCGCGCCGGCAATTGAAGCGATAGGGCGCATTCACGCGGACACATATTTCATGGGCGTCACGGGGATCCATCCAAGATTCGGGTTAACCACGGGCGATTTTGAAGAAGCGCATGTGAAGAGAGCACTGAGCGCGAGTGCCGCTGAAACAGTGGTACTGGGATCGTCAGAAAAGCTTAACGCGGTTTCCCCTTATGTGATCGCGCCGCTCACTGAAATCACGGGTATGATTGTGCCGGCGAATACAAAGGCCAAACTGCTGGCGCCGTTCATTCAACTGGGAGTGACGGTCACAAAGGCAAGCTAGTGATCGGGGAACCCTGAGAGACGAGTGCAGACGAATGGCCGCGTCGATGTAGTCACTGCAGAACGAGGGATGGCTGCTCGCGCATGGACTGGATTTCGGCGTATGTGGCGTCGGCGGCGGCGCGGCGGCTGGTGTAGATTGTGGGCTCGCCAAAGTGGATTTCGGCGGAGAAGTTGGGTCCGGCGAGAGCCTTCCAGAGATGGGGCAGGAACTCGTCGTCGCCGAACCAGCAGACGTCACTCTCGGGACTGCCATCTTCGAGCACGTAGCGGACCGCAGCGGCGGTGACGGGGATGGCGTCGTCGACAGCGGGCGTATAGAAGCGGGAGTGGAAGCGCAGTAATGTTGTGCCGTCGGTGCTGGTGCCTTCAGGGAAAAACAGCACGGGGATGGGACCTTTGAGGCGCTTGGCAATTTCGACGGTAACAGCTTCGGCGCTGGCGCGGCTGGAGCGATCGACAAAGATGGTGCCGCCGGCGCGGGCGAGGGTTCCGAAGAACGGCCAGCGGCCAATTTGGATCTTGGAGACGAGGTAGCAGGGCAGGGCCGCGCCGAAGATCATGATATCGAGATAGCTGAGGTGATTGGCGACGAGGAGGCCACTGGCGGGGGGCTGGCCGGTGATTTTGAGGCCAATGCGCATGCGGCGCATCACGAAGACAGCAGATTCGTGGAGCCACTGGGCACGCCGTTCAAGCGTGTCGGGGCCGCGCAGGCGCATGAAGAGAGCGCGGGAAAAGCAGAAGAGCAGAAGAAAACCCAGCGCCACAGCGCGCCGGGCAGCGCGAAAACTCACCGTGTGAGCGGGGCCAGAAAGCGATTGCGCGCGGACGGCGAGAGCAATTTCAAATCGAGCAAGGTCAGAAAATCGATGGTGCCGAATGCGCGGTCCCATGCGGGGGGACCGGCGATGCGCGCGCCGATGGCCAGGTAAGTGCGAAGAAGCTTGGGCACTCTGTGCTGGGCGGGCTGTTGCGGCGGCGCGCCGGACTCCGGC
>PLTV01000357.1 GCA_003164635.1 Acidobacteriaceae bacterium
TGGCCATCGACCAGGGCGGCTGCGTTGAGACGGCGCGCCCTACCTCGCACTCCAATCCCAGCTACAAGGTCGATGGCGTGGTCCATTACTGCGTGACCAACATGCCGGGCGCCGTGCCGCACACCTCCACGCTGGCGCTCACCAACTCGACGTTCCCCTACCTGATGCGCATCGCCAGGCTCGGCGCGCGCGCGGCTCTCAAGCTCGATCCGGGATTAGCCGAAGGCCTCAACACATGGGAAGGTGAACTCACCCACCGAGGCGTGGCCGAAAGCCAGCACCGCTCGTGGGTGGCACCGCTGCAGGTCATCGAATAGGTGCTGCATGCGTTACTGTTTTTGAGCCTCGGACTCTGCTGCGTCCAGCACTTCGAGACGCGTAGCTTTGTCCATGGCATCGAGCAGATCCTGCGAGTGCCCGTCGTAGTCCGCATCCAGCGACCACATGAACGTTCCGCCCAGATTCTGCACGTAGTCGGAATAGAGTACGCGCAGGTAAGTCGATTGCGGGTCGTCGTAGGTGATGAAGCCGGGCTTGCCGTCCTTCTTCACAAGGTACGGAACCAGTGCGACCGAATCGCGGTGCCTGACCCAGCCGCGCGCGTTCACCAGCTTTTTGATATCCGGACCGTAGTTCACCGTCAGTACCGTGTCGTCGCATTCTCCGTCTGAAGTGGTGGCTGCGTTGGGGCACAGGCCAAAGAGCTTGTTTACGTTGGTGTATTCGTAGCCGTAGAACGGTGTGCCCTGGTTCAACTGCGACGCGGGCGCGGCCGCCAGCCAGATCGCGCCTGATTGCTGATCGCTGCCCCCGGGCTCGCACTCAAACGGCGCGGGATCCGAGTTGTCCCAGAAGATGGGCGAGTTGAGCTCTCCGTATGCCGTCCACGGGCCCGCGCAATCGTAGGTCATGATGTTGAACCAGTCGATGACTTTCTTGACGTGCGGCACGTTGTAGAACTCCGTGCTCCACGGAGCTACGTCGATCGAGAGCAAGTAGCGCGGGCTCGGAAACGCACTGCGAAACGCCTTCTCCAGTGTCAGCAGGAAGGCCGCGTCGTCGCTGCTTCCCGGATATTCCCAGTCGAGGTCGATGCCGTCGTAATCGTACTCGGTCTCGAATTTCTTCAGGTTCTTCACCAGCACGGCAATGCCCTTGGGGTTCGCCTCCATCCCTGGAATGTCGCCACCCAGCAGCAGCATGACTTTCGTCCCAGCCGCATGCGCGCGCGGAATCAACTCCGGCTCAATGAACTGGTCTGGCACCTGCAAATCGCCGCTCGCATCAAAGCCCACGCCGGCATGCAGAATATGCGTGATCTTCGAGTAGGGAATCTGCTTGGCCGTGTAGGTGTACGGCGGATCGAGAAACTTGCTGCCCGAATCGTAGTCGGCGACAAGCCGCTTCGCAGGCTGTTTCGCCGCACTCGCGCTGTCTTGTTTCGGATTCAGATCCTGGGCCTGCATTGAGAAGGGAAGCGAAGAAAGGCAGAAAGCGATGGCGATGCGGGAAACTGTGAGCTTAAGCAAGGGGCCTCCAGAGGGCGCTTGGTTTCAGTTGGGGAGGTCGTGCTTCGTGCGTCGAGCCAACATCATCGTCATTGCCGCGCGTGGGTGTCAAGGCAAGAGCGCAGCACGCAAGCGCAACCAAGGCAGATTAGAATGGGATTTCCTCGGGAGGCTCCATGGAACGGCGTTCATTTCTCACCGCAACACTGGCGACGTCAGCGCTCGCCCTCGCAGGCAAGGCTGAAGCACAAACCCAGGCAGCTTCAACTACATCGTCTGGCCGCGAATACTACCTTCTGCGCCGCTACGCCATGCAATCGGGCCCGCAGACCGGGATCACCGAAAAGTACTTCGCCGATGCGCTTATCCCAGCTCTCACGCGCATGCGCCTGAGCCCTGTCGGCGCCTTCCGCGTCGAATTCGGCCCCGAAACTCCCGTCAACTATCTCCTCATTCCCGGCTCCGCCGCGCAGGTGCTTGCCGAGCTTGATCTGCATCTGGCCGGCGATGCGGACTTCCTGAAAGCCGCGGCCCCCTTCTGGAACGCTACAGCCGCCGCGCCGCCCTATGAGCGCGTGCAGAGCGATCTGATGATCGCCTTCGCAGGCTGGCCCAAACTCACGCCGTCGGCTTCGGCTGCCACCAAGGGCAAACGCATCTTCCAGCTCCGCACCTACGAGAGCCCCAGCGATGGCGACCACGTACGCAAGGTGGAGATGTTCCACTCCGGCGAGTTCGACATCTTTCTCAAGGCCGGATTTCATCCCGTGTTCTTCGGCGATACGCTGATCGGTTCGCGCATGCCCAACTTGACCTATATGCTGAGCTTCGCCGACCAGGCCGAGCTTGAATCCTGCTGGAACGCCTTCCGCGATGCGCCCGCATGGAAGAAGCTCTCTTCCGATCCGCACTTCGCCTCTGACCAGATCGTCACCAACATCACCAACCTCATTTTGAGCCCGTTGAACTGCTCCCAGGTCTGAGGGCAAGTGAACGCAGGAGATACGGTGCTGAATATTCTTGTTGCATCTACTATCTATTAGGCATATATCTATTAGAACTATGGCGAAGCGGTCAACTTCGAGCAACGAAGTCCTTTTAGGAATGTTGGCGATTGAGGCGATGTCAGGCTATGACCTCGGCGTGACGATTCGCTCATCCGTGGGCCACATCTGGAATGAGAGTTATGGGCAGATTTATCCCAACCTCAAAAAGCTGGAAGCTGAAGGCTTTGTGACAGCGAAAACGGAGCGGCAGAAAGGCAAGCCCGACAAACGAATTTACTCCCTAACGAAGAAGGGCCACGAGCGCCTTACCAGGTGGCTCGCGGTCGATCCGCAGCCGGAAATTGCACGCAATGAACTGCTGCTGAAGCTTTTCTTCGGAGACCAGACTTCCGTGGATGTCCTGATCGGCCATATGCGGGGGATGATCGAGCGGGAGGAGGCGGTGTTCAACGAGTTGACCCGCCTGGAGCGCGAAGATATCGCTCAAAGTCAGCAGTATCCGGGGGCGCCGTATTGGAAGATGGCNNGCGCGCTTCGGGCAGATGGAACTGGAGGCGCACCTTCGCTGGGCGCGCGAAACAATGCGCGCGCTGGAGGATTTACGCAAGAAGCACCCGAGCGACCGTGTGGGGCCCAAGGAGAAAAAGCATGCAGGTAAATGAAGCGTTACAAGCTACCGAGCCGATGCCGATCCAAGCCGGCAAGCAGATAGCTTCATGGCCGCACCTTGCAGGCTTTCTCGCGATTATGGGCGGAATGGTTGCGATGGGATTCCTGGCGCAACATGGCGCAAGCGCGGGAAGCGCCGCGGAGTCCCAGCTTGCTGGCCACAGCAAAGCGATTCCAATTTACCTGGTCGCTGCATTCATGGACTGGGCCCTGCTCTACTACTGCTGGGTCGGTGTGCATCGCAACGGGGGAACGCTGGAGGCTCTCTCCGGCGGCCGTTGGCTCACGTGGAAAAGTGTGGGCGTGGATTTAGCGATTGCGGCTCCGTTCTGGGCGGCATGGGAGGGCGCGGCGTATGGCGTGCACTGGCTGTTGGGTGCGAATTCCGCGAAGACCGTGGATAGCCTGCTGCCGAAAACGCTTTTGGAAGTCCTGATTTGGATTGGCGTGTCCATTACAGCCGGAATTTGCGAGGAGATGGCGTTTCGCGGTTACCTGCAGAGTCAATTTCGTGCCCTGGGAGCGGGCGTAGCGGCAGCGGTGCTGGCCCAGGGGATTGTTTTCGGCCTCGCCCATGCCTATCAGGGCTGGAAGAATACGGTCGTGATCAGCGTGCTGGGAGTCCTGTTTGGCGCCCTGGCCGCTTGGCGAAAGAATCTGCGCTCGAACATCGTGGTTCATGCCTGGGCCGATGTTTGGGGTGGTTGGTTGCAGCACCTCGTTTGGAGATAGGCGACGCGGCCCCGGCCAGCTTCCCCAAATTCCTCTGCGCTTTTGCGGCCCGCACTATAATCCACGCATGGTCCTGCGCGGCGATCCACGACGGCGATCGGCAGTTCTGCTTGCCGGCGGAGTGGTGTTGTTTTTCGCGCTGCTCGGCGCCTTGAATTCCTTCAACACTTCCAACGTCCGCTTTCTGAATCCCGAAACGTCNNCTCTATGTGGGCCAGACGAGCAGCGAGCTTGGCGCACGTCTCCGCACCCGCATGGTCCTCGGCGCTGTCTTGATCGCGCTCACCCCAGCGGTCTGCATGTTTCTGTTCAGCTTCAACTTGATGAACCGCTCCATCGACCGCTGGTTCTCGCCGAATACGTCGGAGTTGCGTGAAGACTCAACGCGCGTGGTGCTGGAACTGGCCCAATACGTAACCGACAACGCGCGCGTTGAAGCAGAATCGATTGCGGCTTCGGGCGCCGCCGACAAGGACCTTCCCGAACTCAACGATGAACTGAATTCCCGGCGCATCACGCTCAGCGACGGTTTCGCCGTCGTCTACGCCAAGGATAAGCACAAGCTGGCAAGTTATCAGGCGCCGGCAGAAAATAGCCCGGCCGCGCTGCTTCCCTGGCTTCCGGAAACGGGCGAATCCTCAAAGTCCGACAGCGCGATTACCCTCCACGGTCCACTCTCGCCCAATCTTCTTTTCGCAGCGCAGCGCGGCAACGAAGCGGTGTTCTCAGTCGGCGGTCAGGACTACGCGCTCGGCATCGCCGCCACCGGATCGGGCAAAGCCGTGGTCGTGGCTCTCCCCATGCCCAAGGGCCTGAGCCAGACGGTAACCCGGATTCGCGCCGGCGCCGACGAATACTGGCAGCTCTTTCGCTCGCGCCGACAGATTCGCAATACCTTCTTCCTGCTTCTCCTGCTCGTCACGGTCTTCGTGTTTTTCTCAAGCGTCTGGCTGGCGCTGTTTCTCTCCAAGCAGATCACACACCCGGTTGAGGCGCTGGCCGACGCCATGGACAAGATTGCCGATGGCAAATACAAACACCGCGTGGGCCTTGTCGCAACCGGCGAAATGGGCGACCTGGTGCGCGCCTTCAACCATATGGCCGGCGACCTTGAGGCCAGCCGAGCACTGGCCGAGAGCTCTTCAGCGCAACTAACTGCCGCGAACCAGGCCATCGAAGAGCGGCGCCGCGAACTTGAAACGATTGTGGAAACCATCCCCAGCGGCGTGGTCACGCTCGATGGCTCGGGAACCGTACTCCAGGCCAATCGCGCCTTTGCNNGGTCAACGCATGGGCGCCGCATCCACTGAGATTGAGTTTCCTGTGCGTGGCCGCACCACGCACGTCGCGGTCACCAGTGCGCGCCTCGAACTGGCTCGCGGGCAGGGAACTGTCCTCGTCATCGAAGATATGGCCGAGTTGCTGCGCGCCCAGCGCCAGCTCGCGTGGAAAGAAGTTGCGCAGCGCGTGGCTCATGAAATCAAAAACCCGCTCACACCCATTGCCCTCTCGGCTGAACGCATCGGGAAGCACATCGATCGGCGCCAGCCCGACTCCATGCAGGTCATCCGCAAGTGCAGCGAAGTGATTCTGGGCTGCGTCGCCACGCTGCGCACGCTCGTCGATCAGTTCTCCGCGCTGGCGCAGTTTCCGGCTCCGCAGCCACGCGCCTGCGACTTGAATCGCGTCGCTGAAGAGGCCCTGGCGCTGTTTGCCGGCCGACTGCACGGCATCACGGTGAAGTGGGATCTGGAGCCCGGTCTTCCCACGGTGCTCGCCGACCCCGAAAGCATTCGCCGCGCCCTCGCCAACCTCATCGATAACGCCGCCGAGGCCATGCA
>PLTV01000037.1 GCA_003164635.1 Acidobacteriaceae bacterium
TAGTCCCCGACGGGCCAGTCCGCATTCGACCCTCCTGATGAATCCTGCTTCCCAAGCCGCAGTTCCCTTGCAGAATTCCGGCGCGATTGCCGAGAATCCTACGGTGAGCCAACCTCATCTGCATGCGCCCAGCCCGGGCGCAACGGCGATGCTGATCCACGATCTGCGCGAGCTGTTCAAGGTGAAGGTTGTGGGCATGGTTCTGGTGACGGGCTGGGGAGGGTTTTACCTGGGCTCGATGCGATCGGGAATATCGAGCCTGCAACCGGGGTTGCTGGATGCGCTGCTGGGGATTGGGCTCGTGTCGGCGGGCGCAGGGGCCCTGAACGAGGCGCTGGAACGCAAGAGCGACGCGCGGATGGTTCGAACAGCAAACAGGCCACTGGCGAGTGGACGCTATTCGCTGGCAAGCGGGGTGATCGCAGGACTTGGAGCGCTGACTCTGGGGGCGGTGTGGCTGCTGTTGCGCACCAACCTTCTGACCGTGGCACTGGCATTGCTAACGGCATTCTGTTACGTGGCGATTTACACGCCACTGAAGCGCGTGACTTCAATCGCCACGTTTATTGGAGCGTTTCCGGGAGCGATGGGACCGTTGCTGGGCTGGACCGCGGCGCGGCCACACATTGAATGGCCGGCAATCGCTCTGTTTGGGATTCTTTTTGTGTGGCAATTCCCTCACTTCATGGCGATCTCGTGGCTTTATCGCGAAGACTATGCTCGCGCGGGGATTCGCATGTTGCCGGTGGTGCAGCCGGACGGATGGTCGACGGTGGCTGAGGCGCTGTTTTTCGCGGTGATCATGATTCCGGTGAGCCTGTCGCCCTGGTTTCTGGGGATGACAAACGTTGTGTATGCCGTGGTGGCCGTTGTGCTGGGCTTATTTTATCTGGGGTACACAATTCGTTTCAGGGGAATTCTTCGCGCCAAAGAGGAGACGGAGAGCCGGATGCTGGCGCGGGATCTGCTGAAGGTGAGCGTGCTCTACCTGCCTTTGCTGTTCACAACGCTGATGCTCTGCGCAATCCAAAAGCAGTAAAGAGAGACGAACCGATGTCGACCACCGTGGCACCGCAGTCCAGCACGCGTCCCGCAATTATCGCGATACTTGCGATCAGCGCGGCGGCTTCGGCGTTTCTTTTCTGGCTGATTTATATTCATCCGGCAGCGGCTGCGAGCACGCAATATGCGTTTCTGCCAGCGCTGAATGCGATTTTGAACGGCCTGAGCGCCGTCGCATTGACGATCGGCTATGTCTTTATCCGCAGTCATCGCGTGGCGCCGCATCGCGCGTCGATGATGACGGCCTTCGGTTTTTCGACGCTGTTTTTGCTTAGCTATATTGCGCATCACGCGCTGCATGGCGATGTGCGGTATCCGGCTCATGGAGCGTTGCGTTCGGTTTACCTGCCGCTATTAGTAAGCCATATCCTGCTGGCCGTGGTGGCGCTGCCGATGGTTCTGGTGACTTTCTTTTTCTCGCTGTCGGGGCGGATTCGCCAGCATCGCAAGATTGCGCGCTGGACTTTTCCGCTGTGGCTTTATGTGTCTGTTACAGGAGTCATAACCTACGTGATGCTGCGCATTGCGCAAGGGTAAGAACAGCAATGCCGGCAGGCCCGCAAGAACCGAAGACATTGGCGCCAATGGAGCGCGAGGACGGTACGCGCCAACTGCTGCAATGGGGCGCATCGATTCTTGGATCGGGCATTTTGGCGGGGTTGTTGCTGGTGACGGTGCTGGGCGGGTATTCGCCAACGGGAGCCAAGACGAACGGCGGCTGGCTGGCGCTGATTGTCACACTGGGGTGCATTCCGTTTGGCGGATTTCTTCTGACCCTTGGGGTCGCGAAGTGGTTTCGGAATCGAAGCCAATCGAGACGAGAAAGATGACGGACGCGGACCGGCGGTGAATGAGAGGTTCGTGGTTTCCCAGGTCTCAAAGGCGAGACCTGGGGCACCCAGTTCAGGGCGGGTGAAGGGTGTTCTTTCCTGCTGGTTTGGGTTCGTGCTTTCCCACCCTTCCGCGATAAGGCTGCGGAAGGATGGGGCACCCAAATCCTGTGGCAACCCCGTTTTTTGAGCGCAAAAAATGGAGGGCGATCGTCCAGTCGATCGGCCCTCCGAGGGGTACTTCGCACAAACGGGTTGTGAGGAATTGGTGGAGAACTTAGCGCCCGTGCAGGTTGGGGGCGGAGATGTCTTCCATTTTGCGGGTTTTCTTCGTTAAGTTCGGCGTAACCAGCGGTCCGATTTGCACGGATTGCAGGGTATGCGAGTTGCCATCGTCGGTAAAGCGCAGAATTGCATTGCGTCCATCCTCGTTGGAAGGGTTGGATACCCACGTGAAGTACTCTTTCGAATCAGCGCTGCGCAGATTGACGAGGTTCCCGTGCTCGATGGACTGCACGCGATACTCACCGGCGGGCAGTGCTTTGCCGTCGACCGTAAAGCTGAAGGGAATCGTGATTCTCGCGGAATCTGCCATCGCGGGGATGGCTGCCAGGGCGGTTGCGGCAACGGCGGTTGAAGCCAGGATGCGTGTGAACCGGGGAAGATTGA
>PLTV01000061.1 GCA_003164635.1 Acidobacteriaceae bacterium
AACTTGTTCACCGGGCAGTTTATTGCGCCGGGCGGTTTTGGTTCGTCGATGAGCCAGCTCTTCGGCTTCGGCTACCCAGGGTATGGTGGAACGCTCTCGCTTACGCTCCCCATCAAGAATCGCGCCGGGCAGGCTGTGATGGGAAACGCGCTTGTATCGCGTACCCATGACCTCTATGCCAGCGGACAGATCAGAGAGCAGATCACGCGGGAAGTGCACGATGCTGTTCACCAGCTCGAAGAGGCGCGCCAGGCCTTGGCGGCCGGCGCAACGTCCTTCGATCTGGCGCAGAAAACGCTCACCTCAGAGCAGCGCAAGTACGAGCTCGGCGCGGAAACCAACTACTTTGTGCTCGACGCCCAGACAAAGCTCGCCCAGGCTGAACTGATCTTGCTGCAAACGCAGGTGAATTACCGCGTTGCCTTGGCCGCTGTAGGACACTCGACCGGCGACCTGATCAATCCCTATCATGTGCAGATCGCCGAAAGATCTCACTAAGTGCGGCGCGCTTCCCTCAATGCAGTTTCGGCCGATCTGGTTCTACCGCGGAACTGAAATGCTCACCGCATCCGCATCTTCTTCTGTAGCGGAACCAGCCAGAATCTCGCGTGCCTGCTGGGCGAGAAGGTTGTGGCCGCGCGTGGTGGGATGAAGGCTGTCCCAGAAAAGGTAGGTGTCGGGATCGACATTCAATCCCTGCGAACTGTCTTTGACATTTTTCAACTCAAACTTTGCTGGCGATGCCACAATCTTGTTGAGAAGACCGAACACATCCAGTTGCACGATCTGGATGTGCTTGCTTTGATTGGACGCGCGCAGAAGCGCCAGGCCGCTATCGAGAACCTGGTTGTAAAGCCGTGCGGCTTTGGTGGCGGGAACCGAAGACTTGCTTGAGCCATTGAAGCGAGGGACCAGTCCTAGAGGCGGCAGATTGGGGACCAGGAACTGGGTCGCGCCGGCATGGATAAGCCGCTCGACATTGAGGGTTTGATTGAGGCCAGCGTCAATGACGTCGTCGTCCGATGTGGCGTTGAGCAAATCGTTGGCTCCGCCCCACACCACGAAGAGGGTCTTGTCGGTGATTTTAGGATGCGTGCCAAGATAGTCAGTCACTTGCTGGCCGATGTTTTTAACCTTTACCGAGAATGCATTCGACGGGCCGAACGAAAGCACCGATGTCCCATCGCCGGTGAAGGCAAAGCCGTAAGCGAAATTGGTTCCACCATCGAGGGAATCCTTGATAACCGGTTTGGAGGCTAAGGTTGCGGCTAACTGCTCGATCCATACGCCAAAATACTTTTTCGCGCGCGGTTGCGTGTCGGCACCGTCGGTAAATCGGCCATCGGTGTAGTCGGCAATCGGACCGGGGACGCGGAAGCCGTACTTAGCCTCGGTGAGGTGCGCAACGTTGCCCGTGTCTGAAAGCGAGTCTCCGAAAACCACGATCCGCGTGTAATTCGGTGCCTGCTTTGCCTCCTGCGCCTGACCGTTGATCAGAGTTAGAGCGAGCAGGACGGCGGACAAAAAGCAGAAGGCTCGAAGCTGTTGGAATGCAGGCAATTGGCACAGCGCGGTGCGGTCACGCAACGAACCCACTCGCATTGAAAACCTCCCTGGATCATGGATCGCGGCGCATTTTCTCAAGTGAAATAGCCGCGATAAGTATGGTTCGGCTTAAGCGAAGCAGCGCCTGCTCAATCTGAAATGCACGCAAAGGGGGGAGTAGCCTGAGCGTTGGTTCGCGCTTCGGGAATGCAAGCACGATATCGCAACGCAAGTATTTCTACAAGGCTTTGTTCCGGTTTGAGAGTTCAATTTCCTCGCGCGGACGTCCAGCCGCTTCTGTAAGTCGTTTTATCTTATGAGCCATACGGCTTACCGCCTGCCAATCCATCGCGGGCCGTGGCTTCTGGTACGATTCCACTTGATGCAGGAGATTTGCTCGCCGCCTTCGGAAGGGCCGATTCTCGCCGTTCTTGTCCTTTATGGATGCGCCGCTTCCGAGAGCCAGTCGTACCGGTCGCTTCTCGACATCCTATCAACGGATGCGGACCTGGCCAGCCGCATTTCGCTACTTATTTATGACAACTCCCCCGGGGCCCATCCGCTGGATGAAAAAGCGTTGCCGGGGATTAACTATGTGCATGATGCTGCCAACCCCGGCCTTGCGGCCGCGTATAACTTTGCACTGGCGCGCGCCGCGGAGAAGCAGTTTGAATGGCTGCTTTTGCTCGATCAGGACACGATGCTTACGCGGGAGTTCCTAGTCGAGCTTCTGCAATCAACAAGCTCGCTCCATGCGAAGGCCGAAGTCGCTTCCATTGTTCCCAAGTTGACATTTCATGGAGATGTTTGCTCTCCCACGGCGAATTTCCTCCATCAATTACGGCGGCCTTACATGCGTTCCTATGCCGTGGCGCGTGAGACGACAGGCATTCAACTGAAGCCGTATTTTGCATTCAATTCGGGCGCAACCCTCAGAGTTTCGGCGCTCCAGTCGATCGGCGGATTCCCATCGGACTATTGGCTCGATTACCTCGACCATGCCACCTTCGCCGCGTTGAGCGCGCGCGGTTATTGCATGTACATTCTGAAATCCGAACTGGAGCATGAGTCGTCGCAGGGAGCTGTGGGCAGCGTCTCGCCTGCGCGGCTTCGCAATCTGCTTTCGGCGCAGGCGCGCTTCGTGCGGGAAAACGGGAAATTCCTCGATCGGGCTCTCTACAGGCTTTGGTTATTGCGCTGCGCACGGATTTGGTGGCTGCGTCATCCGGACAAGAGTCTTGGGAAGGAGGCCGCGATGCAGGCGTTGGGGCTGAATACCGGATTACAGCCGGCTTCAACGGGAAAACCTCCTCAACCGAAGGCTTGACATTGCAACGCGCAAACTTTGGCGAAAGCGCCGGGACCGCCAGCGTGAACGTCTCCAAAAGCAATCAGGGCGCTACATAACCCAGCAGTTCATCCGTTGTTTGACCCTCGCATTGCGGATCCTGACTTACAAAGTGGTCCACCGCGGTACTGCAACGGTACAGCGGGACCAACCCCGAACCCGGCTTGGAATACGCATAGCCATTGGTTCCGAGCGCACGCTCTCCCTCGCACGCACGGTCGAGCGAAATGAAGTAATCTTTTTGCCCGCGTTTGCAGCCGTAGAAAGGTGTCGTCGCCCCATGCCCTGAGTTGGCGTAGAGATGACCGAGCGTTTGCTGCAGTTTGAACTTCGCATCCGAAGAGATCCAACCCGTGGTCACCTCGTGCGCCTCACCGTTGTAGTAGCGGTCGAATGCCAGCAGTGGATTGGTTGCGGGCTGCCACTTGATCGGCATCAGAATCCACGATTCGATGCGCGCGGATTTTCCTGCTTCGGCCGGCGTCGCGTCCCACGCTGGTTGCGGCCACGAGGTCGAGACGTACAGCTCGATCGTGGGATACGTCGAGATGTTCACGTTGCCGAATTCGTCGTGGACGATCCCGGCAATGAAATTTACCTCGTATCCCGTCAAATTCGTATCCATGATTCCAAGCTGATGCCACGGCGTTGCGCCGGTCAATAGCGAGTCTTTGTCGATTTTGTAAAGTTCCACTCCCCACTGTCCATACTCGGCCACATCCCCTGTCGTCGAGGGAGGCCGCACCGGCCGGCAATAAACCGCGTACCACTCGCCGGCCTTGTTGTCGAAAGCCACGTCGCCCCAAATTGGCGCCGGATCGTCCTGATCCAGACCGTTGGTCGTCATCACCCCCTGCACCG
This sequence comes from Acidobacteriaceae bacterium, assembly GCA_003164635.1. Classification (GTDB taxonomy): domain Bacteria; phylum Acidobacteriota; class Terriglobia; order Terriglobales; family Acidobacteriaceae; genus Telmatobacter. Next base: position 3,755 of record PLTV01000061.1, read on the forward strand.
TGAAATGAACTCCGTCGGCCGATGTGGCAAGCTTGTGCTTGGTGTTGGGATTCGTATCCTCGTAGAACATGGTGATCGCCGATTTGCCGTCAGCGTTATATACCGAGGGTTGACCCTCGCCGTAGAATTCGATTGTCGGACTCGGCAGGATCGCACTCGGATACTTCGTGAAGTGCGTTCCATCTTTTGAGAACGCCACGCCGATGCCGTTCGCGATCCCCGACGCCGCGTTTGTGGCCACGTAGTAAAGCGCGTATGTATAGGTGACCCCGTCGCCCAGCGGGTTCACAAATTGTCCTTCAACCACCTTCGGATTGCACGTATAGGCAGAGTCCCAGGCGCCAGGTGTCTCAGCCAGCACCAGCTTCGGTCCCTCCGTCTTTCCTGTAACCATGTCGATGGAGGCATACCAGATGGAGTCGGTGTTCTGCTTGCTATCGGCCGGGTTGATACCCTGGCTGCACCACCAGAACCGGCGTACATTTCCCTGCTCAATGATGGACGGCGAGTAGTTGTAAACACCGGGATTCCCGACAGCCCCGTTTGGAAGCGATTTAGAGCACCCGCCCAGCATCAGCGCGCCGCACGCGGCCAGGGTCACTGCCGTTCGACACACCAGGTTTCGCAACGTCCTCATGCTTCGGTCTTCTCCGCTACAAAGGCTTTTTCTTCGCGCCTGGATGACCGTTCCCAAGGCGTATTTCTCGAAGCGGCCGGATGCCGGCCTTACACACAGCAACTCAACCGGCTGTCCGCGGTTTGCCGGGCTGTTTTTCCCAGCAGACGGTTCCATGGGGAATCCGCGAACCGGCTGTGTACAGGAGTCCAGTATGTAATCGCACCTTCATTTTAAATCCAGCTTTCGTTTTCGTCGAAACCTTTTTGCCGAGGAAAGCTGGACCATCCGCATCGCAAAAATGGCCGCTTACCGCGAGTTTTCAGCCACCATCGGGGCTGATCTGGCCCGCTGCGGACGGATTGGCGACCCTGCCGTCCAAGGCTTTAGACTGGCGCAATGCGCTCCGTGTCTCGCCGTTTCAGGCAACGAATCGAAAGACCCTTCAAAGTCGCAGAACAAGGACACTTGAAGAAGTTTCGGCTGTTCGTCCCCTTCGTGCAAGGGAAGATCGGGCTTGAGATTGGCGGCCCCAGCGATGTGTTCCGCCCGGGAAATGCGCTTCCGGTATACGAAGAAGCTTTGCGCATTGACAACTGCGACTTCTCCGGGGCGACTGTATGGACGCAACATAGTTCGACTTTTGTGTTCAATGCGCAGAAAGATCCTGGGAAAACGATCGTATCCGAGGGTTCCGCATTAAAAGAAGTCGCCGACTCGACCTACGATTTTGTGTTATCGAGCCACAACCTTGAGCACTTCGCTAACCCGGTGAAGGCGCTCAAAGAGTGGCAGAGAGTGTTGAAGCCTGGCGGGGCATTGATTCTTGCGCTTCCCTACTATAAAGACATTTTCGATCATCGGCGCAAGCCCACTGCCGTGCGCCACATGCTGCAGGATTTTTCCAGCGGCACAGCCGAAAGCGATTTGACTCACTTGCCAGAGATTCTCGAGAAACACGACCTCAGCATGGACCTGGCCGCGGGGACCAGGGAAGAGTTTCATCGGCGTTCTCTCGATAATTTCTCAAACCGCTGCCTGCATCACCATGTTTTTGACAAGCAGAATAGCCGCGAGTTACTCACCGCGGTTGGATTTCAGGTTTTGGCGATCGATACGGTAATTTCTCCTCACATTCTCATTCTGGCGCACTGGACGAAGAGTTAGACGAGCGGAGCTTCGCGTTGTATTTCAGTCCGGTTCTGCCGGTGCGTCGCCATTGAGCTGAGTCTGGAGGTGCTCTGACGGCTGCGAAAACCCATCCGTCGGCACAAGCGGAGCAGAAGCGCCGAGTTCGCTGTTGATTTCGGCGCCAAGCATCAACATCAGTCCCGTAATGTAGAACCACATGAGAAGAATAATCACGGCGCCCAGCGAGCCATACGTAACTGAGAAGGTATTAAAAAAGTGGAGATAGACCCGAAAGCCGAGCGACGCCAGAAGCCAGCCCGCGATACCGATAACAACTCCGGGAGTGATCCAATGCCAATGCCGCCTGGGCAGATCGGGAGCCCAGTTGTAGAGAACAGCAAACGACAGAGCTAGAATCGCAGCGGCAATGATCCACGCCAGCAGCCGGCACGCCATGCCGATGGCGAAAGACACGGCATGATCGTGAATGAAACGGGTAGCTAGGCGCGCGCCCAGATCGCCGCCAAAAAGCGCCGACAGTCCCAGGGTGACGATTACCGTAAGCAGGATTGTCAGTCCAATGGCATAGATGCGCGCCTTGAAATAGGAGCGCGAATCTTCGATTCTGTAGATGGCGTTAAGCGTGTCCTGGATCGCGGAAACACCAACAGAGGCGGACCAGATTGAAGCGATGAGGCCGAAGGTGAGCTTTCCGGGTGTGGATGCGGCGGTCGTTTCGTTGAAGGTGTGCAGAACAGTGCCGAGAGCCGCGGTGGGAATGAGAAGCGAGAGGTAATCGAGAAGGTGATCGTAGATGCGGGGCGCCGAGCGGGCAGCAAGGCCGAGAATTGAACTGGCGCTGAAGAGCGTGGGAAACAAGGCGAAGAGGAAGTAAAACCCGAGTTCCGCGGCGTGCCCGAATATACGATCGGCGAGGAGCGCCTGCCAGCTGCGCGTTGCGATGCCGCGAATCGACATACCGCGAAGATTCCACAACGAGTTCGGTCGACTCACTCCGATAGCGGCTGAACGATTCTCGTAGGAATAGCGGCTGGTCTCCGTAAGGGAGTGAGCGCGGATGTGATCTTCACCAACTTCCAAGGTTTCCTCGCGAAAGCGAAAGGCGCATCGGTATCACAATAGATGCGCGGTTGTTCGCCGGGGATGGTATGCGCTCTCAAGCGGGCATGACACAATCAAACCAATCAACGCCCCAACGCATCTGAAAACCACAGTGGAATGGAAGCTATTGGACTGCGCGACTCGGACTACTTTACGCCTGGAAACCCTGCCGCACGGGTGCCTCGATCGGGGCGCTGCGCCTGCAATTTTGCTTCTGCTTTGCGTTCTACTTGGCGGAGTGTCCGGGGTCAGGGCGCAAGCAACGCCGCCTGCGTCCGCGCCTGCCGCAACAACATCCGGTTCCCAGGCGACCGCGACTTCTGGCTCAGCGTCCACCGAGCTATCGTCCTATGAAGACCAGAACGTAACTGGAATTGAAATGGCGGGCCGGCCTGATTCGCCCACTTCGGTGTTCACTTCCCTGTTCGAACTGCAGGCGGGCCAGCCCTTCTCTCAGATCAAAGTGCAAGCCACGGCAAAGGCGATCCAAGAGAAAGCACAATGCACAGCGGTGCAAATCCAAGTGGAAGCGGAAGAGAGTGGGGTCCGCGTTGTCTTCGTGCTTCAACCATCGGTATCGTTTGGAATCTTCGAGTTTCCCGGGGCGGAGCAGTTTCCCTACTCCCGTCTTGTGCAGGTGGCGAACTATCCCACCCAAACGCCCTTCGATGCAGAAGACGTTGAAAAAGACCGCCAGGCGCTCGTGACGTTTTTTGAGCAGCAAGGATATTTTCTTGCACAGGTGGAGTCACAGGTCGATGTGGATGCGGCACACCAAATCGCGAACATAGTTTTCCAGACGAAACTCGGCGTCCGAGCCAGGTTTGGCCCGATCGACATTGCAGACACAACACCAGAGGCTACGGCAGCGCTTACGCACGGCTTGCAGACGTGGCTGGCTCGCGCGCGTGGCTCCGCGATCCGGCCTGGCCATCCCTTCCACTATTCAACGGTGACAAAAGCCACGCAGTACCTGCAGGCGCGGCTGCAAAACGAAGGCCGGCTCGGAGCGCAGGTCAAGCTGACCGGAGCGGAGTATCACAGAGACACGAATCGCGCCGATATTCATTTCAGCATCGAGACCGGCCCCAAAACTAATGTCGCAATCGACGGCGCGCATTTGTGGCCATGGACCCGAAAATCGCTGCTCCCTGTTTACCAGGGGGTGGGGGTCGACGAGGAGTCAGTCGAGGAAGGCCGCCAGGCGCTTCTTTCCTACTATCAAGCCAAGGGATTTTTCGACGCGACGATCGATGCAAAACTGAGCGACGACCACGGCGGCAAATCGATCGTTTACAAAATTGCGAAAGAGAAGAAGCACAAAGTTGCTTCAGTGAAGCTTGCGGGGAATGTGCAATTGCCGTCGTCGGAGCTGACGCCGCAGCTGAAGGTAGAGAAGTCGCATTTATTCTCACCCGGCGATTTCAGCGATAAGCTGGTGCGCAGCAGCGTCAATCAGCTACAGGCCGTCTACCAGTCTGAAGGCTTCAGCAAAGCGCAGATTACATCGAAGGTTGTGAACAACGGGGGAGATATTCAGGTCTCGTTCCGCGTGGAGGAAGGGCCGCGCGACGTTGTGCAGGCGATTTCAATTGAGGGCGCCGACACATTTCCCCAGTCGCAGTTTGCTCCACAGGGACTCAAGCTGGCGGCCGGTCAGCCTTACTCCCAGTCACATATTTCGGCGGATCGCGCCAGCATTCTTGCGCATTATCTTCAAGCCGGATATCTGAACGCGAGCTTTCGAGAGACCGCGGCGCAGGCATCCAAGAGCGATCCGCACCACATCCTCGTGGTGTATCACATTCACGAGGGCCCGAAAGTTGACGCCGGCGATCTGATCACCCTGGGCCGCAAACATACAAAGCAGAGGTTGATTGACGCCGATCTCGAGGCCATCAAGCGCGGCCAGCCGCTCACGGAATCGGAACTCCTGGTTGCAGGAAGCAAACTCTATGATCATCC
>PLTV01000102.1 GCA_003164635.1 Acidobacteriaceae bacterium
CCCAACTGGTGCTCGATGTAGGCGCGGACCACCCCGGCGGTGTTTTCCGGCCGCAGTGTAAGCGTCTGGGTTTTCTCAGACTGCGCGCGGGCGCGGTCCTCCCATGTGTACATCTCCTTGGAGACGATGTCGGTTTCTTCGCCGACGCCGCGGGCGAAGAGGCCTGTGTCTTCGAAGACGGGGGTGCGGATTTCGCCGAAGTTGTAGCGCGCGAAGACCTGGCGGGCGGTGGCTTCGATGCGATTCCAGAGAGCCGTCTCGGGCGGCAGCAGATCGCGGGTGCCGCGGACGGCTTTGAGGGTGGTCATGGCTCTCTTAGTTTAAATGGGATGGGATAGCGGAGCTAGGGGAGTCAGCGGGGCTAGCGGAGTTAGTCCTCGTGTGGCTCAGGCTGGGTGTGGTAATTCACCTGGCGATTAGTTTCCGGCGTAGGAACATGGTGGTGCTGCTCTCAACGATTGGCACAAGGAAGAGGGCCGCAATGGCCTGCCATTTTCCGAAGACGCTGTAAGGATCCCAAAAAACAGCGTACAGGGCAAACGCAGTCAGCCAGGCTGCAAGAACCGAGCAGCACAGGATTGCAAGAGTACGTCGCCGTTTCGAACTGCTCAGGCAAAACACGAAAAAGCCGGCCCACAAGATCGTGAGAACCACCGCATAAGCCGGTTGCCAGAAGAAGGCGAACGAACAGGACCACAGCGCAGATGCGATGAGCCCGACGCATGTGAGCGAGTTGCGCCAGCCAAGCCGCACGAGCGAAAAGACCGTCTCCGCCCAGAGCAGGACGCTGACGCCGATAAGGTAGCTCTGCAGATGGACAACAGTCCTTTCCGATAAACCTAACGTGTTTTCAAGACGCGGATTTACAAAAACCAAGAATGCGGAGGCAAGAAACACGCCCATGACCGGGGATGCCGCAACGCCGACGAGAGTGCGCCACGAAAATCGCAAAAGCAAAAGTGAGATCGATATCCAGAACCTCAAGTTTCCAACAGTGGGGCGAGCCTCAAGCTGATCGCCAACGATCTCCGAAGCGCGAACCGGGTCCACCACTTGCCGTAGCAACCATTCAGCGATATTTGCTCTATCCATGGCTTTCCCCTCCCAATAAGTCCAATCCAACGAGTAAACGTTGAAATGCCGACTGTGCATTCTTAAGGCGATTCAATCCCTCAGTCGTGAGCGAATAGAAACGCTTCGCTCGCCCTCCGCGTGCGGGAGTTGATTCACCGCACATCGAGGACACCAAACCCTTCTGTTCGAGTCGATCGAGGGTTGTGTAGAGAGCTCCCGGCGTGGTCTTTCTTCCTGCGCAAGTCCGGATCTCCGCTTGAATCGTGACTCCATACGCAGAGTCGTCCAGCCGGAGTATGGCCAGAAGAACGATTTGCTCGAATTCGCCTAGAGAATAAGGTGTGTTCATCGTCACTCAATTACTACACAATAGAGTAAATCGAGCAATCTGTCCAGATGCAAACGAAGTGGAACTGCAGATCCTTAGGCTTTGCCTCAGGATGACAGTGCCTGGGGCGATTTCGGCTTGCCTCCGGAACTCAAATTCCCCATCTGCGCACCCGCAAGGATAGGCACCGACGGACGCCTCCTGTAGAATCCGCTTGCGCGAACTTCGCTCCTGCTCATCGCATTGAATCTCGCGGAGAGTGCTAGAGATTCTGCAAGGCGACCGAGCATCCAGTGGCTGGTGCCCACTGGGGAGGTTGACCCATGAAGCTCCCATACATCCTGCAATCGTTCTATCGATTCGCAGCCGACCACACCCCCGAAACCGTGAAGCCGACGCTTCGCGGCCTGTACAACATGGGGAACAAGGCCGCCACCTACGGCCGCACCGACATCTTTATCGCGTTGGATCTTGAGATAAACTCTCGATGCAATCTGAAGTGCTCCTATTGCCCGATCTCCACGGAGAGCCGCGGAGACGAGTTCATGGAAGAAGCGCTCTTTTTGAAGATCATGGAAGACCTATCCAGTTTTCCAAATGCCGGCAGGATCAGCCCGCATTTTTACGGCGAACCCACCATCGACACCCGGCTCGTTCACCTGATGCGCCTGGCCAGGAAAATGGTCCCCAAGGCTGAACTCATCATCCACACGAACGGAACTCATCTCGACAGGGCACTCTATCGCGACCTGCTTTCCGCAGGTGTCACAGGCTTTCTTGTCACAAGGCACACCCCCAAGTGGCCCAAGGGGATTCTGGACATCATGACAAACGAGCCCAATGCTGCAAAGACAATGAAGGTGCGAGATTTAGAGCGGGCTACACTGTTTAATCGCGGCGGTACGGTCAAGCCAAAACGGCCACGCACCCTGCGTAGCTGTTTCTACCTGTCGGACGAGATTGCAATCACTCACAATGGCGAGGTGGTATGCACCAACGATTTTCATATCACGGAGTCATTCGGAAACGTGCGGAACAGCCACTTGCTCAATGATATCTGGTGGGGAGAAGAGTTTTCCAACCTCCGCAAGGAGCTGAGATCGGGCCAGTTTCGACTCCCTGTCTGCAAAGTGTGCTCTGCAGGAGTCAAGAAAACCAGCACCCCGGAGCTCGTCCAGATTCGCGACCACATCAACCCGCCGCTACCCATTTGATTCGGGTCTTCTTGCATGTTTCGGAGACGCTCTCTTCCTTGCCACGATTCCTAATGCGAAGAGAACGTCCCCGTTGGTGAGCCATCTGGGGTCTATCTGTGCTCAGTTTCCTTCTACGAATTCGATGTAGGGGCTCTTTCCGCCTCCGGCAACACATGCGCCCAGTGTTAGATTATTCGTTTCCCCGGTCGTTCCAAGAACCTTCGAAGGCGGTTGGCACTTCGGCGCACTTGAGGACCCATAGTTCAGGAGTAACTCCACCAGAAGCTCCGCACCGCTGTTGAAGTCCGCTCTCGATCCACCGGCGTTGCCGACCACGTTGAACTCCGCCTGGCTCCAAACGGTTGAGATATCCGTAAGGCTGTCGTGGTCGCTCGCTTTAAACGATTCATTGCCGTAAAAGGCAACGGCTTCATCCGTTCCACCGTGCACGGCAGTCGCGCCGAGTGCCAGGTCTACCAGACTGGTGATCGGAATTTGCCCACTGTGCACTACGACAGCCGGAGTATTTTGAACGCAGTCGTCCCCAGGCCCGCTGCTATCCTCGCCGCCGTCAAGAAATCCCTTCGGGCAGATATTCTTATTCCCATCGTGTACGCCGTAGTTGATGAGCCAATATTCGATAAAGACCGCGGTTTTCCCGGTTGGCTTACCCGTGAGGGAAACGTAGTTCGAAGAGAGTACATACTGTTGCCACGCCAGACAGTACGAGTAGCCGTCGCACGCTGCGGAGTTATGGTAGTCCGTATTCACCTGCAGCGTATATTCGTTGGTTCCGAGAACGCCGTTATCGTGAAAGAGAGCGACGCCGACGCCCTTTTCAGATTTCACGTCCTTCGTTTCCGGGAATCCGCCGAGCACGGAGCTGAAAAAATGGCCGGTGGGAGCTTGGGCGACATAGTCGCGGCCGTTGCCAACCGTTAGCGCGCCTCTGCCCGCTGGCAGCGCGGACCGATACGCTGACGGCGCCTCGCATTCCACCTGTTCCCATTGAGTACCAGGGAACGTGGCATGGAAACAGCCGCTCGCGGGGGTGGGCAGAGCATGCATCGTTTGGCGCCAGGCGTTCCGCGCCTGGACTTCCGCCGGGGTCAAGGCATTATCGTGCGAACCTGCCACGATCTGAGCTCGCAGTCCAACTGATCCGGAAACAATCGTAATGGTGAGCGCCAGGCAAAATTGCCCGATTTTTGTAACTGAGTGATGATTCATGTCTCAACCTCCTTGAGCTGTGGCCGCCTCCGAAGCCTGCTTTGATTTCGCCAGCCACGGCAGCGAAACACGCGGGCATAGAGGTCAGGTTTGTGCCGACTCACTTGCGAAGGCGTCAACCGAGCAGAAAATGACTCATCAAGGATCGCGTTCCACTTGAACGTTGCGCGGAGCAATGAATCACCGCCGCCGATCCGCCCGGATTTCCGCTCCGTTCGATCTTACAGAGACTGCGCCTATCACCATTCGGCGTTGCTTTTGCTGGGTGTGAACACAGGGTGTTAGGATTCAACGCACGCTCTACATGCTGCAGTCCCAGCAGCCTACCCCTGACAGCGTTGACTCGTCAAGGCTACATTTCCCCGCTAAGAGCAAGGAGAAAGAATGACAGCCCCTATCGTCACGAATTCTGTCAGAAATCTGGTTTCTTGACCTTATGCGTGCGTCGAAGGCGACGTTGCCAATCGAGCAAAGTCTTCGCCTATGGAGGAGAATTCGCCGTTGACAAACTGAACTGAACCGTTCAGTATTGTTGTTCGGAGGGTCGGGATGATTCGTGTGCAAAACCTGGTGAAGACCTTTGGGACGTTTACCGCGGTGAACGATGTCTCGTTCGAAGTGCCCGAAGGGGAGATTTTTGCCTTCCTGGGGCCGAACGGCGCGGGCAAGACGACCACAATCAAGATGCTGACTACTCTGTTGAAGCCGACCAGCGGGCACATCGAACTGGACGGGCTCAATCCGGAACACAAACAGAACGAAGTGCGGCAGCGTTTTGGCATCGTGTTTCAAGATCCGAGTCTGGATGGGGATTTGACGGCGGAAGAGAACATGGAGATCCACGGGGTGCTCTATCACGTGCCGCATAAAGTGCGCAGGCAGCGGACAGA
>PLTV01000170.1:0-13810 GCA_003164635.1 Acidobacteriaceae bacterium
AAATAAAAGAGCCGATCGGCCGCTTGGGATCGCTTAACCCGGCGCGCGAACGCCGGATCGCATTGGCCACCACGGTCAGCGCCGCATCCTGCCCGACCACACGTTCCTGCAACCGTGTTTCCATCGCGACGAGTTTTTTCACTTCGCCTTCGAGCATGCGCGAAACAGGAATGCCCGTCCACTTGCTCACAATGCGGGCAATGTCTTCCTCGTCCACTTCTTCTTTCAGCATGCGGGCAACGCCGGTCTTGCCGTCCTGCGCTGCGTCCAACTGCTTCAGCTCTGCTTCGAGCTTCGGCAAATCGCCGTACTGTATCTGCGCCGCGCGCTCCAGTTGGCCTTTGCGCGTCTGCTCCTCGGCTTCAAAGCGCAGAGCTTCAATCTTCTTCTTCAAGCCGCTGATGCGGGTAATGGCTTCGCGTTCACGCGTCCAGCGCGCGCGCAGCGCTGTGATCTGCTCGGTCAGCGTCGCGACCTCGCGTTCCACTTCGGTGCGGCGGCCCACGCTGTTCGAGTCCGTTTCGCGCTTAAGCGCTTCGCGTTCAATCTCGAGCGAGGTCTTCGCGCGCTCCAACTGATCGATTTCCGTCGGTACGGAACCGATCTGGATGGCCAGCGACGCCGCAGCTTCGTCAACCAGGTCGATTGCCTTGTCGGGCAGAAAGCGATCGTTGATGTAACGATGCGACAGGACGGCTGCGGAAACAATCGCCGCATCCTTGATGCGCACGTTATGGTGGGCCTCGTAGCGGTCTTTCAATCCGCGCAGAATTGCAATCGTGTCTTCAACGTTGGGTTCGCCCACATACACAATCTGGAAGCGACGTTCGAGAGCTGCGTCTTTCTCAATGTATTTGCGGTACTCATTCAGCGTGGTTGCGCCAATGGCCCGCAGTTCGCCGCGTGCCAACGCCGGCTTGAGCATGTTGCTGGCATCAATCGCGCCTTCGGCCGCTCCGGCACCAACGAGAGTGTGCAGCTCGTCGATGAAGAGGACGATCTCGCCGTTCGATTCTTCGATTTCTTTAAGCACGGCTTTGAGCCTGTCTTCGAATTCGCCGCGATACTTGGCGCCGGCGAGCATCGATCCCAGGTCGAGCGAAATCACGCGTTTGTCGCGCAGGCTCTCTGGCACGTCGCCAGAGACGATACGCCGCGCGAGGCCCTCCACAATGGCGGTCTTGCCCACGCCGGGCTCGCCAATCAGTACGGGATTATTCTTGGTGCGGCGGCTCAATACCTGGATCACGCGGCGAATTTCTTCGTCACGCCCGATCACAGGGTCGAGCTTGCCACGCCGCGCCAAATCGGTGAGGTCTTTCGCATACTTCTCCAGCGCTTGAAATTTGCCTTCGGGATTCTGGTCGGTCACGCGCTGCGAACCGCGCACCGCAGTCAAGGCCTTAAGGATGGCTTCATGGGTCGCACCGAGGGCCACCAGCGCGTCGCGCGCGGCATCACCCTTCGCATGGGCTACGCCAAGCAGCAGGTGCTCGGTTGAGACGTACTCGTCTTTGAAATTGGCGGCCTCACGGAATGCCTGTTCCAGCGCCTTGTTGAGCGCCTGGCTCAGGCCGGGCTGGCTTGTGGAACCTGAAACACGAGGCAGTTTCTCCTCGATCTGGTGCAAGTCGCTCTCCAGCCGCTCGGTCGGCACGCCAATCTTGTCGAGGACGGAAGGGATGACACCCTCGCGATCCTCAATGAGCGCCAGCAACAGGTGTGCGGGCTGAACTTCGGGGTTGCCCAACTCCGCGGCGCGCACCTGCGCCTGCTGCATTGCCTGCTGCGACTTCACCGTAAATTTGTCCCAACGAATTGCCATAAAGCAGCTCCCAGCTTTTAGCTCTCAGCTTCCAGCGTTTTCTCGCCAGCCGTCAACACCGAGGTTCTTCATTCCGATTGATTGTCCACCACGCTACGTGTTTCATAAAACAAGCGCCGAAGGGCGAAGACAAGCCACCCTCCGGCGTCATTGAAGCCTTTACCTGCCGCTGGTTAGCTGAAAGCTAAGAGCTGACAGCTGGCAAGCGGCTCTTACCGCACTCCCGCGAGCTCCGGTTCTTCCACCTTCTTGCCGGCTTCCACTTTCTTCGCACCCTCGACATTGATCTTGATCTGCCGTGGCCGCGCTTCAGCCTTCTTGCTCAATTCGAATTTCAGTACGCCTGCCGTGTACGTGGCCTGCACAGTCTCCGCGTTCACCGTCGCGGGCAGCGTAAAGGCGCGGAAGAAGCTGCCGTAGCGGCGCTCGATCCGATGGAAGTTCTGCTCCTTCTCTTCGGCTTCGAACTTGCGCTCGCCCTTGACGGTGAGCGTGTTGTTTTCCACGCGAATATCCAGGTCCTTCTCTTCGATGCCAGGAACTTCGAGCTTCAACACGATCTTCGTGGTGTCTTCATAAATATCGACTGCGGGCGCAAAAGTGGCAGTCGTCCCTGCTTCTGCCCCTTCATTCAGGTCGCGGAAGAGTGAGTTCACGCGGTTCTGCAAGGAGACAACTTCGCGAAACGGGTCCCAACGATTGATTTGCATAATGATCATCCTCCAGATGTTTTTCGATGAATGGGCCGGGAGCCTGACTCCTGGCCGCTCAACTCATCTGATGAAACTATAGCACAATAGATGCATAAAATATTAGTGTTATACGCTCATATTTTTAAACATAACGTAAGCTTCGCAGAATCAATCAGTTGGTTTCAGGGTAGACATCCCATGGAAACACCCTGATGAGAGAAAAGCATTGCAAGCCCTCCGTTTAGCCATTGCCACGGTTCCTGACCATCAAGGTCAACGACCTTCCAGCAACGTGCCCCTACAATGATCAGGATGCTTCAACTCCCCGCGACCCTGGACTGGCACTGGCTGTGGCTCGCTGTTGCCGCTTTTCTTGCCGGCGTGCTCAACGCTGTGGCCGGCGGCGGCAGCTTTCTGCTCTTTCCCGCCATGCTCGGCATGAAGATGCTTCCGGTGCAGGCCAACGCCACCAACACCGTGGCGCTCTGGCCCGGGCAGTTCACGTCGGTCGCCGCCTATCGCGAAGACATCCGCAGGAATCGCCGCCTTGCCTGGCCCATGGGCATCGCCGGACTGATCGGTGGAACCATCGGCGCGCTGGTTCTCCTGAATACGCCGCAGAAGACCTTTCTTCATCTCGTTCCCTGGCTCCTGCTGGTCTCCGCACTGATCTTCGCCGCCAGTGGACCGATTGCAAGGCGGCTGGCACGGCGTCGCGTCAGCTCCGATCCAGTCAGCCAGCCGCCTCGCCTGTTGCCTGTCTTTCTCTCCACCATCTTCGTTTGCTTTTACATTGGCTATTTCGGCGCGGGCGCCGGGTTCCTGCTCATAACGGCTCTTTCTCTTTTCGGATTTCAGGACTTGAACGAGATCAATGCACTCAAAGTAGTCTCCACCACCATGGCCAATGGGGTCGCGTTTCTGATCTTCGTGGTCAGCAAGCAAGTGGAGTGGCACTACTGCCTGCTTGCCATGATCACTTGCGCCATCGGCGGTTACTCGTCCGCGCGTCTGGCCCGCAGAATTCCACAGCCGGTTCTGCGCGGCACCGTCGTCGCCATCGGCCTGGGTATGGCCGCCTGGTTCTTCTGGCGCACTCCGTAAAGAGAGGGATCAGGGATCAGGGTGTCAGAAAATCCAGCCTCATCACGATTCACTGACCACTCTCCACTGATCCCTGGTCAGCACCCGTGACCCCTGTAAACTGTTCTTATGAGCCATGAAGGCATACGCTTCGTTGACAAGGAACACGCTGTCCGCGAGACGGAAGAAAATCGGGCCTTGCCGCGCATTGCCATCACGCCCGATAAGGTGCGCGTGCTGCTGACCGAGGGCAAAGGCCTGGAGATCGACTGGCAAGATGGGCATCGCAGTGCGTGGACATTTGCCTGGCTGCGGGACGCCTGCCCCTGCGCAACGTGCAATGAAGAGCGCGCCAACGCCGGGCGCAAGCCGGGCCAGCCCAAGCCCAAAGCGGCGAACCTGCTGCCGATGTACACGCCGCCCCCCAAGCCGGCCAGCGCGCACGCGGTGGGGCGTTACGCGCTCCAGTTCAACTGGGAAGACGGGCACAGCGCAGGCATCTACTCATGGGAATATCTGCGCCGGGTATGCCAGTGCCGCGAGTGCACCTTCGCCGCAGAGAAAACCGCGGGCACGCCTAACTGATCAACGGATCTGCGATGCGCGCCATCGCGGAAATTGCCTTAATGCATCATTTGTTAGCGGGTGTTTCAGCGCGCGGCGACGGTCTGCACGACGGCGGGTACGACGACGCGCAGGATTTCGGGCACAACCAGATAGACAAGGTAGGCCGTGAAGAGCCCAATCGGCAGCGAGAGGGCCACGAGGGCAAGTGTCCGAGGTTGAGTTTGCGTGGGCTTCATGACGTCGCCTCCTGTAGAACTCTTCTACGCGCCGGGGGCCGCGGTGGTTCCAGCAATTGAATTCAATTTGCGGACCTTGGTCATGCGCCGGAGTCGATCAGGCTTTTCGCAAGGGCCACGGCATTCCGAGCAGTGTCGGCCACGAGAAGCAGGTTGCGGTTTTTGGACTTAAGAAAGCCGGCCGCCACCGCCGTGTCGAGGAAGGTCAGCAGCCCATTCCAATAGCCGATTGTGTTGATAAGAATGCAGGGCTTGGCGTGGAGCGCGAGCTGCGCCCAAGTCACCGCTTCCAGCAGTTCCTCGAGTGTGCCGTAGCCGCCCGGCAAAATCAGAAACGCGTCGGCCAGCTCGGCCATGCGGGCCTTGCGCTGGTGCATGGTGGAGACAAGTTCCAGACGCGACAGGCGCGCGTGGGCAATCTCTTTCCCGGCGAGCACATCGGGGAGAACGCCGATCACCTCCGCGCCTCCGACGAGAGCGGCATCGGCGACCGCGCCCATCAGGCCAATGCTTGCTCCGCCGTAGACAAGGCCCATGCCGGCTGCGGCGATGGCTTGGCCGAGTGCGGCAGCTTCCAAAAGGAAAGCCGGGTCATTGCCGTCCGCTGACCCGCAGTAAACAGCAACGCGGCGTGGAGATTCACTGGGTGGCGTCATCGTGGTTCAAGAATAGCGGGCTTCGCCTCTGGCTAGCCTCGCTCAAGATAATCTCGCGGGTTGAGTATCGCGATACCACGAAAAGGATGGAGTGTAAGCAAGTCTTCGTCGCCGGTGATGATTACTTCGGCTTGGCCATGCGCTGCGACTTCAAGGAATTTATCGTCTCTTGGGTCCCGGCAGACGCGCACCGGGCTTGATATTTTGATGTTCATGCAAAGACGTGCATACTCGTCGATAATCGCTTCGCGAAGAGCACGACGCACGATGGAATCGAATTTATCGCGCAATAGGACTGTGCGAAGCTCGCCCACCGTTTCATCGGAAGCAAGCAGAGTTCCATCGACGCGGGCCCGCAACAGTGCGCGATGCGGGACCGATCCAGTACGAAGAAGCGCACTCACGAGCACATTGGTATCGAAGACCAACCTTCGGGGTTGGTTCATGGCTCAGCAAGCAGGCTTTGCAACTTCTCTTCAGTCAATCCATTTGATTCTGCCTCGGCGGAGGCAAGAGCCGACACGCGATCGAATTCCCGCCAGCGCTCTTTGATCATTTTTTCGTACTCTTCCGCCGAAACCAGCACGGCCACATCCCGATCGTGGCGACGGATGTGGACCGGTTCGCGCTGCGATTGGTCGAGCATAGCGGCAAAATTCTGTTTGGCGTGCGTGGCGGAGACCGTCGGCATGACCCCATGCTATCAAAAATAGACAAATTGTACAATTTAGACAAAATGTTCAATTTATCTATTTTCCCCAAGACCGACGAACCGATACTTGGCCTAAGTCGCAGTAAACGTTTGGGCTGGGCGAAGGCCGATGGGTGAGACTTAGGCGGCTGAAGGGGTTTCCTCGGCGATGACGGCGGGCTCGCCTGCGGCGGAAGGCGTTAGCAGCGGCCATCCCTTGCGGAGCACGAACTCCAGCCATGCACCCGCGAACTGCGAGGTGAGAACGGCGACGATGACCAGGGTGGTGTAGAAGGTGGGGCTGATGATGCCGGCTTCGAAAGCCACGCTGGCGAGAACGATGCCCGGTCCACCGCGTGCGTTCGTTGTAATCGCCAGGTTGATGAGGTCCAGGCCACGGAATCCCGCGCAGCGCCCGGCCAGGGATACCGAGAGAATCTTGATCGCGCAGCTTCCGAGCAGGAATGCCCCAATCATTCCCCACGAGAAGCCACGGATCAGGTCGAGTTTCAGCCCGACCAGCGCGAAGTAGACGGGAATGAAAACGGCGAAGGCCACTTTGCCAATGGCATCGAGCGAGTCGGCGAAGATGCGCCGCTTCTTATGAATGACCGCGAATCCGGCAAGGAAGGCGGCGAACACAAGGCTCACATCGAGCGCCCCGGCGATGGCGCAATAGGCCAGTAGCACCGCAATCGCATAGCCTGCAGGCGAGTGCTTGGCGAGCACATTGAAGCGCGCCTTATTGATGCGTTTGATGATGCGCGGGACGATGGTCAGGCCAAGAACGAAAAAGGCGACCGTGGCCGTGAGGTGGTACGACATGGCGCGCGGGTTGAGCGCGGCTTTTCCGGCGACGGCGGTGGCCACGGCCAGCGCGAGCCACAGCACAATGTCTTCGAGGACGGCGACGCCCAGAACCAGGCGCGCAAAACGGGTATGCAGAATCTTCAGATCGGCGAAGATTTTGGAGACGACGGGCACCGATGTGACCGCAACGCCCACGGCCAGAATGATGATCAGCGACAGCCGATTTCCGTTGGGCCCTGCGAGGGCCGGCCGAATCAGCAAGGGCCCCAGGCACAGCGCCAGCAGGAAGGGAATACCCGTGCCCACCAACGTGAGCCACGTTACCTCGCGGCGTTCATCGCGGCGGAACACCTCCTGCGTTTCGGCACCCGACAGGAACATGAGTAGAAGAAGGCCGAGCCAGTAGAGGAAGTCGAGCAGATTTCCCTGATGTTTCACGCCCTGGAGCAGGTGCGTGACAAAGGGGAGCCGGCCCAGAACCGCGGGGCCCAGAATCACGCCCGCCAGGATTTCGCCAACCACCTTGGGCTGCCGCAGCCGAACGAAGACGTACCCCAGCAACTGCGCCAGCCCAAGAATCAGCAGGATGACGAAAAGCACTGAGGTCAGTTCAGAATTCGACACAAGAGACACTCCGCGTGGAAGTTGGGAACTTAAAGGGGCTCAATAATTCTCTTCTTTCTAATTTAGATGTTCGTTCGCCGGGCACGGTTGGACAATATGGTCATTTCGTGACCGCCAAACCTGGTCAGGACAGCCGCTCGAGAAGGCAAACGGTCACGCTGTCGCCTTCCTTCTTGTCCAGTTTCTTCTGGAGTTCGGCTTTTACCGGCAGCTTGTGCGTCCCGTCGCCCAGGGCCATGAACGAGCTTTGGAAAGCATGACCATCCACCGTTCCCTTCACTTTGACCAAGCCCCTGGTTCCGAAGAATTTGGCGGAGTCCGGCATCACGACATAGGTCCAACCGCCCTTGGCAGGCGATTTCTGCAAAGGCGCGGTAAATGTCTTCTTCAACGAGCCCTCCAAACTTCGCGGTGAGGCATGGTTCGGCCACTGAGCCGCGCTCGACCGTAGTCTGGCACGCGCCCGGGAGCATGGGCAACCCTGTTCCTGCGGTCAACTCTCCAGGCAGGTACACTGAAGGAGGAACCTTTCTCTCTGGACTCACTCCGTGCCGTCTCTTACCGACAATTTAAACCCCGAGCAGCGCGCCGCCGTTGAAACTACGGAGGGCCCTCTGCTGATTCTGGCCGGAGCCGGTTCAGGCAAAACGCGCGTCATTACCAGCCGCATCGCCTGGCTGATCCGGGAAAAGGGCGTCGCTCCCGACTCCATTCTTGCTGTCACCTTCACCAACAAGGCCGCTAGCGAAATGGCAGAACGCGTCGAGCGTCTTCTCGGGCATTCCTCGCTCGCCAAACCGCTGATTGCCACGTTCCACTCCATGTGCGTGCGCATGCTTCGTCGGGATATCGAGGCGCTCAAAGTGGGCAACGAAGGCCTCACCCGCTCGTTCGCCATCTACGACGAAAACGACCAGCAGGCCATTGTGAAGCAGGTGATGAAGCGCATGGGGCTGGACACCANNTCCTGGGCCAAGAACCACATGGTCGATCCGCAGGAATACTACCTGGCCAGCAAGGATCCAAACAGCGAGCGCATTGCGCACATTTACCAAAGCTACAAAGCCGAACTGCGCAAGAACAACGCCCTCGACTTCGACGATTTACTTCTTGAAGCCATGCGTTTGCTCAAAGTCTCGTCCGAAGTGCGCGAGCGCTACAACCGCCGCTACCGTTATCTCCTGGTCGATGAGTACCAGGACACGAATCGCCCGCAGTATGAGCTGATGAAGCTGCTCGCGGGCGAAGCGAAGAACGTCTGCGCGGTCGGCGACGAAGACCAAAGCATCTATTCGTGGCGCGGCGCCGATATCCGCAACATTCTCGAGTTCGAGAAAGATTTTCCCAACGCGCGCATCGTTCGCCTGGAGCAAAATTACCGGTCGACGCAGATCATTCTCGAAGCGGCGGGTGCCGTGGTTGCGAATAACCTGCGCCGCAAGGGAAAGAAGCTGTGGACCGATCGCCAGGGCGGAAGCCTCATCGGCTACTACGAAGCGCCCGACGGTGAAAACGAAGCCCTGTTCATCGCTGACCGCATTCAGACCTTCTTTCGCCAGGCGCAATCCGCTGACAGTGAAGAGCCCGCGCGAGTCGCGGTGCTCTATCGCACCAACTCCCAATCGCGGCTGGTGGAAGAGGCTTTGCGCCGCTATAACATTCGCTACACCATGGTGGGCGGATTCAGCTTCTACGAGCGCGCGGAGATCAAAGACCTGCTGGGCTATCTGCGACTCATTCGGAATCCTCACGACTCCATGGCGCTGCAACGCGTGATCAACACGCCGGCCCGCGGCATCGGCAAAACCACGCTTGAAACTCTGGAGCGGCTTGCGCTTGAAACCGGCAAATCGACGTGGGATGCGCTGAGTGAGGCGATCCGCAATCGCCTGATCCCCGCACGCGCACTGATGGCTCTGGACTCGTTTAGGCAACTCATTCTCGATGCGCAGGCCATGATGGATCCTGACTTTGCCGGCAAGCTTGCGGCGGATGTGGGCGCGAATGAGCAAGCGAGCGAAGAGAGCGATACGAATTTTTCGTTCGGCGACGCCGCACCCTCCGCCGAAGAAAATCAGCGGGCAGAGGAAGCGCTCGACGCAGCGGCCGAATTCAACTTTGGCGGCAATGAGGGCCAGCTTCCGTTGCTTGACGCCGCCAGTTTTTCGCCGTTTGCCGCTGCGCCGAAACGCCCGTTTCTGAAAATGCCCAAGGACAATCGAGTGCCCCAGGTTTCGCCATTGAGACCTGGGAACGACGAAACCAGGATCGAGCCTGCAGGAATCGATGCATCCGAAGAAAAGCCCGCGTTTCGCGCACCGGGCGACGCCGCCACGCTGCCGGAATTGATCCGCTTCCTCATCGACCGGACCGGCTATATCAAGGCGCTCGAGGCCGAGGGCTCTCCGGAATCCTTCAGCCGCATTGAAAACCTGAAGGAACTGGCCAACGCCGCCCACGATGCCGAGGTGCGTGGAGAAACGCTCGCAGAATTCCTGGACCACGCGGCACTCGCATCCGACACCGACCAGTTCGATCCCGAAGCCCGGGTGACCCTCATGACTCTGCACGCCGCCAAGGGCCTTGAGTTCCCGCTGGTATTTCTTGCCGGTCTTGAAGAGGGGCTCTTCCCGCATTCGCGCACGCTCATGAATCCTGAGGAACTGGAAGAAGAGCGCCGCCTATGCTACGTGGGCATGACGCGCGCCATGAACACGCTTGTGCTGACGCGCGCGCATTACCGCCGCCGTTATGGAAACGACGCGCCGGAAATGAGCATTCCTTCCCGCTTTCTTGAAGAAGTCCCGAACCAGTTGGTCGAGAACCTGGGCAGCCGCACGCCTGCCGCGGCGTACAGGACCAACGGCTACGGCGGATACGGCTCCGCGCGCCGAAGTGGCCGCTTCAGCGAAGACAGCGACACCCATTACAACTACGAGGATGAAAGCCAGGAAACCGTCGCGGGCGGCGAAGCGCGAGGAAGTACAGGAGCGGGAGCCAAACGCGCGCCGGCAAAACCCTTTGTCGCTTCGTGGATGACGGCCAAACCCAAGGTTTCCTCTCCGGCCGCAGGTGCTGCCGGAGAAACGGAGAGTAAATCCGCGTCTGGATCGGCTCCGGAAGAGAAATCCATGGATAATATCGCCCGCTTCTTTGGCGGCAAGGGTGTCGCTCTCAAGCCTGGGGTTCTCGCTCGCCCGTCCATGAACATTCCAGCCTCGACGGGAGCATCCAACCTGGCGAAGGGTCAGCGTGTGCGTCATGCCAAGTATGGCGAGGGCACGGTGCTGCTGCGCGAAGGCGAGGGCGAAGATGCGAAGCTCACCGTTCTGTTCACGCGCCACGGCATGAAAAAGCTGATGGAAAAATTCGCCAATCTGCAGAAAATCTGACGGGTATGCGCCGGCCTGAATGAAACTCCCGCTACTCGGCGGCGGAGTTAGCAAATGCTTCCACGGCAGCAATATTCTTAAGCAACTCCGGCGGAAAGCCATGCCGTTCCATCAGGTACTCCGGGCTGTTGTAGGAGAGCCAGACCTTTGCTTCGTCGTCTTCCCAAACGAGGATTTTCAGTGGCAGGTCGATCGCGACGCTGGGGGTGGCAAGCATCAGTGGCGTTCCGGCGTTGGGGCTGCCAAAGATCAGCAGCTTGGTGGGATTCATTTTCATGCCTACCTTCTCGGCTTCGCCGCTATGGTCCACCAGCGCAAAGAGAGTCACTCCCTTGGATTTCAGAATCCCCGTGAGCCTTGAGACGGTTTCGTCCACAGTGTGACGGCTCGAACGATCGTCAATTCCTTTGTTCGATGCAAAGCGCATAGCTACCTCCTGACCGGTTCCAGGCGCAAGGCCGCCTGCGAATTGCGTGTTGAATGCCGGCGACTTCTTCCGGCGAGAGGCTGTCAATCAACCGCGAGCGATGTTACGCCGCGGCACTATAATCCATTCCGAGACCACGACGAGTCGGAGGGTATCCCGCGAGATGAAAAAGTTGCGCAGTCCGTTCATCCTCTTTATATTGACCCTTGCCGTGCTAAGCGCTTACTGCAGTTCTCCGACGAAAGGCAAGTATACGAGCGGCAAAAAATCGGTCGCCTATGAAGTGTTCGGTGATGATTCGAGCGGACCGCTCCTGATCCTCCTGCACGGGTCCAGCGGACCGGATGTACCGCTCTATCGCCAGCAGGCCGACTATTTTGCAGCAAAAGGCTACACCGTTTTGTTTCTACACTATTTTGATGCTACAGGCTCATCCATGCCGTCCAGCCAGAACTACGTACTCTGGGCTAAAGCGGTGGAAGATTTGGTGCGGGAATGCCAGAGCACGCCTGCATGGGCGGATCGCAAGATTGCGCTCATGGGTCTGTCTTTAGGGGCGTCTGTTGCATTGGCCGCTGGATCGCAGAATGCTCGAGTGAGCGCCATTGCCGATTGGTACGGAAGTCTACCGGATGATTTTCTTCCAAAGCTCAAGGGCATGCCCCCGTTGCTTATTCTTCACGGAAATCGTGATGATGTCATTCCGATCATCAACGCTCAACAATTGGTGCGCCTATGCGGAATGGAGCATTTCGCGTGCGAAAGCCATTTTTACCAAGACCAGGGGCATGGTTTTATGAAAGGCGCGCTTGAAGACGCGGATGCCCGGACGCTTGATTTCTTTGCCCGAACAATGAAGTAGTGAAACGCGGTCTGTCCTCATTGAATCCGGAGACGCCCCGATTCCTTTCAGGTCAATCCGAAACGCTCGCTTCTCCCGCTTGACCATCCATTCTTCGGTCGCGAAATCCCCAACCTTGCGCGTGAACTTGATCGCCTCCAATCCTTATCCCTTGTAGGTATTGGCAATGTCCTTGCCGTTGATGTTAAGGTTCTCGACGAATGTAAAGTCATCGCCCTTGAAGGTGCCGTTGGCAATTTCGGTTGTTCCCCTATCGTCCTTGGGAGTGCCGGTCAGCTTGTCCCCATCGACTTTGAACGTGTAGGTGTAGTGTTGTTCGCCGATCTGCGTGTTGAAAGTGGCGGTCCATTGCCCTGAAACGTCCTGCGCCAGCGCCGACAACGCCATAGCCATCACTCCGAATGCGATCAAAAACACCCCGCGAACTTTCATCGTGCCGTTCTCCCTGAAAATAGGCACAAGGCCGCAGGGTCACGGTCCTAGAGGCTGATGCTCGCGATGCCTTTGTCTGGCTGAGGGACGCGACGCCGGCCGGAGAAGGCGCGCGCGTTCCAAGCATTTGCCCATTTTCCCTGGAGATTCTAGAATGTGTCGGTCTTCCTATGGGGCATGCACCATGCGCAGATTCGCTCTCACACCTCTGCTTCTGTTGACGGCGCTGGCCGCACGTGCGCAAAAACCGGCGCAGCCCACGAAGGATGCGGTCAACCCGATCACAGTAGAGCAGCTTGAACAATCGCTGACCGAAACCCATGGCGGCGCCGACGCAGAATTGGCCCGGTCGCTCATGCGGCTCGAACTGACCGAACGCTTAAGCGCCAGCCGATTCACGCATTTGAAGGAAGCCCTGCCCGGAGAAAAATCTGCCCAGGCGCTGCTGATTCTCACCGACCGATCGGAGTTTCTGAATCCGCCAAAGGATGAGATTGTCGACCAGCCGGTACCGGATTCGGCCGCGACACGGGCGATGTTGGTTGCAATCGTCAACTACGTGAACACTACGCAACGGCAGCTTCCCAACCTGATGGCGACGCGGGAAACCACCGGCTTTGAAGACCGGCCTGCCCAGGATTCGCTAGAGTCCACAGGCATTGTAAGCATGAGCGCGATGCCGTTGCATCAGATTGCAAGCTCGACTAGGGTGGTCACGTATCGCGACCGCAAAGAAATTGTGGACGAAAAGGCATCCAAGGGTATGAAGCAGGGCGCGCCGGTGGAGGGACTTGTCACATCGGGCGAGTTCGGGCCGATCCTGAGCACGGTTGTCGCGGATGCATTAAAGGGCGCGATCACCTGGGCTCGTTGGGAAGAGGGAGCTGCCGAGCGCAACGCAGTTTTCCATTTTTCGGTTCCGGAGGGCAAGTCGAACTACTTCGTCAAGTTCTGCTGTTATGTCGATGGCTACCAGGCGGGCGGTGAGCCCGAACTTGCGGTTTTCAACGAAAGAGCCGGCTACCACGGCGATATCACCTTCAACCCGGCCGACGGATCGATCCTGCGGGTCTCACTTCAGGCAGAAATGCCGCCCACAGGCCTGGTTGCCAACGCCGGTATCGTGATCGAATACAGCGAAGTCGAAATCGGGGGAAAGACCTACATCTGTCCGAGCCGAAGCGTGTCGCTCCTTCAGGCGCATGTGGGCCAGCAGAACCCGATGTTCGCCAAATCGAATTACCGGGGACCGGCGAAGACGTTCTTGAATGACGTTCAGTTCAAGCAATACCGCCGTTTCGGCTCGGAGACGCGCATTCTCACTTCCGACGTGGAGCCTGCTCCAAAATAGCGACTTCCGGCCAATTCGCAGATCGAAACTAGAGATTTCTGAGCCTCCCGATCCGGGAATGGTCCTGCCCGGAAAGTAACCGCCCGCCAGCATTCTGCACGGTTTATTTTCAATTTCCGTGCTACACTCTTATTCAATCGTAGAATTCGATCTGAAGTTTTT
>PLTV01000170.1:13874-25034 GCA_003164635.1 Acidobacteriaceae bacterium
CCCAAGGGCTGGCAGGCTGAGAACGTTCAGGTTGTCTAGTTTGTGACGTCTGGGACAAACACCCCAGGAAATGCGAATCAATCAAAAAGGGACGGCAAAGCTGCCGTCCCTTTTTGCGCTTTCAGGATTTTGATTTGGCAGCCATTCAAGGCTGCGACGCATTCCTGTTCGTCGGGCAAGGCTGCCATCGCTGCCTCGCATCCTTCTACGAGTCCAGGCTAGGCTGCGGGCTCAAGGCTGTTCGCCTGCGGCGGTGTGCGATGCATGCCCTCGATTGACCCGTCGTGCGTGCCCAGGTATTGCAGTACATCGTTGATCGAATCTTCAAAGCGACCGCCCGTCTTGTGCGTTGCTTTTACGCCTTTCGACACAAGCTGGCACACTTCAAAACGGTTCATGCCCTGTGACAGGGCGCGATGGATCTGGTTGGAACGCATGGACTGACTCCAGCAAGCAGGGTGATTGTTGCGTGGGGTGCGGAACTCGTCAGAAGCTGATTACGGCGGCCGGAGCCGAGCAGGCTGGTCTCTTCACAGATATGTGTCAATACTGATTGTACGCTGGAAATCGTTTCTTCCCCGGACTTTCACGCTCACGGCGTAAGCCGCGTGGAAACCCCAGTTCTTGTGCCAAATTGGAATATCAGAGAGTTTGGCCCAGCCGTTTCTCCATTTGGGCGCGGTACGTTCGGCTCAACAGGGGAATTTGCATTCGCCGACAACACGGGCTGCGCCGCGGGAGGTCGAGGCGAATGTGACGAGCCGGAACCATGCTACGCCAGGGGGTCCCGGGTTAAATGACACGGCGTGCGCGGAGTTCAGGGATCCTTCAAGCGCTGCCCGCTTTCGTTGGGGCAAATTCCCTGCTATCCTATACGTCTTATCCACCCGCAAGCCGGGTACCCTGAAGAGATTGCAGCGAAAGAGGTTACACGTGGCAGACACCACCAAGGTCGAAAGCAAGGAAGAACGCAAGAAACTGAAACGCACCGCCCGCAAGAAGGCGGCTCCTAAAGCGAAGCGCACCGGCGCCCGCGGCGAGAAGAAGAAGAAGGTTAAAAAGCTCGCGCGCGGCCAGTCGAAGCGCTAGATCGGTTCGACGCATACGGCGTCCCGATGCTGCCCATCAGCATCGGGACTCGCCTTCTCTCAGCCGATCTATTTGGCGGCTGCGGAGCTCAATCGAGCGCCGCTCTGTCAATTCCTCGCACGGCAAACGAATCAATTTTCGACATTCCAAGGGCCGACCTCATCCTGTACACTGCGGCGAAGGCTACGCGCACCTGGAATCGCATTCTGCAAACAAAGCTTTCATGCAATTGAGGAGTCCCCGCAACCTGACGGATGAGGAGAACTGCTCTGCCCAGCCAACTGCTTGCCCGCAAGTCCATCGATAAACTCATTCGGGACTCGGAAGAACCCGAGCATGCACTGAAGAAGACCCTTGGCCCGTGGTCGCTGACCGCGCTCGGCATCGGGGCTGTCATTGGCTCGGGCATCTTCACCGTCATCGGGACGGCCATCTCCGGCGAGCAGTTCGATACATCGAGCGTCCTCAATACCCCGCTGGGCGACTACCTGATCCACCATACCGCTCTCGCCGGTCGACCCGGCGCCGGTCCAGCCATCGCGCTGTCGCTCGTGCTCGTGGCTTTTGTCTGCGCGCTGACTGGCCTCTGTTATGCCGAGCTCGCCTCGATGATTCCCATCGCCGGATCGGCCTATACCTACACCTACGCCACGATGGGCGAACTCATCGCGTGGATCATTGGCTGGGACCTGATCCTGGAGTATGCCGGCTCCAACATGACAGTCAGCGTCGGCTTTGCCGCCCACATTGTCGATCTTCTCGATTGGTTTGGCTTCCATCCTTCCGCTACCTGGATCTCGCCAGCCTATCTCCCCGAGGGCCTCCAGGACTTGGCGGGCAACTGGCTTTACCACCCCGGGTGGCACTTCGGCTTCAACATCCCCGCGTTTCTTGTTGTCCTCATCCTCACCGTCATTCTGGTGCGCGGCATTCGCGAGTCGGCCGAGACCAACAACATGATGGTGGGCATCAAGCTCATTGCGATTCTCATTTTCGTCATCGCCGCCATCAGCTTCATCCATCCCGGCAACTACCATCCATTCATACCCAATGGGTTCAGCGGCATACTTACCGGCGGTTCCATCATCTTCTTCACCTACATCGGCTTCGATTCCGTGTCGACAGCGGCCGAAGAATGCAGAAATCCGCAGCGCGATTTACCCATCGGCATCATCGCGACTCTGATCGTTTGCACAGTTCTTTATGTCGCCGTGGCCGTCTGCCTCACCGGCCTTGTACCCTGGCAGTCCATGGTGGGCGACGCCGCACCCGTGGTTAACGCACTCAAGAAGCTCTCACTGTTGCCGGGCGGACACTCCCTGCACTGGGTCAGGCTCGTCGTGCTCTTCGGTGCTCTCATGGGCATGCTCTCCAGCCTGCTCGTGTACCAGCTCGGCCAGTCCCGCGTCTGGTTCTCCATGTCCCGCGATGGCCTGCTGCCGAAAATTTTTTCCAGCATCCATCCGCGTTTCCGCACCCCCGCCTTTTCCACCTGGGTTGCCGGTTTTGTGGTCGCCATTCCCTCTGGCCTGTTCGACATCGGCACCCTCGCCAACCTCTCCAACATTGGCACGCTTTTTGCTTTCATTTTGGTTTCCATCGGGGTCATCGTGCTGCGCTATCGCGAGCCGGACCGCAAACGCGGGTTCCGCGTTCCCTTTGGGCCCGTCATTCCAGCGCTCAGCGTGGTCTTCTGCTTCCTGCTCATGGCCGGCCTGGACATCCTCACCTGGTGGCGATTCTTTATCTGGCTCGTCATTGGCCTGGTCATCTATTTCTTCTACAGTCGGCACCACACCGAGTTCGCCAAGGCCCGTTAGACTCGAAAGATGCTGGACACCGAAGGCTTCATTCGCCGGCTGCCGAAGGCCGAGTTGCACCTGCATCTCGAAGGCACGATACTGCCCTCCACCCTGGTGGAGTTGAGCGCCCGCCACGATGCCCGACCGCTGACTCTCGC
Source organism: Acidobacteriaceae bacterium (assembly GCA_003164635.1). Classification (GTDB taxonomy): domain Bacteria; phylum Acidobacteriota; class Terriglobia; order Terriglobales; family Acidobacteriaceae; genus Telmatobacter. Next base: position 16,924 of record PLTV01000170.1, read on the forward strand.
GGAAGCTGAGTCTCTTTACCAATTCACTGACTTCACCGGTTTTATCGAGGCCTTCAAGGCCGTAACGCGCCTGCTTACCCAGCCCGAAGACTACGAGCTGGCCGCCTGGCGCATGATCGAGCGCCTCGCCGAACAAGGGGTGGTCCACGCCGAGGTCTACATTTCGGTGGGCGTCATCTACATGTGGCGCAACCATGATCCGGCAGCTTTCGAGCCGATCTTCGAGGGGTTGGAGCGGGCACGGGAACGCGGCCAGCGCGAACTTGGCCTGTCGCTGTATTGGATCTTCGACGCCGTGCGTCACTTTTCCGTTGAAGAGGGTGCCCGCGTCTTCCGCAAAGCCGCTGAAATGCGCCAGCACTTCCCCTCCATCGTCGGCATCGGTCTTGGCGGAGACGAACGGCGCACGGGCTCCGATGCGTACCGCGCCCTTTACGCTGAAGCAGCCGGGGCGGGTTTGCGTCTCACCAACCACGCGGGAGAAACGACTGGCCCGGAGGCAATCTGGGAAGCGCTCTCCATAGGCTCCGAACGCATTGGCCACGCGCTCTCGGCGCTGGAAGACCCCGATCTACTCCACGAACTCAAAACCCGCAAGACGCCCCTGGAGCTGAACCCTACTTCCAATGTCCGCACCAGCGTGTGCGCTTCGTTTGCCGAACACCCGCTACGTTTCTACTTCGATCGTGGCCTGCTGGTGACGCTTAATTCCGACGACCCGGCATTTTTCGGCTCCGACCTCGCCAACGAATACCTACTGGCACATACCACGCAAGGATTCACGCGCGAAGAGCTGCGCCGGCTGGCGGCCAATTCCATTGAGGCGAGCTTCCTTCCCGATTCGGCCAAAGCCGATTGGCTCTCCCGCATCGATTCCGCGCGTTGAACAAAAGTGTTAAGGCTTACATTCTCCGGTGGGAGTTCGTCCAATGGGAGTTGGGGTATCATGGTCGTGTAGGAGGGCTTCAAGTCATGTCCACTGAACCCGAGATTTCGACCTCCGAAGAGTCTTCCGGAGGCAACGTGGAGCGCAACACGCTTCGCGTACTCGGCTGGTTCTCGATGGGGATGGCTGTGGCCGCGCTCGGCATCTATGTTGGAACCGAGTTGCGCAGCCGCTACAAGTTCAAGCGCCGCACGCCCTACGACTTCTACGCCAACGCCGGCGAGCGCCGGGCCAGCGAATTCAGTTCCAGCGAATTTGGCATGGGGATCTAGGCCCCGTTCTTCTTTTCGTTCAGCGCGTGCCGCCTTCGGGCGGCACTTCTCATTTGTGCCGCTTTTTCAACGGGCCGCTGCAACCGCCGGCTGCGTTAGGCTAAGACGTTATGGGCCGCATCCGCATTCTCCCCGATCAGGTCGCGAACCAGATCGCCGCCGGCGAGGTCGTCGACCGCCCGGCGTCGGTGGTGAAGGAGCTGCTCGAGAATGCGCTCGATGCCGGCGCGAATCGCATTCGGGTGGACGTTGAAGCCGGCGGCCGGAAGCTGATTCGCATTGCCGACGACGGCCACGGCATGAATCGCGACGATGCTCTTCTGGCCTTCGAGCGCCACGCCACCTCGAAACTCCGCACCGCAGACGACCTTCTTTCGATCGCTACACTTGGTTTCCGCGGCGAGGCGCTTCCGTCCATTGCTTCAGTGGCGCGGGTGACACTGGAGACGAGCCCCGCCCCCCAGCCGAATTCGCCGGAAAGCAGCACCCTGGGCACACACCTGGAAATCGCAGGAGGGAAGATCCTGCATGTAGATGACGCAGCTTTGCCAACCGGAACGACGATCACTGTCGCGGATCTGTTTTTCAATACGCCAGCACGGCGCAAATTTCTCCGCGCCGAGGGCACGGAGCTTGCCCATGTCACGGCGCTTGTAACGCACTACGCGCTGGTTCATCCGGAAAAACACTTCGAGCTTCTCTCGGCGACGCACACCCTGCTTTCAGCTCCGCCGGTGACCCGAACCGCCGAACGCATCTATCAGATTTTCGGCAAAGACACGCTTGCCCAGTTGCTGCCAGTTGCCGCCGAGAGGCCCCTCGCGCACGGCGGCCTGCCCGAACCGCCGCCGTGGAAGAAAGATCCCGACGAGCCACAACGCGATCCCGGCTCCCTGCGGCTATCGGGCTTCTATTCCAAGCCCGAGCTGCAAAAACTGAATCGCAACTCGATTTACATCTTTGTTAATAAAAGGCTTATTCGAGACCGCCTGCTCATCCATGCCATTACTGAGGCGTATCGCAACATCATTCCGCCTACCAGCTTCCCGGTGGTTCTGCTGTTTCTCGAAATGCCACCCGAGGAAGTCGACGTCAACGTCCATCCCGCCAAGACTGAGGTTCGTTTCCGCCAACAAAGCCTGATTCACGACTTTGTTCGCGACAGCCTGCGCCGCGCGCTGGTCGAATCGCGTCCGGCGGCGGGCTTCCTGGCCGCTCTCGACAACTCACCCGCCGCCAGCCCGTCTCTGATGCCGCCGGCCGGCTCGCCATTGCCCGGCGCGCCGGAACGCTCCGCTCCACCGGATTCCGAAGCGATGGCTCGCGATGAATCAACGCAAGCCGCTGAACGATTTGTGCTTACGTCTCCCGTCCCCAGCCCGATTCCGGGCAAGCTGCCCTTCGACCTGGGTGGCCTCAGCGCGGTAAGCTGGGATCAGAAGGCTTGGGGTGAAGCCGCCAAAGCGATCTTCGATCCGCTCGCGGCAACCGGGCCCGACGGCTGTTCCCATCCGCTGAGTGACGCCACACTTCATGGAATGAGTCCAGCCACCGAGACGGCACGAGTCGAAGCCGAGCAGGCGGCTACCCGTCTGAACCACCTGGGGTCGTTGCGCCCGCTCGGTCAGCTCCGCAACTCTTTTATTTTGGCCTCAGGGGACGACGGTTTGTGGATCGTGGACCAGCATGTGGCCCACGAACGCGTTCTTTTTGAAAAGATTTTGCGGGATCGCCAAGTGGAAAAAGTTCAACGCCAGAGATTACTCATGCCCATTCTCGTGGAGCTGAGGCCGGCGCAAATGGTCGTTTTCGCTTTGATAGCCGAAGAATTGGAGCGCAATGGATTTGAGGTAGAACCCTTTGGCCATCAAACACTTGCGGTCAAAGCCGCACCCGTGGGCCTAGAAGGAGCAGGGCTGGAGCGCATGCTCGGCGAGGTGATCGATCAATCCAGCCCGGAAGGCGAACAACTCATTCATAGTGAAGATCTTAAGACTCTCCGCTCGCGCATCGCGGCTTCCATTGCCTGCCACTCCGCAATCAAGATCAACACGCCTCTTGACCCGCAACGAATGGAATGGTTACTGTTGGAGCTGGCAAAAACGAGTCATCCAACGAGTTGCCCGCACGGACGTCCAATCGCATTACTGTATTCGTGGAAGGAAATCCAGCGGGCCTTCCATCGCGTCTAAAACACAGGTAACATAGGGAAGGCGGCAGTTTTCTGCTCTCAGGAGTAGAAGTTGCCCGGCGATAGAGCCGACCAGGGACCACGTATCCCGAATCTACAGCTTTTAGTCATGCCCTCGTAAGCGGGCATTGACCTTGATCGAGGCTAGCAACGGCGCTGGGATCTTTGGTTGTGGCAAATCGCCAACCTGGAAGTGAGGTTTTCTCTTTGACAGCAGAGCAATTAGAAGCATCGCGCGCCGAAAGGATGCGCCAGAACGGACATGGGGCGCTGACATTGGAAGACGCCCGGACGTGGATTGAAGAGACTGGATTATGTCTTTTTCTGCCGCGGAGGCAGTTTTCCTCATCGATCGCGCCAAGTTTTGTCGAGGCCGTAGCCGGCCATCAGAACGCAACTCCTGACCCGAGGCATGTTCACCTTTCGGAAGAACTGCTTGTGCGTTTGGAACTGAATGACGTTGCGGTTCGGTTGAATCTTCTGGGGCAGCCGGGGGAGCACCCCGACTTTGTCGTGGCGAGCTGGGTGTTGCCATACGTGTATGCCCTGCGTGGCGACCGCGATTGGCGCCGCAGCCCGCAACTGACTGGTTCGCGGCAAGTTTCGCCTCTCGCCATCCAGGCCTACAAGCACCTTGAGGCAGGCGACGCAACCATCGCCGAACTCAAGCACGCTCTCGGCCGGGAAGTTTCTGAAGTCGCCGTGGTGCGGGCCATAACGGAGCTTTGGCAACAGCTGCGCATCATTCCGGTAATCGCCGCACCCGGTTCGCCGGCCAAGTGGCAGTTACTCCGTCATCGTTTCCAGAAGGCCATCGCCGAAGGTGCTTCTACCTCCCAGGTGACCGCAATCTCTGTGCTTGCTTCGATTTACCTGCAAGCCGTGATTGCCGCCAGCATGGAAGAGGTAGAGCTGTTCCTGGCTCCGCTGACCGCTCGAAGCAAAGTGCGCGAAGTTCTGCGAGGACTGCTGGCCACGCGCCAGGTGCATACCATCTCGCTCGGTCACGCACCGCACTTTTACGTCGCGGGAACCTTACCCGAGTTTGCGGTTGCCCCGACCCTCTATTCCAGTTCATCCATGCCTGCGAGCGCCTACTTTTTACGCTCCCGCGACCACGAAGATGAGCTGCATCATGAGGTTCCGGCCCCTGCCAAGATCGTGCAAGCGGCTCCTGCTCCGGTTGTTGAACCCGCGAAGCCCGTCGAAGCTCTCATGCCGCGTCCTGTTACGCCGCGCAAGCCTGCTGCCGCCAGCAAGCCCTCGGCAGCTCGGCCCATCTTCAACCGGAGCGCAGCGCACTCCCGCGATCGCAAGCCAGCAGCCTCATCGGCAAACAGCCGGCCCGCCCGGCGCGTTGCCAACGACAGCCACAACACCAACGGGCGCACGGCGAACGGCCACACCTCTAACGGTCACTCGGCCAATGGCCATTCGTCCAACGGCCACTCACCGAACGGTTCCAGGCCGGCCGCGGGTGCTCGCTGGACTGCGAATGGTTCAGCCGGCGCCAAGGCGAAGCACAACGGCAATGGCTCCCACGCCGCCAACGGTTCTCGTCCCGCGAATTCTGGGAACGGCACGCGCTCAGCCAATGGCGCGAGTAAGAGCGTTCGTCTCAACGGAGCCGCAGCTCGGCCATCCAATGGAACTTCAGCTCGCCCGTCGAAGGGGAGTCCTGCAGCACGGACTTCAAAATCCTCGGCACCCGCCTGGGGTCAGCGCAATGCCCGTTCCAGCGGCGCACGGGCAACCGGCAAGCCTGCTTCCAACGGCCGCAGCAATGGACTTTCAAGGACCGGGGGCACCTCGCGTAACGCAGGCGCCGTGCGCAAGGAAGCTCGCACCGGATCGCGCCCATCCGGGGGTAGCCGCAAGCCTGCACTGACCGCCGGTACAGCGGCCGGCAACAGCAAGCGGTATGGCTTCACCGCGCGTCCCAAGGCGGGGACAAAGAAGCGCGGATGAGTCCAGAAGAAGGCGCGCCGCAGACCGGTTTCGATGGGCGGAATGTCATCATTGCCATTGACGGGCCGGCTGGGGCGGGCAAAAGCACAATTGCCCGCCACCTGGCCCGGCATTTTGGCCTGCTCAACCTGGAGACCGGCGCTATGTATCGAGCCTTCGCACTGAAGGCTCTCCGCGCCGAAATCTCTCTGGACGACGCAGCCGCGTTGCAAACCCTTGCCGCCGAAACCAGCATTCGACTCGAACCCGGCGACGAAGAGAACCGCGTCCTCCTCGATGAAGAAGACGTCACTGGCTTTATTCGCAATCGCACCGTCACCGACGCCGCGTCTAAGGTCAGCGTTTTCCCACCGATTCGCGCATGGATGGTGCGTCTACAGCAACAGTTGGGCGCGGACGGCGGCGTGGTGATGGAGGGCCGGGACATCGGGACAGTGGTCTTTCCCCATGCCGACGTCAAAATCTTTCTTGACGCTGCGCCTGAGGTGCGCGGCCTGCGCCGGTTCGAGCAGATGGGCCCAAGTCCTGCCATTCAGCCTGAAGAGGTGATCCGCGAGCTCCACGCCCGCGATGAGCGCGACCGGAATCGTGCCGACTCTCCGCTGAGGCCTTCGTCCGATGCAATTCTGCTGAATTCGACCGATATGACGCTTGACGAGGCGGTGGCTGCGGCAGAAGCGATTGTTGATGAAAGGCTCAGCTCTCCCCGCACCGCGGGGAAGGGAATACGATAGGCTCTTAGTTATATGGAGACCACCTGCACCCGCTGCCATCAGACCGTTGAGCCGGACAAAGGCTTCTGCCCCACGTGCGGAATGCCGCAGCTTTTGTATTCGGCGGATGCGGTTCCAGGGCAGGCGCCGCCCGAGCGGTGGAATGAGCCCATTCGCGACGCCAGCATTGTGGATTGGAAGCGCGGGATGCGCGCTGCATTGACCATGGCCGTGCCCGCCGGCATTCTCTGCTCTCTTTTCTCGCCGGTAAGCATTTTCGGGCTGATCTGGATGTCTGTCGCGGCAGCCTGGGCTGTTGCGCTTTACCTGCGCAGCCAGCGGCCGGCATGGATCACGACTGGCGCCGGTGCGCGCATTGGTCTTGTGACCGGTTTGCTGGGCGGATGGATAGCTGCGGCGGCCTCCGGAATTACCCTTTTCGTGATGCGCTTCGTTCTGCACGAGGGCAAGACGCTCGACGACACCTGGCAAAGCGTCATTGCCGACCAGGTTGTTCGTCAGTGGACTCAGGCAGGGATCGATGCGCAAAGCATTCTTATGTACAAGTCGTGGCTGCTTTCGCCTGAAGGCCGTGCGGGCGCAATGTTAGGCGCCGTGCTCTTGCTGGTAACAGCGCTGATCTTTTTTGCCGTAGGCGGCGGAGCACTGGGCGCGCGATTCCAGGCGCGGAGCCGGCGCTCGTCAGTCTGATTGTTGCCCTCGGAAACGTGACGGATTCTCCACAACTTGCCCCGAACCGGCACCCACTCGTATCATCCTGCGAGAGACAATCGATGAGCGAAACTGAAACCAATCCTGGTCTGCGCGCGAAGGGCAGGCTGATGTCTGCCTCGGAGATTGAGCGCACCCTTGTGCGCCTGGCCCACGAAATCGTGGAGAAAAGCAACGGCAGCGAGGACCTCGCACTGGTGGGCATTAAACGCCGCGGCGTTCCGCTTGCGGAGCGGCTGGGCAAGCTCATCTCCGGCATTGAAAAACATCCCGTCGACACGGGTGTCCTCGACATTCAGTTTTATCGGGACGATCTCTCGACAGCGGACATTCGTCCCGTGGTCACCCCGGGAGCGATCGGCATCGATATTGAAGGGCGCGATGTTGTGTTGTGCGACGACGTTCTGTATACCGGCCGCACCATCCGCGCGGCTCTCGATGCGCTGTTCGATCATGGCCGCCCGCGCCGCGTGCAGCTCGCCGTGCTCATCGATCGCGGCCATCGCGAGCTGCCCATTGAAGCCCGCTTCGTGGGACGCAAAGTGCAGACCTCCGATATCGAAATCATCGAGGTGAAGTTCCAGGAGATCGACGGCATGGAGAAGGTGCTGCTGGTGGAAAGGGCCGACGCGGGAGCGGCTTAAATGACAACATGACTGCCGGACTGCTGGGGATCGAGGAGCTGGACCGCGCCGAGATCGAAGCTATTTTGGCGCGCGCCAAGGACTTTCAGCCCATACAAAGCCAGACCGTCAAGAAGCTGGATACGCTGCGCGGGAAGATGATCGTCAACCTGTTTTACGAAGCTTCCACACGCACGCGCACCAGCTTTGAGATCGCCGCCAAGCGCCTGGGCGCCGACGCGGTTTCCATTACGGCTTCGGGCTCCAGCGTTTCCAAGGGGGAATCCCTGGTGGACACGCTCAACACGCTGGCGGCCATGCGGCCGGACGCCATTGTCATGCGCCACGCGGCCTCGGGCGCGCCGCATTTCCTGGCGCGCCACCTGCCCACGCCCATCATCAACGCCGGGGACGGCACCCACGAGCACCCCACCCAGGCGCTGCTGGACGCGCGCACCATCCTGGACCGCACCAGCCGCCTGGAAGGATTGCGGGTGGCCATTATCGGCGACATCGCGCACAGCCGCGTGGCGCGCTCCAACGTGCATCTGCTGGCCAAGTTCGGCGCCGAAATCGTGCTCTGCGGACCGGCCTCGCTGCTGCCCGTGGAACTGGCGCAACTGGCGCCGGGCGTGCGCCTCACCACCGATATTCGCGAGGCCATCC
>PLTV01000262.1:0-6493 GCA_003164635.1 Acidobacteriaceae bacterium
GTGAGAGTTTATGAGCGACGAAGCAGTAGACGTGCTGATTATTGGTTCCGGTCATTCCGGTGGAATGGCGGCGAAGGTGCTCACGGAAAAGGGTATCTCGTGCCTGATGCTGAATGCCGGTCCCGTGGCCGAGGCGCACAAAGATGCTGAGGTCAAGCCGGTCTACGCTTTGCCGTTCCGCGGGTTCATGCCGCCGGGCAAACTGCCGCATGTTTTTCAGTCTAATGAGTTCAATGCGAACACCTGGGTCGACGAAAAGGAAGTTCCGTATACCTACGATGCCGAGCACCCCTATAACTGGGTCCGCGTTCGGCTCTTCGGCGGCCGCTCGCTGTTCTGGTCGCGGCAATCATTTCGGTTAAGCGACTACGAGTTCCAAGGCAAATCGCACGACGGCTATGGCGACGATTGGCCTATCGGCCTTGCCGATCTTGCATCGTACTACGCGCGTGTGGAAGAGATCTTTCGCGTAACCGGTCACACGGACGGCTTGCCTCAATATCCTGATGGAAACTTTGTTCCCGACAACGAGCCCTGGTCCGGTTCGATGCAGCGACTGATCGAGGCTGGAAAGAAAATGAACGTGCCTGTCTGCAAGGCACGCAGCTCGATGGGCGTGAATGGGCTGGCCAGCTCGGTGAACCTTCTGTTGCCGGATGCGCTTGCCACGGGCAAGCTGCAGGCAATTCCGAATGTCGTGGTTCGCGAACTGAGCGTCGACAAGAAGACGGGCCTCGTGAACGAAGCACATTTTGTGGATCGAATCTCGCGCCGCGAGATGAGCGTGAAGGCGCGTGTCGTGGTGTTGGCGGCGGGCACGCTTGAAAGCACGCGGCTACTTCTCAATTCGAAGCTCGCCAATTCGAGTGGCGTCATGGGCCACTACCTGATTGACCAGATTTATGGGGCGGGTATTGTTTGTTCGGTTCCGGAGGCGCGCGATGGCAAAGGAACTCGCGAACTGATGGGCGGCGGCGCGCTGATTCCGCGCTTCCGCAACATTGACACCAAGGCGAAGGACTTCATTCGTGGCTATGCACTGAATCTTTACAGTAATCAGCACGGTGTGGATCCGAAGCACTTTGCCGAATATGGCGCCAAGTTGCAGGACAAGCTCGATAGCTACTACGGCAGCGGGTTCTCGATCGGCATTATGGGCGAAGTGCTGGCGCGCTACGAAAATCGCGTGAGCATCGACAAGACGGTTGCCGATGCCTGGGGAACCCCCGCGCTCCACATACAAACCCGGTACACCGAAAACGAATTCAATATGGCGCGCGATGCGGTGGATACGGCTGTTGCACTGGCTGAGTCCGCAGGCTTCGAAGTGTTGACGAAAAACCACGACCCCAATCCGCCGGGCTACAGCATTCACGAATTGGGCACCTGCCGCATGGGCAACGACCCAAGAACGAGCGTGCTGAACAAGTGGAACCAGAGCCACGACATCAAGAATCTGTTCGTGGTGGATGGCAGCGCGTTCGTCAGCTCCGGATGGCAGAACCCAACCATGACAATTCTGGCGCTCGCCATGCGGTCCTCAGAGTTTCTCGCCGAACAAATGCGCACGAGCAACGTCTAACCAGCTGGCACCTGCGGTGCGGCAGACGCTCGCTTTTCGCTCGCATGAGGCTTGTGCTATCCCACCCTTTCGCACAAAACGCGAAAGGGTGTGGCACCCGGCTTCGTTTCGATCAAGGTCTACTTGGCTAGCTTGCGATGGAAGAATTCTGCGCTGGCTTGATAGGCATGCACCCAGTCGCGGCGCAATAGAAAGTCATGAATCTCATCCGGGAAGATCAGCTCTTCGAACTCGACCTTTTGCCGGCGCAGTGCTTCTACAAGCAACTCTGTCTCGGCGAAGGGCACATTGCGGTCGTCGTCGCCGTGGATTAGCAGCACCGGCGAGCGCCACGTGGAGACCGACGACATGGGAGACGATTCGAAAGCCACGCGCGCGGTCTCGGCATGTTCGCGGGGATCGTAGTTGGGTGAGAAGGTTGGCAGCTCGAGATTCCAGTCATGCACCCCGTGCATGTCTACGCCCGCGGCAAAAAGGTTTGATGCACGCGACAGCGCCAGCGCAGTCAGATAGCCGCCGTAGCTGCCGCCCCAGGAGCCGATGCGCGCACCATCCACGTCGGGGCGGCTCTTGAGATAAAGGCCCGCGCCCATCACATCGTTAAACTCACTTGCGCCCGATGCACCGTAGTTGAGCGCCTCGCGGAAGTTGAGCCCGTACCCGATGCCGCTGCGGTAGTTCACGCTCAGCACGATGTAGCCCAGCGAGGCGAGATACTGATTCATTGCATAAGCGTTGGAATAGTACTCCATGTAATGCCAGCCCAGCAGCATCTGGCGCTGCGAGCCGCCGTGAAAGAAACACAGTGCGGGACGGCGCTCGCCTGCAGCAATTCCCGCCGGAATGAAGAGCTGCCCATGAATCTCAAGGCCATCCGCGGCGGAAAAGATGACCTGCCTGGGTGCGACAAACTTCGATCCAGGAAAGTCAGAAGGAATGGTTTGCGGAGCAAGGTCGACAAGACTCGATCCTGAAACCGCAGCGGGACGAATCGGCACACGCAGATCGGAGCGAAGAACCGCGATCGTTCCATCGCTCGCCACCACGGGCTGTGTCTCGATGCCTTCGCCGGAAGTGATGGCGCGAGCCTCCGATTCGGCCCCGCTCGAGGGGAAGGAAATCTGCCACACGTGACGCCGGTCAATGTCGTTCTGATTCGAGTCGAAGACCAGAGTCTTGCGATCCCCGCTAAGGGAAACGTGTTCCACTTCGAAGTTCGCTCCGGGCGTCAGTTCTTTCGCCGCGCCGCCGCTTGACGCAACGGCATACAGGTGCAGCCAGCCATTCAGCTCCCAGGGAAAAACGATACGATCGCCGTCAGTCCAATGCAGTTGATCGAGCGAGTCGGTTTCGCGGAAGGCGCTGCCTTGCCCCTCGGATGCGCGGAAGATTTCGTGCCCCTTGCCCGTGGCGATATCAGCTACACGAATTGACCACGGCAGCGCGGTGCGATGCGCGACGAAGAGCAGGGCATTTTTGTCAGGAGGAACGCGTAGATAAGCGATCTGTTTGGAATCCGGAGACCACACGGGGCTTCCATCGAGGTCGGTGGAAGGATCGAGATATGTAACAGCGCCCGAAGCGACCGTGTAGACAGCAATGAAGCTGTGATCGTCGCGTGCGCTGACAAAACCCAGATGCGCGCCGTCCGGAGCCCAGCGCAATGTCTCCACTTCTCCGCGCGTTTGCAAGAGCTGCTGCGGCTTGGCAGCGAGATCGTCCAGATGAATCGACCAGAGTTGACCTTTGAGCGTGTAGGCCACGGTCTTGCCATCGGGAGAGACGGCTGGGGAATTGCCTTCGGCGAGCAGGCGAGGCTCGCCACCATCCGCGCCGGCAATCCATATTTGTTGCTGCGCGCCCTTGGGAAACGCTGCCGGATTGGGCACGGGATGCCCGTCGCCCTGCGCATTGCTGCCATGCGCATACACAATCGATGCGCCATCGGGAGTCCACTCGGGCGTGTTGATCTCCTGGCCATCGTCCTCTGTGTAATGCGTAATCTGGCGCGAGGTATACGCGTTGCCGCTGGCTGCGGGTTCTGCAAACCACAGGTTGCGGCGTCCGTCGATGTTGGCCTCCCACGCCAGGCGCCCCCTGGCGGGAGCAGCGATCAGTTCCGTAGTGAACGGAGCGCTCAGCGCCTGTTCAATCGTGAAGGCCTTCTCCTGCGCCGCCGCATGCACTGCGCTGAGGAGCATCACAGCCGCAAGACCCACGGCCAACCTAAATGTTGTTTCGGCATTGCGCGGTTTGCTGACTAACCTCACGGGCACCCTCCAAGATAAGAAAATCTGATTGAATCGCTGGAAGCAATATTGTGCCATGCTTGCCTCGCGGCATTTCTATGCCGCAGCCCGGTGCGCCGATTAGGATAGCGCCATGCGATTTTTCGGCTGCCTTGTTCTCTTTTGCCTTTCATCTCTTGCCATCACGGTTTCAGCGCCCGTTACAGCGGCACAGGCCACGCCACAGACAACGGTCAAGCCCGATGCTCCTGCGGCGGCTGCGCAGACAACATCGCCGGCTCCGGCCGTTGCGCCCACTGCCGCTGCTGCCGCAGCCCAGGAGAATCCTGCAGCGGCCTCGACCCATACGCCGGCAAGGCAGCATGTCCGTCCCATTGATGCGGAGGCGCCGTTGCCCACGGGCTACGACATGTTGCGCGGCGCGTATGGCCCATTTCGCGCGAACAACGATCTGCTTTACTACCACCTCAACATTCGCGTGGACCCTGAAAAGCAGTGGATCAGCGGCAAGAACACCATTCGCTTTCGCATGTTGAAGGACGGAAAACGCATTCAGATCGATCTGCGCGACGCGCTCACCATCGACAAAATCCTGCTCGGGGCAGAGGTTCTGAAATACGAGCGCGATAACGGTGCGGTTTTTATCGACTTTCCCGAGACACTGCACGCGGGCCGCGTTTATTCGATCGATTTCTATTACTCGGGGCATCCGGAAGAGACCGGCCGTTTCGGGGGCATGACTTTCAAGAAAGACCCCGCCGGCCGCGTCTGGATCAACACCGCGTGCGAGGGCACCGGCGCAAGCATGTGGTGGCCCGACAAGGACCAATGGAAAGATGAAGGCCAGAGCATGGACATCAGCGTCGCCGTTCCCAACGGGCTGATGGACGTATCGAATGGAAAGTTTGTGGGGAAGACCGACCTGGGCGACGGATACACGCGCTGGGACTGGCACGTGAGTTATGGGATCAATAACTACAATGTCTCATTGAATATTGGCGACTATGTACACTTCGGCGAAGAAATGGACGAACCTTCCGGCGCGAAGCTGGCCATGGACTATTACGTTTTGCCGGAAGATCTGGAGAAAGCCAGGGCGCAGTTCGCACAGGCCCGCGGCATGATCGAGGCCTATCAGCATTACTTTGGCGAGTACCCCTTCATCAAAGACGGATACAAACTTGTCCAGGCGCCCTACTCCGGAATGGAACACCAGAGCGCCGTCACTTATGGCAATTTATTCAAGAACGGTTATCTTGGGCGCGACTGGACGGGCGTGGGCATTAACTCGCGATTCGACTTCATCATCATCCACGAGAGCGGGCACGAGTGGTTCGGCAACAGCATTACGGCGCAGGATCCTGCGGACATGTGGATCCACGAGGGATGGACGACCTATCTCGAAACCCTCTACGTGGAGCACCGCTGGGGACACGCAGATGCCTTGAAGTATATGAGCGGTCTCAAACCCAAGATTGTGAATATGCGGCCCATCGTGGCCGAGCGCGGCGTGAACGCGGAACCCACCGAGGATCAGTACTTCAAGGGCGCGCTGATGATTAATACGCTGCGCAGCATCGTCAATGACGACGCCAGATGGTGGGCGCTTCTTCATGCGTTTTACCAGCACTTCAAGTTTCAAAGCACCATGACCGAAGATGTTGTCGCCTGGTTCAACCTGCATACCGGCATGAACCTGACGCCGGTCTTCAACCAATACCTTCGCCATGCGCATATCCCGCGCCTGGAACTACTGTTCGGCGAAGCGCCGGGCATGGTGATGTATAAGTGGGACGCCGATGAAGACAACTTTGCCATGCCGATCAAAGTGGGCACTCCGGATCATTGGCAAGTTATCCATCCAACGACGGCGTGGCAGTGGATGCAGACGCCGTTAAGTAAGGAAGGGTTTCAGGTGTCGACCGAACTCTACTATGTGGACGTCAACAAACAGTAAGTTACGATTCATGCAAAAAGTAAGTTACTTTTCGAGACGCCGGAACGCTTGCAGCTACGCGCGCTTCGAAATGTGGTCGAAGAACGGGCGGATCAATTTGCTTTCAATGTAATTTGTCGAGTCCAAAGCAGTCTTTGCTTGACGACTGCACTATGAAATGGGCATACTCGCGACTTGTGCCCACTGCACGGGCATTTTCCCTTCACCAACCTGGGGTGGTCGCTTCATGGATCTCATACTGCTTCGTATACTCTTTGTGGCTCTGCTTGCCGTAATTTGCTATGTGCTTCATCCTTTTGGGTTAACTGGATGGATGGGCGCCGAAGTGGGCGCCGCTTCGGCAGCAGCGGTCATCGTCTTCGAACTGCGCGTGCGCGCGCTCACGCTGCGCCGATTGATCGGCGCGGTCGTCGGCAGCGTCCTCGGCATCTTCGGCGCGTTCCTATTTTGCCTGGTGCTCAAGACCGCACCACTGAGCAACACAAATTCGGCGGTGCTGCAAATCTTCGTCCTGCTTCTCATGACGTATGTAGGCCTTTTGGTGGGCGCAAGCAAGGGAGATCTGCTGAATCCGGCCGCGCTGGGAACTATCTTCAGCGGTGAAAAACCAACCCGCCGCACAGCCAAGGTCCTCGACACGAGCGTCATCATCGACGGACGTATCGCCGACATCGCCGAGGCAGGATTCATCGACGGCATGATGGT
>PLTV01000262.1:6579-6714 GCA_003164635.1 Acidobacteriaceae bacterium
TCAACCTCAACAAGGTTGCCCACCTTCACCACGTTGAAGTGTTGAACATTAACGATCTTGCCAATGCGCTCAAGCCGGTTGTGCTTCCCGGCGAACGCATGACTGTTCTCATTCTCAAAGAAGGCAAGGAATACA